>JBAZZY010000001.1:0-300000 GCA_041658565.1 Actinomycetota bacterium | reverse complement strand
GGGCCATGGGGCCCGCTGGCCGGTTGCTCGGAATCGATAGGGACCCAGAGGCGCTCCGCTTGGCGGGAGAGCGCTTAGCGGAGTTCGGGGATCGGGTTCGACTGGTACACGGGAACTTCGAGGACTTGGGGGAGCTGGTGGCGCAGAACGGGTGGGGAAGGACCGACGCGGTGGTCTACGACTTCGGCGTGTCCTCCATGCACCTCGATCGGCCGGAGCGTGGCTTTTCCTACCAGCACGATGCGCCGCTTGACATGCGAATGGACACGACGCAGCAAGTTTCCGCTCGCTCGATCGTGAACGAGTACTCCGAGCGCGAGATCAGCCGAATCATTTGGACTTACGGAGAGGACCGCTGGGCGGCTCGGATCGCCAAGTTCATCGTCGCGGCCCGGCAGCGCGCTCCACTTGAGACTACCGACCAACTCGTCGAAGCGATTCTGGCAGCCATCCCCCAAGCGGCGCGCCGGGGAGGGCCGCATCCGGCGCGCCGCACCTTCCAAGCGTTGCGCATCGCCGTCAATCGAGAACTTGAGGCAATCGAGACTTCCCTGCCGCAGGCGGTCGACGTGCTTGCACCAGGCGGGCGTCTCGTCGCACTGTCCTACCACTCGCTGGAGGACCGCATCGTGAAGCGGGCTCTGCGAGCCGAGGCCGGCGCCGAGTCGCCCCGCCTGCGGATTCTTACCAAGAAGCCGGTCCGTCCCGAGGACGAAGAGGTTGCGCGGAATCCGCGCGCGTCTGCGGGACGCCTGCGCGCTGCAGAGCGTCTTGCTGCGCGGCCCGAATCGACAGGACCGTTCGGGGGAGGGAGTGCTGCATGACTCCTACTTCGCGGTCCGCACTTAGCCCCAGGCGACCGGTCCCGGCGCCGGAGCGGCCACGTCACCTCGAAGTGGTGCGTGGCCGCCCGGTGCCGGGCCGGCGCCCCCCTTCGTGGTTCGTCGTCCTGACCCTCGCGGCTACCGGTCTCTCGTTGTTTGCCCTGATCAGCGCCCAGGTGCTGCTTGGGCAGGCCTCGATCACTGAATCGCGGCTGAGCGGCCAACTGGCGGTCAAGCAGGCTCGGATGCAGTCACTTGATCTGGAAGTGGCCCGCCTCGGCGCTCCCGGAACGGTCGCGGCGCGCGCGCGCAAGCTTGGGATGGTTCCCGCAACGGACGTGGTGGTGCTGGACCGAAACGGTGTGCGGACCGGGCGTCCCGCCGGTGACCGCCGGTAGGGGGAGGGTTCCGTTGGCGGCAGTAAGACGCGGGCGGGGCAGGAACGGGGCGCGTCGTGCGGGAAGCCGCTCGACAACGCGGTTGGTCTCGATGCTCGTCATGTTGACCCTTGCGCTCAGCTTGGTTGCCGGGAGATTGGTGCAGTTGCAGGTTGTGCAGGCGCAACCCCTGCAGATGCTCGGGGAGGAGCAGCGGCTTCGCACGATCGATCTTCCGGCGCGTCGGGGCGCGATCTACGACCGGAACATGACACCGCTGGCGGTCTCCGTCGAGACGCGCGCCGTGTATGCGCATCCGCGCGCCATAACCGATCCCGTGGTGGCTGCCCGCTTGCTGGCGCCGGTCCTCGGGATCGCGGAGTCGGATCTGGTACAGCGCTTGGGCGTGGACGTGAACTTCACTTACCTGGCGCGAAGGGTCTCACCGGCGGTCGTCGACAAAGTGACGGCCCTGGACCTGCCCTACGTGGGATCTCACCCAGAGTCGTTGAGGGCGTATCCAGCCGGGTCTGTGGCGAGCCAGTTAATCGGGTTTGTCGGTACGGACGGCGAGGGGCTCGGGGGGCTTGAGTTCAAGTACGAGCGGACCCTTGGGGGAACGCCGGGCCAGGAGATCATCGAGCAAGACCCCCGTGGACGGCCAATCCCTCAGGGTCGCAGCAGGGTGCGAACCTCGACTCCCGGGAAGGGCTTGGCGCTCACCATAGACCGGGACTTGCAGTTCTTCGCTGAGGACGCGCTGGCCCGCGGTGTGCGGGAGAACGGCGCGCGCAACGGTGTGGCCATCGTGATGGACCCGCGCAGCGGTGACGTTCTGGCGATGGCTAACTACCCTCCCTTCGAAGCGGAGAGGCTCTCCGATTCGACTCCGGACGAACGACGCAACCGAGCCGTCACCGACGCCTACGAGCCGGGATCGGTGAACAAGGTTGTTACCGCGGCAGCGGCGATCGAGGCTGGAATTGTTACCCCGGAGGACCAACTGACCGTACCGTCGACGATTCGCGTAGCCAACCAGGTGTTCCACGATTCGCACTCGCACCCGGTCGAGCGAATCACCTACGCACAAGCCATCGCTGAGTCGTCTAACGTTGGAACGATCAAGGTCGCGCTGAAGCTCGGCCCGAAGCGGCTGTACGACGCCCTCACCCGCTTCGGGTTGGGCAGCTCGGCGCAGGTAGGCTTCCCAGGGGAATCCTCGGGCGTGTTGCTCCCGGTAGGGGATTGGTCGGGAACGAGCATCGCGACTATCCCGATCGGGCAGGGGATCGCCGCGACGCCGCTGCAGGTGGCGTCGGTGTACGCGACGCTGGCGAACGACGGTGTCCGGGTTCGCCCGCGACTTGTCCGTGGCGTCGTCGAGAGCGACGGCTCGGTTACCCCGGTGCCGGCGGCTCGGGCCGTGCGGGTGGTGCAGCCATACACCGCGGCGCAGGTGCGCGGCATGCTCGTCGGCGTGGTCGAGCACGGGACCGGCTCGCGCGCGCGCATCCCCGGGTACCTGGTCGGAGGCAAGACGGGAACCGCGCGCGTGCCGTTGAAGGACCGCCGCGGCTATTCGAGGAACATCGTTACGACGTTTGCCGGACTGGCTCCGGCCGACGACCCGCGTATCGTCGTCCTGGTAGCCATGGACAATCCGCGCACGCGGTTCGCGGCGTTGACCGCCGCTCCGGTGTTCCGGGAGATCACGCAGTTTGCCCTGGGAAAGCTCGGGATTTCGCCGACGATCGCAATCCACGACGGCGCCGAGTTCGGGCTGAGATGGTCTCGAAAGCCGTGATAGAGTGCGCGCGCGCCGGCCTCTGCCGCGCGCGCGGGTGGGGACGGAAGGATCCACGGCCGTGCCCATGAATGTTTCGAAACTCGTATCCGCCGTCGCGGGTTCCCGCGTCGTCGGCAGCGGCGACATCATCTTCGGCGACATCACCTTCGACTCGCGCGCGGTCCGTCCCGGGACGGTCTTCTTTTGCGTCCCCGGCTCGCGTGCCGACGGACACGACTTCGCAGGTCGAGCCGTCCGTGACGGTGCGGTCGCGCTGGTGGTCGAACGTGACGTGAATGCGAGCGTCCCTCAGATTCTGGTCTCGTCGGTGCGAGCAGCGATGGGGCCCATGGCGGCCGCCTTCTTCGGTCACCCGGCGCTGGACCTGACCCTGATCGGCATCACCGGTACCAACGGCAAGACCACCACTGCCTATTTGCTCGAATCGGTGTTCGGCGCGATGGGGATGAAGGCGGGGCTGATCGGGACGGTCGCCACCCATGTGGGGGATGAGGTTCGTCCGGGGGTGCGCACGACTCCGGAGGCAGCCGACCTGCAGCGCTTGCTCGCCGAGATGCGCGACGCCGGGGTGCGAGGTGTGGCGATGGAGGCCTCGTCGGAAGGGCTCCTCGCCTTGCGGGTGGAGGGCACCGTGTTCACCTGCTCGATCTTCACCAACCTGTCGCGGGACCATCTCGACACGCACGGCACCATGGATGCGTACTTTGAGGCCAAGGCCATGCTGTTCCGCCCCGAGATGAGCCGGCGTGCGGTGGTGAACGCGGAGGATCCCTACGCACGGCGCCTGATCGCCCGATCGGCCGTACCGCTGGTCACCTTTGGCTGGGAGGATCGGGTCGACGTGCGCGCCTTGCGGATCGCGATGGATCGCGCCGGTTCCCTTGTCGAGGTAGACGTGGCCGGCGCGCGCCTGCATGTGCGCGTTCCGATCCCCGGGCGTTACAACGCGACCAACGCACTCGGGGTCCTCGCGACCGCCCACGCCATGGAGTGGCCGCTCGATGCTGTCGTTGGCGGGATCGAGTCGTTCTCCGGGGTTCCCGGACGCATGGAGCGAGTGGAGGCCGGCCAGGACTTCACCGTGCTCGTCGACTACGCGCACACACCGGAATCGCTCGAGGGCGTTCTGCGCGCCGCGCGAGAGTTCACGCCGCAAGGATCTTCGTTGATCTTGGTGTTCGGGTGCGGCGGCGATCGCGATCGCGGAAAACGACCGCAGATGGGCCGGATCGGCGCGGAGTTGGCCGACAGGGCGCTGATCACCAGCGATAACCCACGGTCGGAGGATCCGGCGGCGATCATTCGAGATATCGAAGTCGGCGCGCGTGAATCCGGGCGGGTCTTCGTGTCGATCCTGGACCGTCGCGACGCGATCGCCGAGGCATTGCGTGCTGCCGGCCCAGGTGACGTGGTCGTCGTCGCGGGGAAGGGCCACGAGACCGGGCAGCAGTTCGCCGACCGGACTCTGCCGTTCGATGATCGCATCGTTGTTCGCGAGATACTGGAGGAACTGTGCTCGCGTTCACGCTGATCGACGTCGCCGCAGCGACCGGCGGGTCCCTCGAGGGCGAGGGCGGCGCGCGTGTGCTGTCGGTGGTGACCGACACGCGGCAGGGATGCGCGGGTGTGCTGTTCGTGGCGTTGCGCGGGGAGCACTCGGACGGGCACCGGTATGCGGAAGATGCGCTGCGCGCGGGGGCGGTGGGAGTGCTCGTCGGTTCGGAATACTCGGGGACGGGTCCGCTCGTTCGCGTTCCGGATCCGCTGACTGCTCTGGCTGCGCTTGCGGCTGCGGCGCGCGCGCGCTTGCGCGCGAAGGTGATCGCGGTCACTGGGTCCTCGGGGAAGACGACGACGAAGGACTTCATCGCGGCAGCCTGCGGCGTCGAGCGTCGCACGGTGGCCAGCCGCGCGTCGTACAACAACGAGATCGGCGTGCCGCTCACGGTGCTGTCGGCCGATGAGGACACCGAGGTGCTCGTGGTCGAGGTCGGCAGCCGTGGCCTCGGGCACATTGCGTCGCTCGCACCGGTCGTGGGGCCGGACGTGGCAGTGGTTACGAACGTAGGGTCGGCACACATCGGAATGTTCGGCTCGATCGAGGTCACCGCGAGGGCGAAGTCCGAACTTGTGCACGCACTCGGTGGCGGTGGAGTGGCGGTACTGAACCAAGACGATGCGAACGTCCTTGAGATGGCGGCCGGGACCGGCGCGGCGGTGGTGACGTTCGGGCGGTCACCGGCGGCCGATGTGCGCGCGCAGAACGTGACCCTCGACGAGCGGGCGTGTGCGTCGTTTTCGATCGTCGCGGGGACCGAGCAAACCGACGTCGTCTTGCGCGTGCCGGGAGAGCACATGGTGATCAATGCGGTGGCCGCGGCGGCGGCGGCGCGCGCGGTAGGTATAACGCTGCACTCCGCCGCAGCGGGAATCGGCGGGATTGAGTCGGCGCAATGGAGGATGCAGATCAGCGACAAAGGTGGAAGGCGGATCATCAACGACGCGTACAACGCCAACCCGGATTCGACGGTTGCCGCGCTCAAGACGCTGGTGTCGATGGGCCGCGGGCGCCCGACATGGGCTGTACTCGGGCACATGGCAGAGCTCGGGGCAAGGTCAACGGTCGAACATGATCTCATCGGGCGTCTCGTCGTCCGGCTCGGCATTCACAGACTCGTTACGGTCGGCGCCGACGCCCGGCCGATTCATGAGGCCGCTCGTCTGGAGGGATTGCAGCCCGAGGAGGCGACCTTCGTGCCCGACGCGGACGCGGCGATCAGGTTGCTGCGCGACTCGCTGGAAGCCGACGCGGTCGTTTTGGTGAAGGCTTCGCGTGCTGCGGGGCTTGAGCGAGTGGCCGCTGCCTTGGGGGATGCCGAGTGAAGAGCGTCTTGCTGGCCGCGATGGTTGGACTGCTCGTCGCCCTCGGCGGAACGCCGTTCGCGATTCGTTCGTTTCGTGCGCGTGGTTTTGGACAGCTCCTGCGTGAGGACTGGGTCGAGCGCGGTGGGCATCACGAGCAAAAGCGCGGCACTCCGACGATGGGGGGCGTCGTCATCATCGCTGCGATCGCGGTGGGCTACCTCGTCGCGCACCTGGCGTCCACGGGTCGTTCGGGGCGTTTCGGATGGAGCGGTCTGCTGGTCTTGTTGGCGATCGTGGGAATGGGGATCGTCGGATTCCTCGACGACTACACGAAGATCCGCAAGCAGCGAAGCCTCGGTCTGAACAAGAAGGCGAAGGTGATCGGGCAAGCAGTCGTCGCGGTGGGTTTCACCGTTGCAGTGGTGGCGAATACAAGCACCCCGACGGGGCTGTCGTTCGTGCGACAGACCGCGCTGGACTTCGGGCCGTTCTTCGTGCTGTGGGTGTTTGTGATGATGTCGGCGACCGCGAACGGCGTGAATCTGACCGATGGGCTGGACGGACTGGCTGCCGGCTCCGGGGCACTGGTATTCGCCGCTTACATCTTCATCGGCTTCTGGCAGTTCCGGCACATCTGCAATGTCACGTCGGATTTGCTCGGCTGCTACACGAGAGTTCCCGATCCGTTGGACCTTGCCGTCATCGCGGCTGCGGGGTTGGGCGCATGCGCGGGGTTTCTTTGGTGGAATGCCGCGCCCGCCAAGATCTTCATGGGCGACACCGGCTCGCTCGCGCTCGGCGGCGGGTTTGCCGCTCTTGCGTTACTCACGAGCACTCAACTACTCCTGGTGGTCTTGGGCGGCTTGTTCGTCCTGGAGACGACGTCGGTCATCATGCAGATCATCTCGTTCCGAGGCTTCGGACGCCGAGTATTCCGCATGGCTCCGATGCATCACCATTTCGAACTTGGAGGCTGGCCCGAATTCACGGTGATCGTGCGGTTTTGGATCATCGCCGGGCTTGCCGCGGCGCTCGGGCTCGGCTTGTTCTATGCCGACTTCCTCGCCAAGGGCGGCGCTCGGTGATGACTGAAGTCGAACGCTCCTCCTGGCGTGGTGCGCGCGTTGTCGTGCTGGGTCTGGCACGCTCGGGCGAGGCGGCCGCGCGCGCTCTCCTGGCGCGCGGCGCGGACGTGACCGTGCTCGACGCGTCGGATTCCGAGATCGTACGGGCGCGCGCCCGTGGCCTCGACGCGCGCAGCGTCTTAGGCAGAACGAATCCCGAAGATCTTGATGGTGCGGAACTAGTGGTCGCGAGCCCCGGCATCGCTCCGTCTTCGGCATGGATGACTGCGGCGGCATCGAACGCGATTCCGGTCTGGAGTGAGGTGGAACTCGCGTACCGGCTGGGCGTTCGTCCGCTGGTGGCGATCACGGGAACCAACGGTAAGACGACGACGACCGAGATGACCGTGGCCGCGCTGCTTGCATGTGGTGTCTCGGCGACGGCCGCAGGCAACATCGGACATCCTCTGGTTTCGGCAGATGGTCCGGCGATCGTGGCGGAGGTTTCCAGTTTTCAACTGCATTCCATCGTCGAGTTCCGCGCGCCGGTTGCGGTGTTGCTCAACGTTGCCGCGGATCACTTGGACTGGCATGGATCTTTCGAGGTGTATGCGGCGGACAAGGCCAGGATCTTCGAGATTCAGACTCCCGAGGACACTGCCGTCTTTCACTCGGCGTTCTCGCAATTCGCGTCGCATGCTGCGGCCAGGCGGGTCCCGTTCGACGAGGATGCCGTGCCGGCCGGTGGTGCAGGCATCCAAGACGGGTGGATCGTCGTTCCGCAAGGTCGCGTTGTCGAGGTGAGCCGGCTCCAAGTTCGCGGCCGACCGGGGCGGGCCGATGCTACGGCGGCCGCGGCCGCGGCATGCGCTCTAGGAATGGACCCCGAGCGTGTGGGGGAAGGGCTGGCTGCCTACCGGCCGAAGCCGCACCGCACGGAAACGGTGGCGGTGCTCGACGGAGTCACCTACATCAACGATTCCAAGGCGACCGATCCGCACGCGACGCTTGCGGCGCTTGCCGAGTTGGACCGCGTGATCCTGATCGCGGGAGGACGAAATAAGGCCCTGGATCTTGGCGAGCTTGCGCTCGCGGCACCGCGAGTTCGTGCGGTGGTGGCGATCGGGGAATCGGCCGCGGAAGTGGAAGCGGCTTTCGCTTCGGCAGGCGTTCCGACCGAGCGCGCTGCGAGCATGCGAGAGGCGGTCGAGTGCGCGCATGCCACGGCTCGCGCCGGTGACACCGTACTGTTATCTCCGGCGTGCGCGTCGTTCGACATGTTCGTCGACTACGAGGCTCGAGGTGAGGCGTTTCGCGCCGCAGTGGCGGCGCTCGGAGGTGAGCGGGTGTGACTGTTGTGCGGTTGGTTCGCAAGCCGGCCGGATGGCTTGCGCGCGCACACGCGACGGCACGGCGCTCCCCGTGGCCGATGACGACGAGCGCGACTCTGGTGATCACGGTCACCGGACTCCTGCTGGGCGGCGGCCTGCTGATGATCCTGAGCACTTCATGGGTGACTGCGTTTCAGCGGTACGGCTCGTCCTTCGTGATCTTCGCACACCAGCTCGAGTGGGCGGTGGCGGGGGTTGTGGCCATGCTGGTTGTTTCTCGTATCGATTACCGGCACTTCCGCCGCTTGGGGTACGGCTTGTACATAGCCTCGGTGGCGGGGCTGGCGGTAGTCGTGCTGCATCCGTCGATGGGAATGAGCGCGGGCGGATCCACTCGATGGCTCGCCGTTGGGCCGGCGCGCTTTCAGCCGTCCGAGCTTGCCAAGCTTGCCCTAGTGCTGGTCGCGGCCGACCTGTGCGTGCGAAAGGGATCGCGACTTCGCACGGTTAAGGATGCGATGGTCCCGCTGGGCGTGATGGCCGGGTTGGTTGGGGGCCTGGTGATGTTGCAGCCGGATCTTGGGACCACCGTCATTCTGGGCAGCATTGTGTTCGTCGTGTTGTTCTTGGCGGGGACCCCGCTTGGGACCTTGGGGATGATGGGGTCGGTCGGCATGGGGGTGGCGGCGGCACTTTCGCTGTCGGAGGGGTATCGGCGAGAGCGGCTGTTTGGTTTCTTGAATCCGTTCGCGGACCGGCTCGACACCGGGTACCAGGCGGTGCAGGCGCGGATTGCGCTCGGGTCTGGGGGATTGTTCGGAGTCGGGCTGGGTGCCAGCCGGCAGAAGTGGATGTACGTGCCGAACGCGCACACCGACTTCATTTTGGCCATCATCGGAGAGGAAGTCGGACTGATTGGAACATTGGCGGTGGTGGGGCTGTTCGTCCTGCTCGGCTATGCAGGCGTGCGAACCGCCCGGCGCGCGCCTGATACGTTCGGCCGCATCGTCGCGGGAGGTATCACCGCGTGGATCTTGGGCCAGGGCATCGTGAACATGGGCGCAGTCACCGGGCTGCTCCCGATCACCGGTGTGCCGTTGCCTCTGGTCTCCTTCGGGGGGTCGTCGTTGATGTTCACGATGGTGGCACTGGGGATCCTCGTGAACATCGCGCGCCAGGAGCAATGGCCGCCGAAGGTGATCGAGGAAGCCGCCGGCCGCGTGTCGCGCCGGCAAGGAGGCGCTCGAGCTTCCCGATGACCGAATCAATTGTCGTCGCCGCTGGAGGAACCGGCGGTCATCTCATTCCCGCACTGGCCATCGCAGATGCGGTGCGCTGCCTGCGCCCCGATGCGTCGGTCTGCTTCATCGGCACCGCGCGCGATGTCGAGCGTGATTTGCTCGCCGCCGCCGGCTATCGCGGGTACCGAACTTCGGTGCGGCCCTTCGGGCGAGGTCGGAAAGCGGTGACCGGGCCCGCATCGATGGTGCCGGCCACGGTGCAAGCCTTGCGTGTTCTGCGCCGAGCGCGCGCGGGAGTCGTCGTCGGAATGGGCGGGTACCCGAGTTTGCCGGCGATAGTCGCCGCCCGGCTGTTGGGGGTTCCCGCCATCGTCCACGAAGCCAACGGCGTTCCGGGGTTGGCGAACGAAGTTGCCGCTTGGTTCACCCCGTGGATTGCGGTATCGCATCCGTCGACAGTGGGTTCTTTTCGCGGCCGTCGCCCGCGGTTGATCGGAGTGCCGATACGGGAGTCGATTGCGCGCTTGGACCGGGAGGCGCTGCGTGAAGAGGCGATACGAGAACTGGGACTCGATCCGTCGCGGCGCACGATCGTGGTGTTCGGCGGAAGCCTCGGCGCCGCTCGCCTGAACGCCGCAGCCGTTGGGCTGGCCAAGGCGTGGCGCGACCGTGGGGAAGTGCAGATACTGCTGGCGACCGGACGGGAGCACTTTGCAGCCGTGCGAGCGTCGCTGGCTTCGGGGCGGCTGCTGATCAGATGTGTCGGGTTCGTCGAGCGGATGGAACTCGCGTACGCGGCGGCCGACGTTGTCGTGGCGCGCGCAGGCGCGTCGACCGTGGCCGAATTGGCGGCGACCGGGGTGCCGGCCATTCTGATTCCGCTTGCCGTCGCGCGCCGGCGCGAGCAGCACGCGAACGCGCGCGCGCTTACCGACGCAGGCGCGGCGGTGATGATCGAGAACGCTTCTTTGGATGCGTCGTCACTTGCGGAGGTGCTCGATTCGATCCTGTTTGATGCCGTCCGCGCCGCTGCGATGCGCGGGGCGGCTGCGGCGGTTGCGCGGCCCGATGCGGCGAACGACATGGCCTTGTGGGCACTGGAGCTTGCAAAGAAGACATCGCGGAGGTTTTCGTGACCGAGCAACGTGTTTCCGTTGTAGACGACCTCGGGCCGGCGCACTTGATTGGCGTGGGTGGTGCCGGGATGAGCGCGATCGCCAAGGTGCTGCTGATGCGCGGGGTTCCGGTATCGGGATCCGACATGAAGGAGTCTCCCGGGCTTGCGGCGTTGCGCGCGCTTGGTGCCAGGATTGTGGTCGGGCACGATGCCGCCAACGTGGGAGAGGCCGCGAGCGTTGTCGTGTCGTCGGCCATTCGCGACTCGAACCCCGAGTTGCGCGCTGCGCAGGCGCGCGGAGTTCCGGTGCTGCACCGGGCGCAGGTGCTTGCATTGCTCATGCGCGAGCGGCGGGGAATCGCGGTGGCCGGGACGCATGGGAAGACGACGACGACTTCAATGATCGCCTTGATTCTGCAGCGCGCCGGCTTTGATCCGAGTTTCTTGGTCGGGGGTGAACTGAACGAAGGCGGGACCAACGCGCATCACGGCGCCGGCGAGTGGCTGGTAGCAGAGGCCGACGAGAGCGACGGATCGTTGCTGTGGCTCGGCCCCGAGGTTGCGGTGATCACCAACATCGAGGCCGAGCATCTCGACTACTACCGCGACGAGGCGGAGGTCCGCGAGACGTTCCTCGCATTTATGGGCAACGTTGCTCCTTCGGGTGTGGTGGTGGCTTGTGCGCAGGATCCCGGAGTTGCCGCGGTTGCGCCCCGTGCCGGGCGCCGGCTTGTCACTTACGCAGTCGGCACCGATCCCGACGTGGAGTGGACCGCCGATCGCACGTGTGAAGGCGAGCGCCGGTGGATCGACGTCCGGCGCGGCGGGCACGCTCTTGGGCGCGTCGAGTTGGGCGTCCCGGGCGAGCACAATGCGTTGAATGCCTTGGGTGCGCTTGCTGCGGCATCGGAGGCCGGTGTCGAGTTCGGCGTTGCGGCGGAGGCCCTCGCGGCGTACCAGGGAGTCGCGCGACGCTTTCAGACACGCGGTGCAGCGGGAGGGGTTACCGTTGTAGACGACTACGCGCACCATCCGACGGAGGTTCGCGCGACGTTGGCCGCGGCTAGGGAACACGCGGGTGGGGGGCGTCGCATTCTCGCGGTGTTCCAGCCGCACCTGTACTCCAGGACCGAGATGTTCGGGCGCGCGCTCGGCGAGGCTCTGTCGGCTGCGGACCTCGTGGTTGTGACGGATGTCTACGGCGCGCGTGAAGATCCTCGTCCGGGGATCAGTGGGAAGATCGTGGTAGATGGTGTGCTGGCCGCATCTCCGCGCCGGCGCGTCGCATATCTTCCCAAGCGCGGGGACATCGCTGGGTACATCGCGGACCGTGCGCACGACGGAGATGTCGTGCTGACGATCGGAGCGGGCGATGTGACGATGCTGGGGAGCGAGATTTTGCGCCGGATCGGGGAGCGGTCACGGTGAGCAGAGATGCCATCGACGTTGCCGCTGAGATCCTGCGGACTCGCGGGCATGGACGTGTAACGCCCGGCGGGCCGGTTGCCTCGCTGACCTCGTACCGCATTGGCGGACCCGCCGGCGTGTTGTTTGAGCCCGAGAATCCGGACGACCTGAGAGCGCTGGCGGTCGCCGCAAGCGAGACCAGCGTTGCCGTGCTCGTGCTTGGACGAGGGTCGAACGTGCTCATGTCGGATCGCGGATTCGATGGGATCGTGGTGCGGCTCGGCGGCGGCTTCCGATGGAGTCGTGTGGACGGGACGCGAATTCACGCGGGGGCGGCGATGCCGTTGCCCGCGCTGGCGTCACTGGCGATGCAGAACGACCTGGCCGGCCTCGAATTCGCGGTTGCGATTCCGGCGAGCCTCGGAGGTGCCGTGAAGATGAACGCGGGCGCTCACGGTCACGAGATGGCCGGGCTGGTCGAATTTGTGGACGTGTTCTTGCTGGACGAGCAGCGCCAGGTTCGCCTGGACGCACAGGACGCGGGCTTCGCCTACCGGTCGTCGGCGTTCCCGCCCCGCTCGATTGTCACTTCGGCTCTGCTGCGTCTGGCGGGCGGCGATTCAGCCGAGATCGTGGCGCGGATGAACGAGGCCAAGGACCGGCGCAAGCAGACGCAGCCGACCAATCTTCCAAACGGCGGAAGCGTGTTCAAGAACCCTTCCGGTCACTACGCCGCGCGTCTCATTGAGGAGTTCGTCGGCAAGGGCACTCATGTTGGGCGCGCGCGCGTCTCTGAGGTCCACTCCAACTTCATCGTCGCGGAGGACGGGGCGACAGCGGACGAGGTTTACACCCTGATCCTGCGAATCCAACGAGCCGTACATGCCGCGACCGGCATCGAGTTGGAGCCGGAACTGAAACTGATCGGAGAGTTCCGGGAGGTATACGAATGATCGCTGGGGGACGAGTGGTTCGGTCGCGGCGGATGTTGGAGCGCAGGCGCGCGGTCCGCGCCGATCGTCGCCGGCAGCGCAGGCGCGTGGTGCTGGCAGTGGTGATGACGATCGGCGCCGGTTGGGGTGCGTGGGCGTTGACGCGGACCAGCGTGTTCGGACTGAGCGAGATCGAAGTCGTCGGAAACCGTACTGTGGCGCGAGCCCGGATCGTGGAGGCAAGCGGGCTCCAGCCGGGCGACAACGTGATGAAGATCGACCTAGACGCGGTAGCGTTGCGCGTACGTGCTCTACCGGCGCTTGCCCTTGCGCGGGTGAAGCGGGACGGCTCGCTCAAGATCCGCATCGAGGTGCTGGAGCGCGCGCCCGTGCTTGAGGTTCGCGCGCGCTCGGGTCGCTGGGTGCTCGACCAAACCGGACAACCCCTGGAGGCTGCCGGTCCTCATGGGCGCATCCCGGTACTCACGCTTCGCCGGGACCCGGACGGCGCATCGCCGGGGTCGGACCCGGCAGTCCGGAGCGCGATGCGCGCGTGGGCTGTTCTTCCACGGTCGGTTCGTTCTCGCATCCGGGCGTTCGAGGATCGCGAGGACGGGATGGTGGTCTTCCGCATGCACGGCATCCGAGTGGTCTTCGGGGGAGTCGACCGGGTGGGGGACAAGCTAAACGCGATCGATCTGGTGGTCGCGCGTGCAGCGGAGCGCGGAGCTGTGCTCGAACAGGTCGATGTGCGCGCCCCGGCGCGCCCCACTGCTCGCTTCAAGTAGCCCCGGCCCCGACGAATCCGGCCGCCCACCGGGCTTCCACGCAACCCGACCCCCGAAAAAAGGGGCTGAATCGCGTCATTCTTCTTCTTGACTTGAGGTCGAGGGCTGTTGTACCGTCTGGACCGTCACATGAGGTTTACATAATACTCAACCTCAAGTTGAGAGTTAGCAAGCCTCGCAAGCAGCCCAAATACCGTGATCTGTCTGCGTAGCGCGTTTTCCCCAGCACGCACGGCCGAAGTCTCAAGTATCACTCGACCCGTGCGAGCAACGCGCCAACCGCATCGCGGAAGGCCGACTTCCCGAGGTTTCTCGGGGAGTTGCAGGACTCGACGGCAGGGAACGGTTCGGCCCAAGTGGCCGAGAAGGAGGGGTTGCAACGATGGCAGCTGCGCCGCAGAACTACCTCGCGGTGATTAAGGTCGTGGGCATCGGCGGCGGTGGTGTCAACGCCGTCAACCGCATGATCGAAGAGGGTCTCAAGGGCGTGGAGTTCGTCGCCATCAACACGGACGCCCAGGCTCTCTTAATGTCGGACGCCGACCTGAAGCTCGACATTGGTCGGAACATCACCCGCGGTCTCGGAGCCGGCGCCAACCCGGAGACGGGGCGAGCGGCGGTTGAGGAAGCTCGAGAGACGATCGAAGAAGTACTCAAGGGCGCCGACATGGTGTTCGTGACCGCCGGTGAAGGCGGCGGCACCGGGACCGGGGGCGCACCCGTGGTCGCCGAGATCGCCAAGAGCATCGGGGCTCTCACGATCGGTGTCGTGACTCGGCCGTTCTCCTTCGAGCGCAAGGTGCGCGCGGAGCAGGCCGAGCGGGGCATCCAGGACCTGAAGGAAAAGGTCGACACGCTCATCATCATCCCGAACGACCGTCTGTTGGACGTCGCCGACGAGAACACGACGATCCTCGACGCGTTCAAGATGGCGGACATGGTTCTGCTGCAGGGCGTGCAGGGAATCACCGACCTCATCACGACGCCGGGTCTGATCAACTTGGACTTCGCCGACGTGAAGGCGATCTTGACGGAGGCCGGCTCCGCGTTGCTGGGTGTTGGTTACGCCCGGGGCGAGGATCGTGCCATCGAGGCGGCGCGTGCGGCGGTTTCCAGTCCGCTGCTCGAAACGTCGATCGACGGTGCGCGCGGCGTGTTGCTGAACATCACCGGCGGAAGCGATCTGACGCTCTACGAGGTGAACGAGTCGGCGCGGATCATCTCCGACCACGCTCACCCGGAGGCGAACGTGATCTTCGGTACGGCGATCGACGACTCGCTCGGCGACGAAGTTCGAGTCACGGTCATTGCGGCCGGATTCGAGCGGTGGGCAAGCCGGGAAGTCGGCACGCTG
This sequence comes from Actinomycetota bacterium, assembly GCA_041658565.1. Lineage (NCBI taxonomy): Bacteria > Bacillati > Actinomycetota > Actinomycetota bacterium. The sequence continues at coordinate 284,893 of JBAZZY010000001.1, read as the reverse complement.
ACGCTCGAGGATGACGACGAGATCGATCTCGCTTCGGTGGAGGTCACACCTCGCAGGACCGTCGTGTTCGACGCCAACGAGGATCTCGAAGACATCCCGTCGTTCCTTCGTCGCTAAAGCCGGTGTTCGCCTGGCGCGCCTTTCCCGCGCGAGGCGATGCTTCGCCCGGCGCATATCTCACGGTGCCCGCGCTCTCCGGCGCGGGCATTCGTGTTGCCTTCACCGCCCGCGCCGGCGGCGTCGCCGGCCCGCTGGACCTGTCGCTGGTCGGGGGTGCGGATCCCGGGGTCGTCGTCCGCAATCGCGCGCGCGCGCTCGGCGCCGTCGGGGCCTCGCCGGAAGCATGGACGAGCGGGCGTCAGATCCACGGCACGCGGGTGGCGCGCGTGGGCAGCGACGAGTGCGGAAGCGGCGCCTTCGATCCCGGGACGGCGCTCGCCGACGTGGATGCGTTGTGGACCGACGAACCGGGCCCGGCGCTCGTGATCCTAACCGCGGACTGCTTGCCCGTCTTGATTGTGGATCCGACACGCCCGGCCGTCGGTGTCGTTCATGCCGGATGGCGCGGGCTGGTCGCCGGAGTGGTCGGCCGGACGGTCGCAGCGATGGGGGGGCCGGAGAACCTCCGTGCGTTTGTCGGTCCGTCGATCGGACCTTGCTGCTATGAGGTGGGGCCCGAGGTCGCCGAGGAAGCCCGTGCGTCCCTCGGCTCTGAGGTCGTACGAGGTTCGACGAACGGGGTGAGGCTCGATCTGTGGCGCGGCGCGCGCGCGGCGCTGGCTGCCGCCGGCGTTGGTGCGGTGCTCACGTCTGCGCTGTGCACCAGGTGCGAGCCTCACCGGTTCTTCAGCCATCGGGCCGCCGCCACCGGACGTCAGGGCGTGCTTGCGATGATCGGGAGTGAGTGATGACTCAAGACGTGGTGTTGGCCGAGGGGCTGCGCGGGGTTCGGTCCCGTATCGACGCGGCGTGCTTGCGCTCGGGGCGGTCTCTTGATGAAGTCACGCTCGTCGCCGTAACCAAGACGGTGCCTAGTGAGCGCATCGCGGCAGCGGTTGCTCTCGGCGTTCGCGATGTCGGGGAGAACCGGGTTCAGGAGATGCTCGACAAGCAGCGCGCGCTGGTGGGGATCGAAGCCCGCTGGCACTTCATTGGGACTTTGCAGCGGAACAAGGTCGGGGCGATCGTCGGGCGCACAGTTCTGGTGCACGGCATCGATTCGGTGCGGCTTGCCCGGGCGCTCGCGGCCCGGGCAGAGGCGGCCGGCGTTCGCCAGGACGTCCTGGTCGAGATTAACGTCTCGGGCGAGTCGAGCAAGCATGGTGTATTGCCGAGTGAAGCCCTTCGGGTGGCTGTGGATGTCGCGAGCCTGAGTTCGCTGCGGCTGAGGGGACTCATGACCATGGCTCCGGCCGGTGACCCGGCGATGGCTCGGCGCGCGTTCGCGGGGCTGCGCGAATTGCGGGATTTGATCGCACGCGAGGTCGATGGAGTGCAGGAGCTGTCCATGGGCATGAGCGGGGACTTCGAGATCGCGGTCGAGGAAGGGGCCACCGTCGTGCGCGTCGGATCGGCGATCTTCGGAGCGCGCGTGGTTCCCGAGCGACGCGAACCAGAGTGGGGTTGAGCGGCCGGAGTTCGACGGTACCGGTTGCCCGGGAGGCACGATTCGCAGAAGCACGGCATCATGGAGGGGTGGAGCCCGGGAGTCCGGGCTCGCGCCGACCGGGGACATCCGGTCCTCACGGCGTCGGCGGCCGATGTGCCATACCCTTATGGTGCTCGTCCGCGGCGAGCGGGAGGCGACAACGATGCGGGAACTCTGGAAGAAGACGTTGGTATCTCTGGGCCTCATGGACGACGAGGGCGACTTCGACGAGCAGTACGTCGAGGAAGAGCCTCCTCGCCGCGAGGGGGCGCAGATGGTGCGCACCATACGGCGCGACGAGCGCGTCGATACCGACCGGCATCCGGCCGGTCGCGGAGTTGTGCGCTCGATTCCCACTAGTGCGCCGCGCCAGGTGCACGTGGTCGAGCCTCGAATTTTTGACGACGCGCAGGATTTCGCCGATCACTACAAGGGTGGTGTACCGGTGATCATCAACTTGCGCATGACGGAACAGAAGCACGCTCCGAAGATCCTGCAGTTCGCCTCAGGACTGGTCTACGGGTTGAACGGCCGCATGCAGAAGGTGGGAGAGCAGGTCTACCTTCTTACTCCGTTCAACATGGAGGTCTCGGCGGACGAGAAGCGCCGGCTGGCCGAACACGGCTTGTTCGGCATGGGCGAGTTCTAGCAGGAGTCGTCATCGAGATCCTTGCGGTTTCTTCAGTGCGAGGCTTGATCTGCCTCTTGCTCGCCCTGTACGGCTACGTGTTGCTGGCTCGCGTGCTGCTGTCGTGGTTCCCGCATTTACCCGACGGTCTTCGTCCGGTGGTGGAGTTGATCTATGCGGTGACCGAGCCTGTGATTCGTGTCGCGCGCCCGCTAATCCCCCCGGTGCGAATCGGTGCGGTCGCGCTGGATCTTTCAATCTTGGTAGTGTTCTTCGTGCTGCAGTTGGTGCAGACCGCGATCTGCTAGTGCCGGCGGAGGAATCTGGTGCCGCTTACCCATCAAGACATCGTTCACAAGGAATTTCGCGAAGCGCTGCGTGGCTACAACCGTGCGGACGTGGACCTGTTCCTCGACGAGATCGTCGAGGAGTTCTCGCGGTTGACAGAAGAGAACCAGAAAATGAAGGTGCGTCTTGCTGCCGTGCAGCAGGAGGCGGCTCGTTTGCGGGAGGGTCGCGGGCCGGTTGCGGAGGAACTTGCCGAGGACCCGGAGCGAAACGAGGCGGAGATTCGTCGGCGGTTACGCCGCTATTTCGAAGAGCAGATCCGTCTGCTGGATGCGGAGCCGCCCCCTGTGAGCGCCACGGTCGAGCGCATGCGGCGCGACGTTCCTCCGCCGCCTTCGGATCCCTCTCCTCCCGCGTCCGGACCGGAGCGGCCGGGATCCCGTGAGCCGTTCTGGGCCGGCGAGTAACGAGTGCGTGGTTATGCAGCCCGCTAGGGGAGCGAGTAAACTCCGCCCCCGTCGCCCGTTTGTGGGGGAAGGAGTGCATCTTTCGTGATTGTCGCCAGCGCAATCCTGCTGCTCGTGGCCGTAGTCACGCTTGTCATCGGCATCTTCGGTAACGGGTTGCAGATGATCACGGTTTCTATTGTTTCAAGCGTTCTCGCGGGCATCGCGCTTACGGTCGGCCTGTTGCAGGGTCGGAAGAAAGTTGTCCCGAGCGTGGCCGGAATTCCGGTGGGGACCGACGGGGTGCCCGAGGAGCCGCAGATGCGTGAAGCCTCGTTGTTCCGAGGTTCGGCGTCGCCGGTCAGAGGCTCTGATGCCCCCTCCGCGCCGCTCGCGCCGCTGGAGATCGGAGGCCGACCGACGGGAGCCACCTCGTTGGAGCGGCTGGTCACCCCGGCGTCGGCCGGCCGACCCTTGGAGATCGGTACGTCGTCCGGTGCGAGGTCCGCAGCAGGCGGAGCGCTGAAGATTCCCGCCGCAAAGCCGAAGGCGACGCGCACGCCCGCGACCCGTGCGACAGGGTCGTCGAAGGCCGTGGCGGCCAAGCCGATTGCGAAGCCTCGGGCCGTGGCGGCCAAGCCCGCTTCGAAGCCCAAGGCTGCTGCGAAGACGGCGCCCAAGGCTGCCGCGAAGACGGTTGCGCCCGCAGCGGAGAAGACCCCGAAGACCGCGGCGCCGAAGGCGACCAAGGCACCGGCTAAGCCGAAGGCTCCGACGCGCAAGCCCGCGGCGAAGAAGACGCCGCCTCCCGACGACCTCGGCTAAGTCGCGAGCGGAAGACTCCCAGCGGGCTTACGGCTGGGTCCGGAACTTCTCGCTGAGGGTTTCGAGTTTCCGTTCTTGGACCGCGGAGTCATGGGGCCACGAAGCTAGACGGCGAAGCGGAACTCGACGACGTCTCCTTCGCGCATGACGTAGTGCTTGCCTTCCTGGCGCACCAGGCCCTTGGCGCGCGCCGCTTGCCACGACCCCGCTTCAACCAATGCGTCGTAGGTGATCACCTCGGCACGGATAAATCCGCGCTGGATGTCGGAGTGGATCGCGCCGGCGGCTTCGGGCGCGGTTGCGTCTCGCGGCACTTCCCATGCGCGCGACTCGGTTTCCCCCGCAGTCAGGAAGGTCAGCAGGCGAAGATCTTCGAAGACGGCGCGGATGATGCGCGGGAGACCGCGCTCGGTGAGTCCGAAGCCCTCAAGGAGTTCGCGCGCTTCTGCGTCGTCCATGCCTGCGACTTCCGATTCCAGAGCACCGGCGACGGCGATCATGCCTGCGGGAACGTCCACCGTTGGGTCGTCCACGTTGGCGACTGCTACGACGGGCTTCATCGTGAGAAGGGACATCCCCTGGAACGCCGCCAGTTCGGCCTCGTCCCAGTCCGCGTCGCGCAGCGGCGTTCCGGCTTCGAGGAGGCCGCGCGCGCGCTCGAGCGCGACGACGGCGCGTTTGGCGTCGGCGTCGCGAGCAGCCTTCGCGTCGCGTTGAACCTTGGCCGACACCGACTCCAAGTCGGCGTAGATCAACTCGAGGCCGAGGTCGGCGAGGTCGGCGGCCGGATCGGCATCGGGGCCGAATCCGCGCACGACCAGTAGCAGAGCGTCGGCCGCGCGCAGATGTCCGAGCAGCTCTGCAGACAGCGCGCCCCCCGCGCCGCGTGAGCCCTTTCGCACCATCCCGCTCGTCTCGACGAAGCGCAGCGAGGTGTAGACGGCCTTGCGTGAGTTGTGCAGTTCGACCAAGCGGTCGACGCGTGGGTCGGGTACGGGGACCACGGCCTGGTTCGAGCGGCCGGGAGCCGCGCCGGGCAGTGACGTGAGGGCGGTGAAGATGGTGGAGCTTCCCGCGCCGGGCAGGCCAACGATTCCGACGTTCTTCATGCGCGCTCGATCGTGAGTGCGTCGCTCTCGGACACTGAAACCGCCAGGGTCTCGGAGCGGATCCATTCGCCGTGTGCGTTGAGCACGTCGGCATCCGACGCCGGGACCGTGACGGTGATGCGATCGGTGAGTTCCAGTCCGGTTTCCTTTCGGAGGTCTTGGATGCTTCGGATCAAGTCCCGCGCGCGCCCTTCGAGCGCCAGTTCCGGCGTGATCTCGGTGTCGAGCGCGACGGCGAAGCCGTCGCGCTCGGTGACGGCGAAGCCGTCGCGCGCGCGCGTACGCACCTCGAACTCGCCCATATCCAGCGTCCACTCGCCGACGATCACTCGAACGTCCTCACGGCGGAAGTCGCCGGCGCGAAGCATCTGCTGGATGCGTCCTGCGTCGCTTCCGTACTTGGGGCCGAGGATCTTGAAGTTCGGGATCACCTCGACGAGAGCGAAGTCCTCTGCCGACGTAGCGATGCGCACTTCCTTCACGCTGAGTTCGGACTTCACCAGATCGATGTGGGCTTGGATGCTCGCGCGCGCGCCGGCGTCCTCGGTCGCCACGATCACCGCGCCGAGCGGCTGGCGGATCTTGATGTTGGCTTGTGAGCGTGCGGCTCGACCCAACTCGACCACTATCCGAACGACATCCATCTGTGCTGCCAGCGCATCGTCGGCGAGCCTTGAGACCGGTGTGGGGTAGCCGGCCAGGTGGACACTCTGAGCGGCGCCGGGTGTGGATTCGGCGACGAGGTTGCTCCAGACGTGGTCGGTGATAAACGGCATGATCGGCGCCATGCAGCGCGTGAGTTGCGCAAGGCAATACCACAGAGTTTCGTACGCAACCGTCTTGTCGATGTCGTCGCGCGACTTCCAGAAGCGGCTGCGCGACAGGCGGACGTACCAGTTGGAAAGGTCTTCGAAGTAGCTCTCGACGAGTCGCACAACGCGCGGCGAGTCGAAGTCGTCCAATGCTGAACGGCAGTCTGCGACAAGTCGTTGTGTGGTTGCCAGGATCCAGCGGTCGAGCGGGCGCGCCGTCGCGAGATCCGGGCCGTCGTCCAGCAGTCCCGCGCGTGGAGAGAAGCCGTCGATGCGCGCATAGGTGATGAAGAAGGCGTAGGTGTTCCAGTATGTGAGGAGCCTGCGCTTGACCTCGTTCGCCGGTCCGTAGCCGAAGTTCAGGTTCTGCGCCGGCATCTGAGCTGCGTAGATCCAGCGCATGATGTCGGCGCCCATGGTCTCGACTGCTTCGTCGAACCAGATCGCGTTGCCCCAGGACTTGTGCATGGGTCGGCCGGTTTCGTCGTTGACCTTTTCGTAGGTAAGTACGCGCTTGTACGGCGAGCGCCCGTCGAGGGTCACGCTCATGAACAGCATCGAGTAGAACCACAGGCGGATCTGTTCGCGCATCTCGCAGACCCATTCGGTTGGGAACCACTTCTCCCAGTACGCGTGGTCGGGGAGCGGCGCAGTCGTGACGCCTTCTCCTGCGCCCTCGGCATAGCCGCGCTCGATCCACTCGCCGTTTCCCCAGCCCATGGTGGAGAACGGGATGATGCCTGCGTCCAGCCAGCAGTCGCCGACGTCGGTTGTGCGCGTCGCTTCTTTGCCGCAGGTCTCGCAAGCCACGACGACGCCGTCGATCCACGGACGGTGGAGTTCTTCCAGGTCTTCGGTCCCGCGAACGGCGCGCGCGAGCAGGTCCTGCTTGGACTCGACGATCGTCATGTGCGCGTCTTCGCAGAAGAAGAAAGGCAGGGGGAGCCCCCAGTAGCGTTTGCGACTGATGCACCAGTCGCCCATGTTGCGCAGCCAGTCCTCCATGCGTTTGCCGTACTGCGGTGGTTGCCACTCAACGGTGCGCGCGGCCTCGATCATCGGCTCGCGGATTTCATCGGAAGAGATGAACCACTCGTCCACCAGGCGATAAATCAGTTCTGTGCCGCAGCGCCAGCACACGGGGTAGCGGTGGGTGAGGGTTCCGGCGTCCACCAGGCGCGCGCGTTCGCCGAGATCCTCGACCACTCGCAGCGCGACGTCTGAAGCATGTTGACCGTGCAGCCACCCATACTCGGGGTAGAAGGCCCCGGACTCGTCCACGGGAACCAGCGTCGCGAGGCCTTCGCGCTTGCCGAGTTCGAAGTCTTCCGCGCCGCAACCGGGGGCGATGTGCACGATCCCGGTGCCTTCCTCCATCGAAACGTCGGTCCAGGCGACCACCCGCCAGTCGACGCCTTCGGTCGCGGGCAGACCTTCGAAAGGGCCGTGGTAACGCAGGCCCACCAAGTCGGCTCCGCGCACCGTTTCCAGGACCTTGCCCTGGATCGGAATCTCGCCCAGGCGTTTGGCCGCCACGATCGCGATTCCGGCGAGGGTCTCGACGCGCGCGTACTCCTCATCGGGGTTTACGGCGGCCGCGACGTTCGCGGGCAGCGTCCAAGGAGTTGTCGTCCACACGACTAGGTACTCGTGCGCGCGGTCCTTGAGCGGCAGGCGCACGAACAGCGATGGGTGGGTGATGTCGTTGTAGGAGTCGATCAACTCGTGCTGCGACAAGGAGGTGCCGCAGCGAGGGCACCAGGGCATCGATCTGTGACCCACGTAGAGCCACCCGCGCCTCTGGCATTCCTTCAAGAAGGTCCAGATGTAGCTGACGTTGGCGTCCGTCATGGTGAAGTACGAGTTCGGCCAGTCCATCCACTGGCCCAGTCGCCGCGACTGCTCGGTCTGGACTCCTGCGAACTTGGCCACTCGGTCGCGACAGGCGCGCGCGAAGCGGTCGAGTCCGTACTCCTCGATCTCGGGCTTGGAGTTGAGCCCAAGCGACTTCTCGACCTCGACTTCCACCCACAGGCCCTGGCAGTCGAACCCATTTTGATAGCGTTGGTCCTGCCCGAGCATGGCGTGGTACCGCTGCCAGATGTCTTTGAGGGTCCGACCCCAGGCGTGGTGGACGCCCATCGGGTTGTTCGCCGTGATGGGTCCGTCGATGAAGGACCAGGGAGGCCCTTCGGCGTTCTGTTTGCGCAAGGCTTCGAACGTTCGTTCGCGGTCCCAGCGCTCCAGAACGTCGTGCTCGATCGCGATGTGGTCGGGTTGCTTGTCGACGGACCGGAATGCTGTCATTGTCCTCTCAGGTCGAACGGCGAGGCCCCATACTACCCTTGTGCGGGTGGTGGATCGCGATATCGGCGTGCGGTGTTTCGGCTTCGGCCGCCGCCTGTGACCTGCGGAAACACGCGTGCGGCTGGGATTTCGCGCCGGACGGTGGTTTGTTGACTGGCTATACCGCCGATGCTACCCTACGGCACCTTGCCGGCCGGTCCGGCACCGTGACCGTCGCGCCAAAGGAGCCCCGTGGCTCGCGCCTCCAATAAGACAGCCCCGTCACCCCGTGCCTCGGGGAAGTCGGCGAAGAAGAAGACTGCGCCTGCAGCCAAGCCGGGCAAGGCAAGCAAGCCGGCGTCACGTGCTTCGGTGGTGGTGAAGCGCGCCACTGCGGCGGTCAAGAAGGCCGCCACAAGAAAGACTGCGCCCGGGCGCACCGCCTCGAAGAAGGCTGTGACCTCGAAGAAGCAGGCCACCGGCGTCGGCAAGAGCGCGAAGACCACCAAGCCCGCCGCGACCAAGGTGTCGACGAGTTCGAGTGTCGCGAAGAAGACTGCGTCGTCGAAACTTCCCCGGGCGGCGAAGATCGCGAAGGCAAAGAAGGTGGTCCCGAAGGTGGCCCCGAAGTCAAAGGCGGCCCCGAAGGCAGCCCCGAAGTCAAAGGTGGCCCCGAAGTCAAAGGTGGCCCCGAAGGCGGCCCCGGCCCTCAAGTTGGCAAAGGCCGAGAAGCCGGCCGCCGCGCCGGCACCATCGAAGACGACTGCTAAGGCTCCTGCACCTGCCGCGCCCGCACTCGCCGAGGCCGCGCCTGTGAAGAGCCCGGCGCCTGTGGCGCCGCCGGCACCGAAGAAGCCCAGCAAGCCGGAGCTGACCCCGAAGGAGATCGCCGCCCTCAAGGTGTCGCTTGAGCTGCAGCGGGAGGACTTCGCGCGCCAGGCTGCCGATCTCGACGAAGGTGCTTTCAACATCTCGCAGTCGGAGATGTCGGGAGAGGTTTCCTTCGACGAGGAGTACGCCGACGCCGGCAGTTTCACTTTCGAGCGGGAGAAGGAACTGTCGATCGGCTACAACATCCGTGACCTCGTGGATAAGTCCACTCACGCGCTCGCCGCGATCGCTCGCGGAACGTACGGCCTGTGCGAGAGATGCGGGGATCCGATTCCCAAGGCTCGTCTCCTGGCCCTGCCGTACTCGACGCTGTGTCTTCGCTGCAAACAGCAAGAAGAACGCACGCGGTAGCCAGCCGACTCTCGGCAATTAGTTCAGATCGTTCCTAAAGGCCGCGCTTCGGGCGTCCGAGACTTGGGGCAATGGAGACCAAAGCCCCAGGCCGGGGTCGGCCGCTCCAACCCGGTGAGCATGGATTCACCCTTGTAGAGCTGATTATCGCGGCCGGCCTGGCGTCCCTTTTGATCGGTGCGATTTCGCATGCCTTGGGAGCGGCGCAGACGGGGAACCGCTATGCGCGCTCCCTGGTCAAGGCGAACGCGGCGGCCCGCGGGACCATCGAGACGATGCGAGGGCTTGGCTGGGCGAATCTGGCGCATCCGGCGGGGTCTTTGGCGGGGGATCCGCTGATCGTCGGCGGCAGGTACGACCCCGATGGGCGCGGCCCACTCGCACCGGAGGCGGTCGTCTACGACGCCGAAGGCGCGGTGACGCCGCCTGTGACCACACGGCGTTATGACGGGGTTGACTACTTGGTGCACGCGTACGTCACCGACGCCGGTGGGGCGATCCGGCGCCTGAGCGTCTTGGTCGCCTGGGTCGAGACCGGGGTCCCACACGTGAGTTCACTGAGCACGCTGGTGCATCCGGTGACCGAGGACATCGGCGCGGCGGCGGCCGTCTTGCTGGGGCGAGTTGGTGGTGTGGCGGTTCGCGAGGCGTACGTTGAGGCGGAGTCCTCCGGCGGGTCGGGCTCCACGGGCTTCGCTTCTTTCCAGCCGGCGCAGGGGCTCGCCGGGGCGACCGGGAGCGCTGCTGCCGGCGTGGTCGCGGGGCCCGTCGCTCACTCCGAGGCCTCAATGTCTTCGCTGTCTGTGAACCTCGTCGGACTGTCGGTTCAGGCTGCCGGGGTCCGGGTGCAGGCCGATTCGTCGCGCGCCGGTATGAGCGTGAGCGCGGTTGGTTCGGTCACGGTCAACGGGGTGTTGCGGGTCAATCCGTCGCCGGGTACCGAGATCCGTATCCCAGGATGGCGCATTGTTCTGAACGATCAGCGCAGAGAGATCGACGGCTCACTCAGCGTGACCTACATCCGCATCGAAGGCGACCTCGGCGACGAGGTGTCCGCGGCGTGGGCGTGGGTGTGGCCGGCGGAGTTCCTCAGTGCGTAGGGTGCGTGAACTGCTGGGTGCCCAGGCCGGGGCGAGCGTCGCCGAGGCGGTCGTGGCCGGCGCGATCTTCCTGGTGGTGCTGACGCCCATTCTCTCCAGCATGACTACCGCGGAGCGATCCGAGAAGCTTTCGACGAACCTCTCGCGCGCGGTGGACGACGCGCGCTCAGCCCTGGACGGCTTGGCAAAGGAAGTGCGATCCGCCGACGCGCTCCGGCAAGGCGGCGGTGCCGGAGAGGCGCTGGCTTGGTACGACGTGAATCACGATGCTGTGCAGCAGTCGAGCGAAATCGTCACTTACGCTGTCGTCCGGCGAGGGTCGGGGTGGGTGCTGACGCGCGCTTGGCAGGCGGCCACACGGGTGCTCGTGACCGGAGTTCAGCCGTCCTCGACGCTGCGAGTCACAGCGGCAAACCAAGGGGTCGTGATGCGCCTGTCCTTGTGGGTGGATGTGAGTCCCCACTCGGCCCCTGGGGCTACTTTGGTGGAGACGGAGGTGCTTGCGCGCAATGCGTAGGCTTTCGGAAGAGCGCGGCGTGGCAATGATTACCGTTGTGCTGGCCAGTGCCGTGATGTCGCTCGCGGCGGCGACGGCGCTCACGAGCGCGAGCGGGTCGCTGCGCCAAAGCGCTCAGCGGCGGGGATGGGAACAGGCCGTTCACCTGGCCGAGTCCGGCGCTTCGCGCGCGCTGGGCCTGGTCGCGGCCGATAACACCTACAACACCGGCATCGCTGCGGGGCAGACCATGGACCGTCCTTGGGTCCTGGCCGCCGCAGTGTCGGCGCCGCTGGAGCGCGCGCGCGAAGGGGAGTTCTCGTGGGTGGTTCCCGCGAGTGGCGGCGTGGGATTCGGCGTCGGGTACGTACCGACGCGCGCGGCGCCTCGTTCGACGCGGGTGGTTCGCGTCGACTTCCGGATCGTCCGGGCATCGGGGCCGCGTGCGCTGCTGACGCAGGGGGCGCTCTCGCTGTCGGGCACCTCTGCGGTGACCGGGCTCGGGGGAAGTGTTCACTCCAACGGTGACTTGATAGTCGGCGGAAACGCGGTCGTGGAGCGAGACGCGACGGCCTCCGCTTCTTTCCAGCGCAACGGCAATCCGACCATCGGCGGGGTAACCGGGGGTGGCTTCCCCACAGTCCCGGTCCCCGCCGTGTCGGCTGTCGCGTTCCGGAGCATGACCGATTACGACCTGTGCCCCGACGCGACGGTGCGGGTGACGGCGGCCGTCGCGTGCGCCGGGGTCGTCGCTGGGACGGGGCTGGCCAGGGGGTGGAACGGGTGGAGGTATGCCGGCGCGCGCTGGATCGTCACCAGCGACGAGGTTGGTGACGGGGGGTTCTACGTCTACCGGTCCGACGTCGCGATCTCGGGCAACATCGGGTCGGTCTCGAATCCGTGGCGCGCGACCATCGTTGTCGAGGGGCTGAAGGCCGGGTCCAACCTAATCAACGGCGACCTCGCCATCAGTTCCAACGTCGTCTTGCGGGCGTGGAAGCAGGGTGTGGCCATCGTTGCCGAGCGCGACGTGCGCCTGACCGGGGGCACGACCCGGGAAGTGCAAGGGATGATCCTGGCCGGCGAGCAAGTGGATATCCCTGGGTCCGGAACGATCATCGGCTCGGTCGTCGCCGCGGGCACCTCGAGCACGCTGGGGTCGCCGGTGTCGGCGAACTCGGTTACGGGATCGGTCGTCATCAGGGCGGAGTTTGGGGCTCCGTCGGTGCAGGGTGGCGTGACCCCGCTGCGCTGGGGTGAGCTGTAGCCGGGTGCACCGGCGCTCCGGGGCCGCTAGCCTGCTTGCGACGTGCGAACCTCCACAAAGCCGGGCCGCCGGAATCGAGCTCCCGTTGCCCTACTGGGCATCGCGGCGGCTTGTCTTGCCGCCGATCAGGTCACCAAGGTCGTCGCGGTCGCGGAATTGACGCCCGGGCTCCCGCGTCCGGCGATCGACGGAATCCTGTACTGGACCCTGCAGCGCAACCCGGGCGCGGCGTTCAGCCTGTTTACGCACTTCCCCGTCGCGTTCACAGTGATCGCGACGGGGATAGCGGTGGTCATCCTGCGGATGACTCCTCGGGTACGCGACTGGGGAACTGCGGTTTCACTCGGCCTGGTCTTGGGCGGCGCGCTGGGCAATCTCGCCGATCGCGTCGTGCGCGCGCCGGGGCTGTTTCGAGGCCATGTCGTGGACTTCATCGATTTCGTCGTCTGGCCGGTCTTTAACCTGGCCGACGTCGCGGTTGTCGTCGGGGGGCTGCTTCTGGCCGTCACCACGTGGAAGCGCGGGGGCATGCACGATGCCGCTGCTTGAGTTCGTCGTGTCACCGCAGGACGGCGAGCGACGCCTGGACGCGGTCGTCGCCGAACAGGCCGGGATCTCTAGGACCGTGGCCGCGCGCCTGGTCGCCTCCGGCGGGGCGACCGTGGACGGCGAGCCGCTGGCGAAGTCGGCGCGCGTGTGGGCGGGTGCGAACGTGCGGGTCGAGCTTCCCGAGCCGGACGCCGGGCCGCAGCCTGAGGAGATCCCAATCCACGCCGTGTTCGAGGATGAGTGGTTGATCGTCTTGTCCAAACCTGCGGGGTTGGTCGTGCACCCGGCGCCGGGGCACCCGTCGGGGACGCTGGTGAACGCTCTGCTGGCGCGCGCCGGAGCCCGGCCGATGGGAGGAGACGCGAACCGACCGGGGATCGTCCACCGTCTTGACGCAGGCACGAGCGGACTGATGATCGTTGCCAAAGACGCCGGGGCTCACGCGCGCCTCGTCGAGCAGATGTCGGCGCGCCAAGTGACCCGTGTCTACCTTGCGCTGGTCGAGGGCCTCCCGGACACCGAGACCGCGACTATTGACGCTCCGGTGGGAAGGTCCCCGCGCGAGCGCACCAAGATGGGGGTCGTGGCCGGAGGGCGTCCGGCGGTCACGCGCTTCCGGGTCGTCGAGAGGCATGCAGGCACGGCTTTGCTCGAAGTGCGGCCCGAGACCGGACGTACCCATCAGATCCGCGTGCACTTGTCGGCGGCCGGATACCCGGTTGTGGGGGACCCAACCTATGGCGGCACGAAGGCCCTGGCCGCGCGCCTCGGGCTGGACCGGCCGTTCCTGCACGCTGCGCACCTGGAGTTCGATCATCCGGTCACCGGCGCGCGCCTGGTCCTGGAAGACGAACTGCCGGCAGAGCTTGCGGCGGCACTTGCGCGCGCGCGCGAGTAGCCTGGACCAATGCCGCGGTTCCTGGACTTGTTGAAGCGCCCGCGGAGCGACGACCTGAGCGAGGGGTTGGCGCGTCCGAGGCCGGCGGCTAGAATGACATCTCTGTGATTCGAGCCGGCTCGTCTTCCCCGCCGGCGGTTGGGCACCCATCGGCGTGACGGACAACTTCGTACATCTCCATACGCACACCGAGTACTCGATGCTCGATGGGGCGAGCCGTATCGACGACTTATTCGCCGAGGCCGCCCGCATGGGTATGCCCGCGCTTGCCGTCACCGACCACGGGGTGATGTACGGCGCCGTGGACTTCTACAGCACTGGGCGCAAGTACGGAGTAAAGCCGATCATCGGTTCGGAGTTGTACGTTGCCACCCGCTCGCGGCACGAGAAGTCGTCTCGCGAGAAGGACTCCAACCACCACATGACCGCGGTGGCCCAAAACGAGCAGGGGTACCGCAACCTGATGAAGCTCGTGTCGCTCGGGCACCTCGAGGGCTATTACTACAAGCCCCGCGTCGACAAGGAGTTGCTTGCCGCGCACGCTGAGGGGATCATCGCGACGTCGGGGTGTCTCGCGGGCGAAGTGGGGCAACTCCTGCTGCAAGGACAGGTCGAACAGGCCGCGAACGTGGTCGGCGAGTACCGGGAGATCTTCGGACCGGACAACTTCTTTGTGGAATTGCAGGACCACGGAATCGCCGACCAGCGCACGATCTTCCGGGACTTGATCGATGTCGCGCGCAGGACCGGGGCACCGCTGTTGGCAACCAACGACTTGCACTATGTGCGCCGCGAGGACAGCGTCGTGCATGACGTGCTGCTGTGCGTGCAGACGGGTGCGACCATCAACGAGCCCGGCCGTTTCAAGTTCGACGGCGAGGAGTTCTATCTCAAGACACCGGAGGAGATGCGGGGTTTGTTCTCCGACTTCCCGGAGGCCTGCGACAACACGCTCGCGATCGCAGAGCGCTGCAACGTGGAGCTGGAGTTCGGGGTATACCGGTTGCCGCAGTTCGTCCCACCGACCGGCGAGGACGTCGTCGAGTACTTGCGGCGATCTACGTTTGAGGGAGCGGCACGTCGGTACGGCGACCCCCTTTCGCAGGACGTGATCGATCGAGTCACTTATGAACTCGGCGTCATCCAGTCGATGGGCTTCGCCGAGTACTTCTTGATCGTGGCCGACCTCATCGACTTCGCGAAGACCAACGGAGTTCGCGTCGGACCCGGGCGCGGGAGCGCGGCAGGGTCGATTGTGTCTTACTGCCTGGGAATCGTCGAAGTGGATCCGATGCGTTGGGGCCTGATCTTCGAGCGGTTCTTGAATCCCGGCCGCAAAGAGATGCCCGATATCGACATGGACTTCGACGATCGGCGCCGTGGCGACGTCATCCGCTACGTCACGGATAAGTACGGCGACGATCGCGTCGCTCAGATCGTGACCTTCTCGACGATCAAGGGTAAGCAGGGGATCCGAGACGCGGCGCGCGTGTTGGGGATGCCTTATGCGGTAGGCGATCGCCTCGCGCGGATGTACCCACCGTCGATCCTTGGTAAGGACCCGCCGCTTGCAGCGTGCTTCGAGTCGAAGTTCGAATGGCCTGAGGGCGCGGGTCGCAACGAGGCGTACCCGAACGCGACCGATCTGCGTCAGGCATACGGAAGCGACGAGGATTCGAAACGCGTGCTGGACATCGCGCGCGGTCTTGAGGGGTTGCGGCGTCAGGCGGGTGTGCATGCTGCGGGTGTGGTGATCGGCGATCGGCCGCTGACCGAGTATGTGCCGGTGTCTCGCAACGAGCAGATCGGCGGCATCGTCACCCAGTACGAGATGAATGCCGTGGCGCGCCTCGGACTGTTGAAGATGGACTTCCTGGGGCTGCGCAATCTGACGGTCATTACCGACACGCTCGAGCACGTGCGACGCTGCGGCGTCGATGTGGACATCGACGCAATCCCGCTCGACGATCCCCTGACCTACGCGCTGCTGACTCGGGGTGACACCGTTGGTGTCTTCCAACTCGGAGAGCCCGGGATGCGCGAGTTGGTCAAGCGATTGCAGCCGGACTGCTTCGAGGACGTCATGGCGCTGGTGGCGCTATACCGTCCCGGTCCGCTCGGGGCGAAGATGCACCTGGAGTACGCGAACCGAAAGCACGGATTGTCCAAGGTCGAGTATCCGCACGCCGACCTGGAACCGATCCTCAAAGACACCTATGGGATCATCCTGTACCAGGAGCAGGTGATCCGGATCGCCTCGGATATCGCCGGTTTCTCGGCCGCTGAGGCCGAGAGTTTCCGAAAGGCGATCGGCAAGAAGATCGTCGACGTGATGCAGGCGCAGCGCGAGAAGTTCTTGCAGGGGAGCGCGGCGCGCGGCTACGAGAGCGGACTCGCCAACCGGTTGTGGGAGATGATCGACCACTTCTCCGGCTACGGCTTTAACAAGAGTCACTCGTGCTGCTACGGGCTGATCTCGTATCAGACCGGCTACCTCAAGGCGCACTACCCGGTTGAGTACCTTGCCGCGCTGTTGACGAGCGTGAAGGACAAGGTCGAACGCAGCGCGCCGTATCTTGCCGAATGTCGGGCGATGGGCATCACGGTTGAACCTCCGGATGTCAACGTGAGCGACTCCGACTTCACTCCGACCCGTGAGGGGACGATCCGATTCGGCTTGTCCGCCGTCCGCAACGTCGGAGAGAACGTGGTGGCGCGAGTCCTGACCGCAAGGCGCGAGAAGGGTGATTTCACAGGCTACGCCGACTTCTGCAGCAAAGTAGATCCGGTCTGCTTGAACCGGCGCGTCATCGAGTCCCTGGCGAAGGCGGGCGCGTTCGACTCGCTGGGCGTGGATCGTGCAGCCCTGCTTCAGCGTGACCCCGACAAGGGCGTCGTGCTGTCGGAAGCCGCGACGCTGGTGGCCGACCACGCAGTCGCCAAGGCCAAAGCCGAAGATCAGGGTCAGTTCAGTCTCTTTGCTTCTAAGCCCGAGGCCTTCGACGACGTCGATCCCTCGCCGGGTCCGGAGATTCCGAAGAACATCCTGCTGGCCGCCGAGAAGGAGATGCTCGGCGTCTACGTGTCGGACCACCCGTTGTTGGCCGTCGAGGCGGCGCTGCGCGGCGCTACCGACCACAGGGTCTGCGACGTGGCGACGATGAGCGATCAGGATGCGGTGTCGGTCGGCGGGCTGGTCACGCGATTGCAGAAGCGATTCACTCGCAAGGGTGATCCGATGGCAGTGTTCTGGCTCGAAGATCTCGAAGGGGCGGTCGAGGTTGTGGTCTTCCCGAGTGCGTACGCTGCGGCCCAGGTGTCGCTCGTGCCGGACGCGATCGTGTGTGCCAAGGGCAGGATTGACATGCGTGAGGACACTGCCAAGATCGTCGCGCACGACGTGCGGCCGCTGAATGTGGACGCCGCAACGGAGCCGCTGGTGCTCACCATGCCGAGCGAGGCTTGCACCGAGACGTTCGTCGGGCGGCTCAAAGGCGTACTGGAATCGCACCCCGGGCTGAGTCCGGTTCACTTGAGACTGAAGTCGGCGACGGGGGCAAAGACTCTGCGCTTGCCGCAGCAGTTCGCCGTGGAACGCCGCAATGAGTTGTACGCTGAGTTGAAGGTCCTGCTCGGACCGCGTGGTCTGGGTTAGGTATTAGGGAGCGGGGGGCAATGGACGACTCGCTGGCATCAAGGGCAAGCCGCATTACGCCGCAGGAATGGCGCGTTATCGCGCTCTCGATCGAGGGAGTCTCTCCTGGCTCGGCGTGTGAGGCGCTCGGGATCGCCCTTGGGACGCTGGAGAGCCACAAACAGGCGATCCGCCGCAAGCTCGGCATCCCCAAGGGGGAGCGTTTCGAGGCGTTTGTTCGTGCGCATTTCGCCGAGGGCGTGCAGATCCCGGAAAAGAGGGAGCGGCGTGAGGTCCCCAAGGAGACCGCTGATCGCCGCGTCCGGTGGCTGTTGCGGATCACGCTGGACGAGCTTGCCGAGGTCGGGATGTCGGCGGGTTTGCGCGGGCAGTTACTGGCTCAGACCGTCGACAGAATGAGTGGGGGTGACATCGACGAGGCGCGCAGCGAGGTGGAGGAACTCGCCAGGATCGGCGCCGAACTCGTCGATTTGCACGACCGGGCAATCACTCGGATCCGCGCACGCGGCGCCGATGTCTCGTCGCTCGAGCGCAAGCCCTGACCCTGTCGGCGCCACGGAAACCGAGCGTTCGGGCGCGCGCGCTCGGCTAGGATACGTGGCCGCATGCTGACCCGAGTAGATCTTCGAGGGCGCGCGGACGACCCGTCCGCGTATCTTCCGCGCGCCGCGTTGGACCGCGAGGCCGCGCGCGCCGTGGTCCGTGAGATCGTGGCCGGCGTGCGTGCAGGCGGCGATGCGGCTGCGCTGGCGTTCCAGGAGCGTTTCGGCGTCAGGCCGGCGTCCGTGCGTGTGCCGGCCGAGCGCATTCAATCCGCGCTGGAGGAATGCGATCCGGAGCTGCGCGAAGCCATCGAGTCGGCCGCCGCGCGCATCCGCGCCTACCACGAGCGCCAGGCAGCCGAGGAGCGCACGCCCTTCTGGCGCATCGGTGCCGAGGGCGCCTGGGTCGGGGAGGAGTCACGTCCGGTCGAGCGCGCCGGTTGCTACGTGCCCGGAGGTCGCGCCGCCTATCCCTCGACGGTGCTGATGACGGCGCTGCCGGCCCGCATCGCGGGGGTGCGAAGCATTGCGGTGTGCGTGCCGCCGGCGCCGGGGGGCGAGGTTCACCCGGCGACGCTTGTCGCGTGCGCGGTGGCGAAGGTTGACGAGGTGTATGCGCTTGGCGGGGCACAAGCGGTGGCCGCAATGGCTTACGGCACCGAGTCGATCGCGCGCGCGGACGTCATTGTTGGTCCGGGGAACTTGTGGGTGACTCTCGCCAAGCACGAGGTGTGCATGGATGTGGGTGTGGATTCCTTCGCGGGGCCGACCGAGGTCGCGATCGTGGCCGACGATTCCGCGTCGGCCGTGTTTGTTGCGGCCGACCTGGTTGCACAGGCGGAGCACGATCCGCTCGCAACCGCGATTCTCATCACCGATTGCGAGTCGCTGGCCGACGCGGTGGACGATGCTCTGAAGGGCGAGTGCGCGCGGGCCTCGCGGCGTGATGACGTCGAAGCCGCATTGCGCGGGCAAGGTCGCGCGCTCATCGTGGAGGACATCGCGCGCGCGATGGAGGTCGCCAACGCGTTCGCGCCCGAGCACCTGGAGTTGATCGTGCGCGACGCCGAGTCGTGGCTGCCTTCGGTCCGCGACGCAGGCGCGGTCTTCGTCGGTGCTTACACTCCGGTCGCGCTCGGGGACTACGTTGCCGGCACCAATCACGTGCTGCCCACCGCCGGAAGCGCGCGTTTCGCGTCGCCGCTTCGAGTGTCGAACTTCGTCAAGTCAACCGCGGTCGTCTTGTTCGATCGAGCCGGACTCGACGATGTCGCGCCGGCGCTGCTTGCGATTGCCCGGGCCGAGGGGCTCGATGCGCACGCGCGCGCTCTGAGTGTGCGGTTGGAGGACGGGGCGTGACCCGGCCCTTCGAGATCCGCGAGGACCTTCGGGGGATTCCGCCGTACCGCGCGCCGCAGATCGATGCGCCGATTCGTCTGAACACCAACGAATCTCCGTGGCCTCCGCCGGAGGCGTTCGCGAAGGAACTCGGTGAACGTGCAGTCGCGCTGGCGCTACATCGCTATCCCGACCGGGAGGTCCGCACGCTTCGCGCCGGACTCGGCGAGCGTCACGGATGGCCGGCCGAGGGTGTGTGGGTGGCCAACGGATCAAACGAGGTCATCCAAACGCTCGTGCTTGCCTTCGGCGGACCCGGGCGCCCGGTGTTGCTGTTCGAACCGACCTACGCGATGCATTCGCATATCGCCATCGTCACAGGCACGCCCATCGTTGCCCGCGAAGTGCCCGAGCCGTGGGTTCTCGACGCACAGACGGTGGCCTGGGGGGTGTCGTTTGACCCGCCCGCAATCACGTTCATCTGCTCGCCGAACAACCCGACGGGCAACGCGCATCCGCTGTCGGTCGTCGAGGCCGCGTTGGACTCGGGGCCGGGTCTGGTGGTGGTCGACGAGGCGTATGGGGACTTCGCCGGAGACAGCGCCGCCGCGTTGCTGCCCAAGCACGAGCGCTTGGTCGTTGTTCGGTCCTTTTCGAAGTCCTGGCGCTTGGCCGGCGCGCGCATCGGATACATGCTGGCGCACCCATGGCTGGTTGAGGCCATCCAAGTCGTGCGGCTTCCATACCACGTGTCGGCGCTAACCCAAGCTGCGGGCGAAGCTGCGTTGCACCACCAGCAAGTGATCCTTCGCGGCGTTGCCGACATTGTGTCGGAGCGAGATCGTCTTGCTCAAGAGATGGCTCGCGTTCCCGGGGTTGAGGTGTTCCCGTCGGCGGCGAACTTCTTGCTGTTTCGGACGCAGTGGGACGGGACCAAGATCTGGCGCGCGCTTGCGGAGTCCGGAGTGCTCGTGCGGGATTTCTCCGGGATGATCCCGCGCGCCCTTCGGGTCACGGTGGGGACGGAGGATCAGAACGCGACCTTCGTCGAGAACTTGAGGAGTGTGCTTTCGGATGCCGACTGAGAAGCGTCCTCGCGCATCGCGCGCGAAGGTGGCGAAAGGGTCGCAGATCTCCAATCGCGGGGAGCGCTCGGTGCGCGTTGTGCGCGCGACGAAGGAAAGCCGGGTCGAAGTGAGTCTGAGCCTGGACGGTGTCGGCAAGTCCAAGGCGAAGACGGGGATTCCGTTCTTCGATCACATGCTGGAGCAACTCGGCAAGCACGCCGGGTTCGACTTCGAGGTGCGCGCCAAGGGCGATCTGGAGGTCGACGCGCATCACACCGTCGAGGACACCGGCATCGCGATCGGTGAAGCGGTTGCGGCGGCGCTGGGAGACAAGGTCGGCATCTCGCGTTTCGGCAGCGCCGTCGTTCCGTTGGACGAGGCGCTGGTTCAGGTCGTGGTCGACTTGTCGGCACGTCCGTTCCTGGTGCACGACGTGGATGCCAAGGCCAAGTTGATCGGGACGTACGACACGCGCCTGACCGAGGAGTTCGTTCGGGCGGTCGCGCAGTCCGCCGGTGCGACGATTCACGTGCGCATGCTGGCGGGCAGGAACCCACACCACATCGTGGAGGCGGAGTTCAAGGCGTTGGCGCGCGCGCTTGGTGAAGCCTGCCGTGTCGTGGGTGGCGGCCTGCCGAGCACCAAGGGACGCCTGTGACTCCGAGCATCACCGTCCTTGATTTCGGGATGGGCAACTTGCGGTCGGTAGCGAAGGCGCTCGAGCGCACGGGCGCCCGGGTGCGGGTCGAGGAGACGCCGAGCGCGAACACCGATGCGCTTGTGGTTCCCGGTCAAGGGGCATTCGGCTCCTGCGTCGCGAACCTGGGCTCGCGCATCGACGTGATCCGTGAATGGATCGCGGCCGAGCGTCCGTACCTCGGAATCTGCCTGGGTCTGCAACTGCTTTTCGAGCGATCCCAAGAGTCGGAGTTGCCGGGAGCGGGAGTGCTCGCGGGGGAAGTCGTGCGTCTTCCCGGTGCCGTCAAGATCCCTCACATCGGCTGGAATCAGGTGGATCCGCTCGCGTCGAGTCGTTTGTTCGCCGGCGTCGATCCGGGGACGTACTTCTATTTCGTCCACTCTTATTATCCGGTGCCGGCCGATGCCGCCGTGTCGGCTGCGACGACGGAGTACGGTTTGAAGTTCACCTGCGCCGCGGAACGCGGCGCAATGGTTGCGACGCAGTTCCACCCCGAGAAGAGCGGCGACGCCGGTCGGTTGGTGTTGGAGAACTTCGTGAGGATGTGTAGCCGATGATCTTGTTGCCTGCCGTCGATCTCCGCGACGGTCGTTGCGTGCGCCTTGTTCAGGGCGATTTCGCGAAGGAGACCGTCTACGACGACGACCCCGTTGCGGTCGCCAAGCGGTACGAAGCCCAGGGCGGGGATTGGCTTCACATCGTCGACCTTGATGCCGCGCTCGACGGCGTTCCAAAGAACCGCGAGGTCATTGCTCAAGTGATCGGCGCGCTGTCTATTCCGGTGCAGTGCTCGGGCGGGATCCGCTCCTTGGACGCGATCGAGTGGGCCGTGAGCGCAGGCGCGGCGCGTGTTGTGCTCGGCACTCAAGCACTTCGCGACCCGTCCTTCGTCGAGGAGGCGGTCGCGCGCCACGGCGATGTGGTCGCCGTAGGACTGGACGTGCGCGGTGAGCGTTTGCAGGCGCGCGGTTGGACCGAGGACGGGGGCGATCTCTACCCGACGCTGGAGAGCCTGGACGCGGCGGGGGTCGCGCGGTATGTGGTCACCGACGTCGCGCGCGACGGGATGCTCCAGGGACCGAATGTCGATTTGCTGCGCGATGTAATGGCGCGAACTGCGGCAAAGATCGTCGCCAGCGGGGGAGTGTCGTCGATCGAGGACTTGCGCGCGCTTGCGACGTCGGGAGCCGAGGCCTGCATCGTCGGCAAGGCTTTGTACGCCGGGCGATTCACGCTTCCCGAAGCGCTCGACGCGGTGTCCTAGCCGTGCTTGCGCGCCGGATCATTCCCTGTCTGGACGTCGACGCAGGCCGCGTCGTCAAGGGGATCCGCTTTGTCGATATTCGCGACGCCGGCGACCCGGTGGAGATGGCCAAGATCTACGATCGCGAAGGTGCCGACGAGCTGGTGTTCCTTGACATCACGGCGTCGTGGGAAGGCCGCGAGACGATGATCGACGTCGTGCATCGCACCGCCGAGCAGGTGTTCATCCCGTTGACGGTGGGTGGAGGAGTCCGAACGGTCGCCGACGTTCGGCACCTTCTTCGCGCGGGCGCAGACAAGGTCGCGATCAACACCGCCGCGGTGCGCAGTCCCGAGTTGCTTCGCGAGGCGACGGACGCTTTCGGATCGCAGTGCATCGTGATCGCCATCGATGCGCGCGCGCACCCCGACGGTGGGTGGGAAGTCGTGATCGAGGGCGGCCGGACGCCGGTAGGCTTAGATGCCGTCGATTGGGCACGCCGTTGCACGACGGAACTGGGGGCCGGGGAAATCCTGCTTACGAGCATGGATCGCGACGGAACCAAGGACGGCTACGACCTAGCGCTAACGCGCGCCGTATCCGACGCGGTTCCGGTTCCGGTGATCGCTTCGGGCGGGGCCGGGATTCCCGAGCATTTCGCCGAGGCGCTGGATGTCGCCGAAGCGGCGCTTGCCGCGAGCGTCTTTCACTTCGGCGAGATGCGGATTGCCGACGTCAAGGCGCACTGCCGCGCGCGCGGACTTCCCATACGGGGTTGATCGCCGTGCCGGCTGATCCGTACTGCGCTTTCGTTGGTTTCTACGACGAGTGGTCGACGAACGGCCGTTTGGGCCGGAGTCTGAAGAGATGATCTGGGTGGCGAGGAGAACATGAGCGACGACGCGAAGATGAAGTACGACGGCAACGGCTTGATCCCCGCGGTCGTGCAACAGCACGACACCGGTGAAGTGCTGATGGTTGCCTGGATGAACGAGGAGTCCCTCGCGCGCACACTCCAGACGCGCACCACGTGGTTCTGGAGCCGTTCCCGACAGGAGTTCTGGAACAAAGGGGCGACGTCGGGGAACACCCAGCGCGTGATCGACGTGCGCTACGACTGCGACGCCGACACCTTGCTCGTGCTGGTGGACGCAGCCGGTCCCGCCTGTCACACCGGCGAGCGCACCTGCTTCTACCGGTCGCTCGCGTAGGACCGCCGATCCGCATCGGCGCGGCGGCGCGCGCGCGGTATGCTTCGCCGGTATGACCCAGTATCAACCGTCCCGAGATGAGTTCCTGCGGCTTTCGCGCGAGTACACGCTCGTGCCGGTTTGGCGCGAGGTGCTCGGGGACCTGGAGACACCGGTGGGGGTGTATCGCAAACTCGGCGCCGAGCCGAACTCGTTCCT
This sequence comes from Actinomycetota bacterium, assembly GCA_041658565.1. Classification (NCBI taxonomy): domain Bacteria; kingdom Bacillati; phylum Actinomycetota; species Actinomycetota bacterium. Next base: position 261,345 of record JBAZZY010000001.1, on the reverse strand, counting down.
GCTGGAGTCCGTAGAGCACGGTGAGCGCTGGGGCCGGTACTCATTCATCGGGGTGCGCCCCTTCTCGGTGATGACCTCGCGAGACGGCGAGGTTACGTTCGAAGGGGCGGTGCCGTCTGCTGCGGCCGGCGCGCCCGACCCGCTGACGGCTTTGGAGCGCGCACTTAACTCCTACAGCGCGCCCCGGCTTGCCGGCTTGCCGCCGCTGCACGGCGGCGCGGTCGGCTACGTGGGTTATGACTGCGTTCGCTACATCGAGCGCTTGCCTCAGACGACGACCGACGATCTTGCGCTGCCGGAGTTGTGGTTGCTGTTCACCGGGCAACTGTTGGTGTTCGATCATTTGCGCCAGCGGATGTCGGTGATTTCCAACGTCGTAATCGGGGACGATCCCGCCGCACAGTACGACGAGGCGGTTGCGGCAGCCGAGGAACTGGTCGCCCGAATCTCGACGGCGACCGGACCGAGTCGCCTGGACGCTCCGCGCTTCGATGCGCCGGTGGACGGCTTGCGTTCGAATCAGTCTCCGCGGGACTACATGGCCAAGGTCGAGCGGGCGCAGGAGTACATCGCCACCGGCGATATCTTCCAAGTGGTTCCGTCGCAGCGGTTCGAGTGCGACACCACGGCGGATCCGTTCGACGTCTACCGCGTGCTTCGATTGATCAACCCGAGCCCGTACATGTTCTACTTGCAGTTCCCCGGCACGGCGATTGTCGGTTCGTCGCCGGAGCCGCATTTGCGTGTGTTCGGTCGCGAAGCGACGATCCGTCCGATTGCCGGGACGCGCCCGCGCGGCGCGGATGAGGCCGAGGACGCCAAACTCGCCGCCGACTTGATCGACGACGAGAAGGAGCGCGCCGAGCACGTGATGTTGGTCGATCTTGCGCGCAACGACCTTGGACGCGTGTGCGTTCCCGGCACCGTGCGCGTCGATGAGTTGATGACGATTGAGCGGTACTCGCACGTGATGCACATCGTGTCAAGCGTGCGCGGTGAGTTGGCCGAAGGTCGAACGGCATTCGACGCGTTGAAGGCTTCTTTCCCGGCGGGAACGGTGTCGGGTGCTCCGAAGATTCGCGCGATGGAGATCATCGACGAGTTGGAGCCGACGCGGCGCGGTCCTTACGCCGGCGCCGTCGGGTACTTCGACTTCTCGGGCAACGTGGACACTTGCATCGCGCTGCGTACCGGATACATGCGCGACGGCAAGGCGTACCTGCAGGCCGGAGCAGGGATCGTGGCGGATTCCGTTCCAGAGCGCGAAGAGCAAGAGACGCGAGCGAAGGCCCGAGCGTTCTTCGCCGCGGTGAAGGCCGCGGAAGGCTTGGCGTGACCCCGGCCCGGCGCCTCGCGATTGTCGGGAAGGGCGCGGCGGCAGGGGCGGCGATCTGAGCGGCCGGGTCGTGTGCGACGTGACCCGCGATCACCGCGCGCGCGTCGGGCGACGTCACCGCCGGCGCACTGGGGAGTTCTCGAGCCGCACGCGGTCGGGGAGATCGCCCACCCTCAGCGCTTAGGCGAGCCGAGCAGCCGGAACCCCTCGCGCGCGAAGTCATCGTCGAACGCGAACGCGGTGTCCAGGTCGAGCGCTCGCATCACGACGAACCCGGCTGCGTCCACGATGTTCGTTCCCCGGCGGCGATGCGTGAAGACGAGCGCTTCGGCCTCGCGATGACGCGTCTCGTCGATCCAGACCACATCCACGGTGCGCACCGCGGCCGCGAAGAGTTCGAGCGGTTTCCATCCCAAGCGGTGCTGGATGAGGCCCATCGTTTCCGCGAGCGTGTAGGAGGATGTGACCAGCGCTTCGTCGTGATCCACGAGATCGCGCCAGATCGCGCGCGCGGCCTTGTGGTCCTGGTCCGTCACCGAGGCGAGCGCAAACCATGCCGAGGTGTCCACGAAAACGCTCACCGATGGTCGCCGTAGAGGTATCGGTCGTGCAGGCGCGCAACGTCGCGCTTGCCCTCGCGGTCGCGACCCGACCCAACGAACCCCAACCGAGCCTCGCGAACGGCCCCGGCGCCTGCGGCGGCACCGCCCCCCAAGGCGTCATCGACGAGCGCGCGGAGCACGGCGGAAAGGGATTGGCCGCGCTCAAGGGCTAAACGCTTGAGCCGCTCGTACTGGCGACGCTCGAGCTGGATCTGTGTTCGGACTTTAGCCATGCTCCACCATTACATGATGATATCATGATGGTACACCAGCGTTGGAGTCGGGAATGTCGTCTCTGCCTATAATCGTGGCAGAGTGAGCCGATCCTTTCTGCAACGTGTCACCGCCGCGCGCCGCGCCGACGCGGAAGCCCGGCGTGCCTCGGGAGCGCTGGACGTTGCGCGTGAATCCGCGCGCAACGTCGCACCGCCGAGGGATTTCACCGCTGCGCTGGCTACTCCCGGGATATCGTTGATCGCCGAAGTGAAGCGTGCATCGCCGTCGGCGGGCGACATCGCCCCGGATGTGGACCGCCTGGAGTTGGTTGCCGCGTACGAGCGCGGCGGCGCGGCGGCGATCAGCGTGCTTACCGAGCCCGAGTACTTCCGCGGATCGCTGGAGGATCTGAGCGCGGTGCGCGCATCCGTTGGGATTCCGGTACTGCGCAAGGACTTCATCTGCGATCCGCTGCAGGTGTGGGAGGCGCGTGCCGCCGGTGCCGACGCGGTTCTGCTGATTGTCGCGGTGCTTGATCAGACCGAGTTGGTGTCTTTGGCGGGGCTGGTTGACGCCCTCGGGATGACTGCGCTGATCGAAGTCCACGATGAAGCCGACATGGCGCGCGCGGCCGATGCCGGGGCTCGGGTCGTGGGCATCAACACGCGTGATCTTGCCACGCTTAGAGTCGATCCGACCGTCGTGGCTCGCCTGCGACCCTTTGCTCCGCAGGGGGCGCTCGTTGTGGGGGAGAGCGGGGTGTCGGTACGCGCCGACGTCGTTCGCCTGGAAGGCGTCGGATGCGATGCGGTCTTGGTGGGTGAAGCGCTGGTTCGCGCGCCGGATCCCGCGGCGAAGGTGCGGGAACTGCTGGGCCGTTGACGCGCTTGTGCCCGGGTGGCCCGGCCGGATCGTAGGATGGGTCCCGTGCGAGCAGCGGACGGAATCCTCCACGAATTGCGTGCCCCACTGGCGGGTCTGGGGGGCCTGCTCGCATACGGCGTGGTGGGCTACGTGGCTTTCGGCTATTCACTGCTCGACGCCGTCTACCAGACCGTCCTGGTCGTCACGACCGTGGGATTCCTTGCCGGCGAAGTGCCCGGCGGTGCCGAGAAGTTGTTTAGTGCGAGTCTCGCAGCGTTCGGAGTTGCCGTGTTTCTCGCGAGTTTGGCGATCTTTACTGCGGCTCTCGCGGACGGACGGATTCGGCAAGTTTCCAGGAGGCGACGGATGCAACGGCAGATCGACCAGATGAAGGATCACTACATCATCTGCGCGTACGGTCGCGTGGGGCGCGCGGTTGCGCGGGAGTTTGAGGGCGAGCGGGTTCCGTTCGTGGTCGTCGACCGCTTGGAAGACCTCGAAGAGCGGATGCAGAGCGACGGCGTGCGGTATGTGATCGGGGATCCTACGTCGGAGGCGGTACTCCAAAGCGTCGGCATCGATCGTGCGCGCGGTCTGATCAGCGCTGTGGACTCCGACGCAGACAACGTCTACATCACGCTTACCGCGCGCTCCCTGCGGGCGAATTTGTTCATCGTGGCGCGCGCCAGCGAATCGGCCGCGGCAGACCGGCTCTATCGCGCCGGCGCAGACCGTGTGATCTCGCCGTACGTGTCGAGCGGGCGTCACATGGCGATGCTGTCCTTGCGCCCGCGCGTCCTGGACTATCTCGAGATCACCGGCCGTGGCGACGAGAAGATGCGTCTGGAGGAGCTGCAGGTCGAGCCGGGATCGGCGCTGGTGGGCATGAGCCTTGGGGAGGCGTGCGAGGGCGCGACGCCGCTGGTCGTGCGGCGCGGCACGACCGTGCTGCCTCGACCCACCGGGGATGAGGTACTTCAGCCCGGGGACGTGATTGTGTTGCTGGGGGAGCCTCGCGAGCTGCGCAGTGTCGAGGGCGAGGTCTGAGCGCGCGCGGCGTGTTCGAGCCGCCGACGAACGGCGCGCGGCCGCGCTGATACACTCGGCGAACTATGGCTCGTGCCCTTACTGATCCCGACGCCGGAGGACACTTCGGTGTCTTTGGGGGAAAGTACGTCCCTGAAGCGCTGATGCACGCGCTCGACGAACTCGAGCAAGCGTTCACCGAGGCATGTGCCGACGCCGAGTTTGTCGCCGAGTTGGAGTACTTGCGGCGCGAGTACGCCGGGCGTCCCACTCCGTTGTGGTTCGCGGAGCGACTGACCAAGCAGTGCGGCGGTGCTCGCATATACCTCAAACGCGAAGACCTTGCGCACACGGGTGCGCACAAGATCAATAACGTGCTCGGGCAATGCTTGCTCGCGCGGCGCATGGGTAAGCAGCGCGTCATCGCTGAAACAGGCGCGGGACAGCACGGCGTTGCGACGGCTACGACTGCGGCATTGTTCGGGCAGGAATGCGTCGTGTACATGGGCGAAGAGGACTGCCGTCGCCAGGCGCTCAATGTCTTTCGCATGGAGCAACTCGGTGCATCGGTCGTGCACGTGACCTCCGGCTCCCAAACGCTGAAGGACGCGATCAACGAGGGACTGCGCGACTGGGTCGCCAACGTCGAGACCACGCACTACGCGATGGGCTCGGTCGTCGGGCCTCACCCCTTCCCGTTGATGGTCCGGGAGTTCCAAAAGATCATCGGAGAGGAAGCCCGAGCCCAGATTCTCGAGCACGAGGGCAGGCTGCCAGACGTTGTCGTCGCCTGCGTCGGTGGCGGCTCGAACGCGATGGGGATTTTCCACGGGTTTCTTGGAGAAGAAGGCGTCCGCCTGGTCGGAGTCGAGGCCGCCGGTCGCGGCATATCTACCGGAGAGCACTCGGCGACGATCTCGGCGGGGGAGCCGGGCGTTTTGCACGGTGCGCTGTCCATGCTGATCCAAGACCCCGACGGTCAGGTGTTGCCGACGCACTCGATCTCGGCGGGACTCGACTACCCGGGCGTCGGGCCGGAGCACGCTTTCCTCAAGGAGCAAGGGCTCGCCGTTTACGACTCCGCGACGGACGACGAGGCTCTTGCGGCGTTCGGCACGCTGGCGCGCGCCGAGGGAATCCTTCCGGCGCTGGAGTCGTCTCACGCGCTGGCGTGGGCGATCCGCGAAGCACGCGGGCTGGGCCCGGACGCGGTGATTTTGGTGAACCTTTCCGGCCGCGGAGACAAGGACGTGGAAACCGTGCGAAGGATCCTTCATGGCGCGGACTGATCACACGGCGGCCGAGCGACTGGACGCGGCGTTCGCGCGCGGCCGCGCCGAAGGGCGCGCGCTGCTGATGCCGTTCCTGGTGTGCGCGTATCCGGACCCCGATGCCTTTGTGCGTATGGCTGTTGCCGCGGCGGAGGCCGGCGCCGACGTGTTGGAGATCGGGATTCCGTTCTCGGATCCGATCATGGACGGACCGGTGATCCAGTCGGCGACGACGGCGGTGCTCGAACGCGGGCTGCGGATGTCCGAGGCGCTGGACCTAATCGCGCGCGCCTCGGCCGAGTCGGGGATCCCGCTTGTCGCGATGACGTACTACAACTTGGTGTTTCATCAGGGGCTCGAGCGCGCGGCGCAGGCGTTCGCAACGGCCGGGGCGGCCGGAGCCATCATCCCCGATCTTTCCGTCGAGGACGCGGGTCCGTGGCGTGCGGCTTGCGACGCCGCCGGGATCGCGACGGTATTCATCGCCGCGCAGACTTCGCCGCCGGAGCGCCTTCGCTCTATCGGCGAGGCATCGCGCGGTTTCGTCTATGCGGCGTCGCTGCTGGGAGTGACGGGGGTGCGCCAAACGTTGTCCGACCGCGCGCGCGTGTTGGTCGAATCGATTCGCGCGCAGACCGATTTACCGGTTGCGGTCGGGATCGGTGTGAGCACCGCCGAACATGCTCGTGCGGTCGCCGGGTACGCCGACGGCGTTATCGTCGGCAGCGCGATTGTGGCGCGCGCTGCCGCAGCGACCGACCCCGCCGCCGCCGTCGGCGAACTGGTTCGGGAACTGCGCGCGGCCGTCACGCGCTGAGGAGTACCCCACCGCTACGATGAAGGCTATGTCGAGCGAACTCGCCGGGAAGGACTGCATTTGTCCCCTGCGCAAGGGCGTATGCGACGACAGTTGCGTCCGTGACCTGGCAGAGACTCCGTTGTACGTCGCCTGCGTGCGCATGAGCGGCCGTCGGGCCCTGGTCGTGGGTGCCGGGGCCATCGCGCGCGACAAGGTGGAACGTCTGCTCGCCTGTGGGGCCCTCGTTCGGGTGGTTGCGCCGGAAGCGATCGAGGAATTGCGCGCGCTGGCTGCAAAGGGCTCGATCGAGTGGGAGCAGCGCGAATACGGCCCCGGTGATCTCGACGACGCATTCATTGTGATCGCGGCGACGGGTACCACCCAGGTAAACGTCCGGGTGTTCGAGGACGCCGAGGCCCGTCGGATGTTGGTGAACGTCGTCGACGTCCCTGCGTTGTGCAACTTCATCCTGCCGGCGATCGTTCGCACCGGTGCGATCTCGATTGCGGTGTCTACGGCCGGGGCGAGTCCCGCCCTCGCCAAGCGCATGAAGCGCGAGATCGCGGCCGCCTACGGTGAGCCTTTCTCGCGGCTGGCCGAGATGTTGAACGATCTGCGCCCTTGGGCCAAGGCCGCGTTGCCCACGTATCAGGATCGCAAGGAGTTCTTTGAGGCGATCGTCAACGGCGATCCCGATCCCGTTGCGATGTTGCGCGACGGCGACGAAGACGGAGTGCGGGCGCTGATCGCTCGGGCCCGCAGCGCGGCCGAGTCGAAGGGGTCTTAAGGTGCGCTCTGGGCCGGCACGGTGGCCGATTTCGAACCGCGCCGGGCCATCAGTCGTTCGACTGCGAGTTCGGCGTACGAGCCGCCGTTGTGAACTCCGCCGTGTTTCGCGGCCTCCAGATGGCCGCACGACAGCACCAGCGCCATGTGGCTGAACGCCTGTGGGAAGTTCCCGAGCCCCTCGCCCGTTGCTGGATCGACCTGCTCGGGGAACAGGCCAAGATCTCCGCCGAAGGTGAGCAGGCGCTCCAGCAGGGCTTGCGCCTCACCGATTTCGCCGGTGTGCACTAGGCAGTCCACGAGCCAGAACGAGCACACCAAGAACGCGCCTTCCTGGCCCTCAAGTCCGTCGTTTCCCTTGTATCGGTAGACGAGTCCGTTGTGCTCGAGCTGTGCGCGAACCTCCTGGATGGTTCGCAGCGCAAGGGGATGATCGGTCGGCACAAGTCCGAGCGCAGGCGCGAGCAGAGTCGCTGCGTCGGCGACGGGGTACCCGGCTGCCTGCTGAAACCACCCGTCGGGTGCCGCTTGTTCCAGCAAGAAGTCGCGGATCTCGTCACGCGCGCGCTCCCACCGCTCTATCGGTGCCGGCAGCCCGCGCGCTTGCGCGATACGGATCCCCCGATCGAGCGCGACCCAGCAGTGCAGCTTCGAATGCGTGAAGTGCCGAGGTTCATCGCGCAACTCCCAAATCCCGTGGTCGGCCCAGTGCCAGCGAGCGGCGGCCGATTCGACCAGACGCGTTAGGAAAGTCCAGTTCTTGGTGCTGAAGTCCCCGCCCGCTTTCCCGTACAGGTATGCCGCGTCCAGGATCTGTCCGTAGACGTCGAGTTGCGTCTGCACGGCGGCGGCGTTTCCGATTCGCACCGGCGCCGAGTTGCGGTGTCCGGTCAAGTGCGGCAACTCCATTTCGGGCAGGTGTCGCTCGCCTTCGACGCCGTACATGATCTGCAAGTTCTGCGCGCGCCCGGCCGTCGCTCGTTCGAGCCACGAACGGAAGGCCTCCGCTTCGTGTCTGAAGCCGAGGGCCACCAGAGAGGACAGCGCCATGGTCGCGTCGCGGATCCAGGTATAGCGGTAGTCCCAGTTGCGCCCGCCGCCGATCAACTCGGGCAGCGATGTGGTCGGTGCCGCGACCATGGCGCCGCTCGGCGCATAGGTCAGCGCCTTCAGCGCCAGCGCGGATCGTCGCACGAACGGCGCATAGACGCCTTCATAGGAGCACTGCTCGATCCACAAGCGCCAGTACGCGGTTGTGGCCTCGAGGCGGCGTCTACACTCCTGCTCGAACTTCGCCAGCGACGGCGCCCGAGGGTGGCGCGCGTACGACCGGCTCCAGGTCGCTTCCATCCAAACCTCTTCGCCCGCGTGCAGCGTCCATTCCGCAACCACTTCGGTGTCGAGAACCTCCACGGGACGCGTCGAGTTCAGCACGATGGCATTGGCGCCGCCCTCTACGTAGGCGCTGCGCGCCGACAGCGGCGTGAAGCGGGGCAGGAGACTGCCGTACTCGAATCGCGGTGCGACGGAGACTCGGACGTTTACGGTTCCGATGGTGCAGCGCGCGCGCCGCAGGATCGAGTGGTGCACGCGAACGCGCGTCCCGCCGGGCTCTTCGGGAGTTTCGACAGGCATGCAGTCGGTAAGTTCGAGGACGCCGCCGGAACATTCGAACGTCGTTGTGAGGATGTTGGTGTCCTGGAGGTACGCGCGGCGGGCGTCTTCGACGAACTCCGGCGCGATGCGGAAGTGCCCGCCGCGGGACTCGTCGAGGTTGCGCGCGAACACGCTAGGAGAATCGAAGCGGGGGAAGCAGGCCCAGTCGATCGAGCCGTCTTGCCCGACAAGGGCCGCGGAGTGGCAGTCGCCGATCAGCCCGTAGTCCGAGATCTTGTTCACACAACCAGGATACGGAAGTTGGAGGGCGTTCCTTGAATGCAGGCGCCGGGGAATTCACGATGTCCGGGATGCGAGGTTCCCGAGGCGCGCGCCCCGATCCCCGCCGGACCTTTATACTGACCCGCGCGCCGGGGTGGCGAAATGGCAGACGCGGCGGACTCAAAATCCGCTTGGGGCAACCCAGTGGGGGTTCGAATCCCTTCCCCGGCACTTCTGTTGGCGCGCGCGCCGGTCAGCCGCGCAGGACTTGCCGGCGTTGCTCGAACTCCTCGCGGTCGATCTCGCCGCGCGCAAACCGCTCTTCGAGGATCGAGATCGCTCGATCCGGTTCCCGGCGTTGGGCCTCGCCGGATGCCGGACCGGCTGTGAATCGACGAAGTAGAACGATCACCACGGTGATGACGAGTGCCCAGAACAACAGCATCGACACCCCCATCAGCCAGGCGCCTGCCCCCCAGTTCCAGCCCGGACCCCACATCATCAGCCTCACCTCCGCCACCGATCATAGAACCCGCGCCCGATGTACGCTGCCTGATGTTCGCGAAGGGAGACATCTATGAGTGAACGAGCCTGGACGGGGACTCCGGTTCAACCTCACCCCGACGCCCGTGCCAACCGAGCGGAGACCTTGCCTTGGGGTGGCCGGCGGGACCGACTGCCTCTCGAGTGGCCTTTTGCCGATGCCGTGGAGGGCTTCCGGGCGAAGGCGCTTGCGAATCCTGAGTACGATCCGGCTTCGACTTTCGTGTGGGGCCAGATGATGGCTGTGTCGCTGATCGGGATGCTCGTCGGGATCGAGGAGCGGTTCGGCGCCGAGGGCCACGACGTTGCGCGCGCGGCATTGAGGGATGTCGGCGCACGCATCGCCGGTGAAATGCTGGCCGGGGTCGAAGTTCCCGCGGACGCCTCCGCGGCAGAGATCGCGAGCCTGTTCGCCTCCTGGATCAACGAAGTGTGTTACGCGTCCATCGAGCGCCCGGACGTCGACGGAGACCGGGCCGGTTTCGACATTCACTACTGCCCGCACGAAGACGTTTACGGAGCCTTCGACTGCCGGGTCCAGCGTTATCTGGTCGAGGGAATGCTGGAGGCCGGGCGCGAGTTGTTTGGGGAACGCGGATTCGACGTCGCCTTCGCGACGACGATTCCGTCCGGGTCGGCGACCTGTCATTTCGACATCTTCCCCGGTCGCGCCCCGGGTGCGGACGTGTGGAACGACTATTCCGAGCATCTGCGCAGGCGCGCCTTGAAGCGGGCCGGCGAGGTGCCGGAAGCATCGACGCGTCCGCCGGCTTAATTGCGAATCGCTTGGAGGGAGACCGAATGACCGCACTGACACTGGCGCGGCTGCAGTTCGCGATCACGATCGCATTTCACTTCTTGTTCGTTCCGCTCAGCATCGGCCTGTCCTTGCTCGTGGCCGTCATGCACACGCTGTATCAGCGCACCGGCGATGAGAAATACAAGCGCATGACTAAGTTCTGGGGGAAGTTGTTCCTCATTACGTTTGCTATGGGCGTCGTCACCGGCATCGTGCAGGAATTCCAGTTCGGCATGAACTGGTCCGCGTACTCACGCTTCGTGGGCGACGTGTTCGGGCCAACCTTGGCGATCGAGGGCCTGCTGGCGTTCTTCCTTGAGTCGACGTTCTTGGGGCTGTGGATCTTCGGGTGGAATCGGCTTCCGGGTCGGATCCACGTGGCGACCATCTGGATAGTGGCCATCGGCACTCAGATCTCGGCGTGGTTCATCCTCGCTGCGAATTCCTGGATGCAGCATCCCGTCGGATACACGATGAACCCGCGGACCGGTCGCGCCGAGATGACGGACTTCGTGGCGATGATGACGAACTCGACGCTGATCGTCGCCTTCGTGCACACGGTTCTGGCGGCGATTCTGACCGGCGGGATGTTCGTTCTGGGAGTCAGCGCCTACCACTTGCTCCGCAAGCATGACACCGACGTCTTCGTGCGCTCGGCGGGAATCGCACTCGTCGCCGCTTTCATCGGAGCCTCAGGCGTGGTGTTCACGGGGCACGCGCAGTCGCAGGTGATGACCGAGCAGCAGCCCATGAAGATGGCGGCCGCGGAGGCTCTGTGGAGCACCGAGCGCGGTGCGAGTTTCTCGCTGCTGACGATCGGAGACCCCGCGGGCGCGCGCCCGGTCTTTCAGATTCGGGTGCCCAATCTTCTGAGCGTGCTCGCCACGAACTCCTGGAACGGAACGGTCGAGGGGATGAACGACATCCAGGCGGCCTACGAAACTCGGTACGGCCCTGGGAACTACATGCCGATTCCGTGGGTGACCTACTGGAGCTTCCGAATCATGGTGGGCCTCGGCTTCTTGCTGGTTGCGCTGACCGGCTTCGGGCTTGTTCAGATGCGGCGCGGGAAATTCACGTCCAGCCGGCGTTACTTGCGGCTCGTGGCTTTGTCGGTCCTGGTCCCGACGATTGCCAACATCGCGGGGTGGGTGTTCACCGAGGTCGGTCGTCAGCCTTGGGTCGTCTTCGGGTTGATGCGTACTTCCGACGCGGTGTCTCCCAGCGTCGGCAGGGGAACGATCGCAACGACGCTTGTGGGATTCACGCTGGTGTACGGCCTGTTGTCGGTGGTCGAGATCGGGATGCTCGTGCGCTTCGCAAAAGCGGGAATCAAGCCGGAGCCCGAGCCGGCATCCGACGGACGTCCGAAACTCGTGTACTGAGGCGGTGACATGATGAGCAACCTTCAGATCCTGTGGTTCACCCTGATCGCCGTCCTGTGGGTCGGCTACTTCTTCCTTGAGGGATTCGATTTCGGCGTGGGCATCCTGCTGCCGTTTCTAGGCAAGGACGACGTCGACCGGCGGGTGATGATCAACACGATCGGCCCGGTGTGGGACGGCAACGAGGTGTGGCTTGTGGTCGCCGGAGGGGCAACCTTTGCCGCGTTTCCCGACTGGTATGCGACGTTGTTCAGCGGGTTCTACCTTCCGCTGTTCCTCGTTCTGGTCGCACTGATCTTTCGCGGAGTGGCATTCGAGTCCCGGAGCAAGGACGTGCGTCCGGCATGGCGTGCGTGGTGGGATAGGGCGATCTTCTGGGGGAGCCTGGTTCCGTCGCTGTTGTGGGGTGTCGCATGGGCGAACATTCTTCGCGGTGTTCCAATCGACTCAAGCAAGGAGTTCACCGGGTCCCTGTTCGGGTTGCTGAATCCGTACGCGCTCGTCGGTGGTGTCGCATTCGTTCTGCTGTTCACCTTGCACGGAGCGGTGTTCATCGCGCTGAAGACGCATGGTGCGATTGCGGATCGAGCCCGCTCCATGGCGGCGAAGTTGGCGTGGGCGGCCGCGGCCGGGGTGTTCGCCTTCCTGGGGTGGACTTACTTGAATGCCGTGGAGAAGAACACGCGCGGCATCGTTCCCGATCCGATGCCGATCGCCGCGATCGCGTTACTGCTTGTGGTGTCCTGGCTGGTGTACCAGAAGTGGGACGGCTGGGCCTTCGTGGCGACGGGTGCCTCCATCGTGCTGCTGACGGCCACGATCTTTATGAATCTGTATCCCCGCGTGATGGTGTCGAGCACCAACCCCGACTTCAGCTTGACGATCGCAACCGCGTCCTCGGCGCCGTACACACTGAAGCTGATGTCGATCATTGCGGCGATCTTTACTCCGGTGGTCCTGCTGTACCAAGGTTGGACGTACTGGGTCTTCCGGCGGCGAATCGGCCGGGAGGACGTTGCGGAAGCGATTGCCGGGGCACTTCACTAACAGGCGCGCGCCGTGCATTGCGAATAACCCTATGTGGCCATGCGGCGTTTCTGCGCATTGGCCATTCGGAGCATTCGGCTTGATCAGGCTTTAAGGTCGCCGGCGATGCGCGCCGGCAGTCGGCCGATGCGTGCGGTCAGCGCCGACAGTGAGCGTTCGGGGAATAGCGCGAGCGCGACGCGGATCTCGTCGTTGAACGGCGCAAGCCATCGCGCTTCGAGGTGACCGGGGCCGAAGAACGCTCCCAGCATCGACCCCGCGGTGGCGCCGAAGCTGTCGGTGTCGTTGCCTTGGCTTACTTGCTTGCAGATTCCGTCGCCGACGTCGGACGCGAAGCGCAAGGTGTTGGCCAAGGTTCCAACCTCTTGGTAGATGCGGCAGTGTGTCATGCCCGGGGTCAGCGCGCGGACGCGCTCGTATCCGTCGAGCCAGTCGTGCGCGCGCGAAACCTCGTCCAGCAGCGCCGCGGTGATTTCGTGGAACCGGCTCTTGGTGGGGACATAGCGAAGTCCGGCGCGGAACATGTCGAGGGGCTCGCGCGCGCCCGGTGCCGACGCGATGGCTGCGGCGACGAACATCGTTGCGTACGTCCCGGTGCGCCGGTGCGTCCAGCTTGCGTCGCGCCAAGCGAGTTCGGCGGCGAGGGCCGGGCGTCCCATGCAGCCGTACCCGTAGGCGTCCGCCCGAATGAGCGCGCCGCACCACTCGTCGCGAGGGTTAGCCACGCGTACCCACTCATCCAGCGCCGAGGGGTCGCCTCCTTCGAGGGAGTTCAGCGCGGCGCGCGCCAGCATCGTGCGCTCGGGTCCGAACGTCGCGATGATGGGCAACTGCATCATCCAGACGTCGCGCAGGTTCTCCTTGGTGAATCCGGTTCCGAAGGACTCGAGCATGAGCATCCCGATGATCGTGTAGTTGATGTCGTCGTCTTGCGCGACGAAGCGGATGCGCTCGCGCACGGTGTCGGGCCACTGAAGCTGCGGCGCGCGTAGCCGGGGAATAGCGGCTTCGGGAAAGTAGTCACGCAGGGGCCATTCGCCGAGCGGCTCCAGGGCGGCGCGCAACTCGTCCAGCGTCGGGTCAAACTCAACAGGCTTGCCCAGAATGCATCCGCAGACGCGACCCAGAAAGGCAGCCTCGGCGCGCGCGGCTGCGTCGTCGACGTCCACCGACCCGGGATCGGCGGCGGGGTCGTCCCAGCGCGCGCAAATGGCCTCGAAGTCGTCGGGTTCGTCGTAGCGCCAATCCGGGCGCATGGGGAGGTCGGCCAAGCGTCGTGCGAACTCGGCAAGCGGATCGTATGCGTCGGGGATTGCCGCGAGCTGTTCCGGCAGACCCTCGGTGATGTGGCCTTGTTCCTGCTTGTCGGTGATGACGAGCCGCAGCCGTTCGCGAAGAGACTCGATCGTTGGAAGCATGATGCAAACCTTACCGGTGGGCAGGCGGACGCGTCCTACACCGCAACAAGACGGTCGATCGTTTCAACCAAGCGCTCGGCCGCAAACGGCTTGTCGAAGACGTCCAGGCAGCCGAGGTCGGCGGCCGCTGTGCGGGCGTCCTGGCCGGCATACGCCGAAACCAAGACGACCGGAATGTCGGCGGTATGCTCCTCGGCGCGCATGTGGCGAAGGACTTCCCACCCGTCGATGTCGGGCAGGCGGATATCGAGCAAGACGGCGTCGGTGTGGTTCTCTTCCAGCAGTTCCAGGGCTTCACGGCCGGTTGGAGCCTGCAGGACGTCGTATCCGTTTACGGAGAGAAGCGCCCCGAGCATCAAGCGGATGTCGGGCTCGTCGTCGACGACCAAGACGGTTCGGTTCACGACTGGACCTTCAGCCGAAGCGCAAAGATCGCTCCGGTAGGGGAGTTGTGTTCGTGCCGGATCTCACCGCCGAATGCGTCCACCAGGCGTCGAACGATGGCGAGTCCGAGTCCGGACCCCGGCGTGCCGGCGACGTCACCGCCGCGCGCGAAGGGATCGAACAGGCGCGGAACCAGTTCTTCAGGGACCCCGGGGCCGTCGTCGGCCACGCGAAGGACGGCCGTCCCGTGACTCGAGGATGCGGTCAGGGTCACGTTAGGGCCCCCGTAGCGGTAGGCGTTCGTCAGCAGGTTGATCACGATCTGGTCAAGCCGTAGCGGATCGGCGATGACGTTGATCCCCTCGGGGACTTCGGTGCGCACGCGCACTCCGTCGGGCGGTATGGCGAGATCAACGGCATGTTCGATGGCTGCGCGCAATGCTACCGACTGCAGAGTTACCGACGGACTGCCGGCGTCGATGCGGGAGAGATCCAGCAAGTTGTCGATCAGCTCTCTTGCGCGCGCGCCCTGGCGCCGCACGACTTCGAAGGCCTGCTCCATCTGCTCCTCGTTCATCGTGTGCCGATGGATGGCGAGTACGTCGGCGAATCCGGCCAGCGTCGTCAACGGCGTGCGAAGTTCGTGGGCCGCATTCGCGATGAACACAGACAGTGCCTGTTCGGCGGCCTTCTTCTCGGTGATGTCGCGCGCGATGATGGACGCGCCTGTGACGACGCCGGTGCGCCGATCAACGATCGGCGAGACCGTCAGCGAGACGTCGATCTGTCTTCCATCGCGTCGCAAGCGTTGCGTCTCGAAGCCTTCGGTCGTGGTTCCGTCGAAGGCTGCGTCGAAGATCGCAGGGCACTCATCCGACTTCTCGGGCGACACCAAGAGGGCGATCGATCGACCGAGAGCGTCGGATGCCGGATGGCCGTACACGCGTTCCGCGCCGGCGTTCCATGCCGTGATGATGCGCTGCCTGTTGGTTCCGATGATCGCATCCGAGGAGGACTCGACAATGGCCGCGAGCCGGCTGTTCATCGCCTCAAGCGCGCGTTGGTGGCTGATGTCGCGAATGTTTGCCGAGACGAGTGGTCCGGCGGGAGAGTCGAAAGGCGCAAGACTGATCTCTACCGGAAACTCCGAGCCATCCTTTCGCCGCGCGAACAAGTCCAGCCCGATGCCCATCGGGCGTGGCTGTGGCTTCTCGCCGTACCCCTCGCGATGCGGCCGGTGGCGGCTCCGCAGGCGTTCAGGGACGAGCATCTCCACGGACGCTCCCAGCAACTCCTCGTCGTTGTATCCGAACATCTTCGCGGTCTGTTGGTTCGCGAACGCGATCGCGCCGCGTCCATCCACGACGACGATTGCGTCGAGCGATGTCTCGATGACTCGACGCACCAAATCGTCGGTCCATTGGACAGCCGGTGCGTTCACCGCGTTGATGTCGTTTGCCTCGTCTCGGGCCATGCGTCCGAACTCCGTTTGATTGATGACCTTCAAGGTACATCTCTGCGCGGCGGGAACAAGGGCGCGGGGCGAATGGGACCTGAGGTAAACGCATCCGGAAGGGGTTTCGTGCGGTTTGTGACGTCGGCGAATGCGAAATGGCTCATATCGCGCTATTGACTCCCGACGGCTCGTGCCACGCGGGCGGCTTGAGCGAGAGTCGACGCCGTCCGGAGGCCGGCAGCGATAGGCAGAACGCCGCGCCGGGTGCGACGCTCTCGAGGACCAGAGACCCCCCCATCGCTTCGACCAGTCTGCGCGCGATGAAGAGCCCGAGGCCGCTACCGCCGCACGAACGGGTGATGCCCGCGTCGGCCTGGTAGAAGCGATCGAAGATGCGTTCGCGAGCGTCTGCGGGGATGCCCGGACCGTAGTCGCGGACACGGATTTCGACTCCACGCGCCGTGTTTCGCGCCGAGACATCGATGGGTCCGTGAGGGGCGAACTTCACCGCGTTCTCCAGTAGTTGAGAGATGGCGATCTCGAAGCGCTCGGGGTCCCCCTCTGCGGGCAGCGAGGAATCGATTGAGGTGTGCGTGCGATGGGCGCTCGCGTGGTGAGCGTTCAGGACTGTGAGCAGGCGCGCGCCGGCGTCGAACGAGATCCCGGGCGTCGGACGGTCGGCGCCGCCGATGCCCGAAGCGATGAGCATCTCTTCCACCAGACTCGACATGCGCTCTGCTCCGCGGTGTGCGATGCCGGCAAGGACGCGGGCGTCCTCGCACATGGGGATCTCGGGGCGAAGCATCGTGATCGTGGCTCCGAGCATCGTGGTCAGCGGAGTCCTCAACTCGTGTGAGACCGTGGCGACGAAGGCATCCTCGGTCTTGCGCGCTTCGTCGGCGCGCGCCAGCGCATCCTCCAACTCCGCCGTGCGTTCTGCGACTTTGGCTTCGAATCCACGCGCGCGCGCGCTGTTGTCCGAGGCCGAGACTACGCTGCGTGCGATCGCCGCGACGATGACGCCCAGCGCGATCCAAAACAGCGAGGCGTCCAAACCGATGCCGCGGGCCTGGTTCACCGCGGCGACGCCGACTGCCATCAGGACGGTAACCGCGGAGGGTCCTGCCGAGAACCGCAGGCTGCTTGGGGTCCGTTGCGAGACGTCGCGTGGACCAATCACGCGCGCAGCCGATGCGAGCAGGAGGTACCCGGTGATCCGAACGGCATCGAGGATCGCCGGCGCCGGGCCCAGTGGATCCAGGCGCCACGAAGCGGCGTCGCCCGCCGCGAGAACTGCGAGTCCGGTGCATGCGAGCGCGACGCCGGTAGTCGGAGCGTGCCGAGATAGGGCGAGCACCGCAAGGACGCCCACGACGACTGCGTCGATCAGCGGGTGCCCGAACGTTGTAATGCGCTGGGCCGTCGATGCGAACTCGATCCGGGATGCATGCGCGACGACGGCGCTCCACGCGACGAAGCCGAGCGCCCCGGCCGCAATGGCCGCATCGAGCCAGAGTCGGGCCGGCGATCGAGGCCGCCCGGAGAACGACACTGCAGCCGTGAGTGCTCCGACGGCCGCCCCCATGAATGCGACGTCGGCAAGCGAGGGGATCGGTTCGGTCCGATGCGCGAAGAACTCGAACCAGGCCTGCACCGCCTCGACGGCAGCCCAGGCGCCGGCGCACGCTCCAAGGGCGCGCCACGCTGCGGGGACGGGTGTGCTGCGCGCGGTGGTGAAACACGCGAGCGACGCGAGGAGCGCTGTTGCGACGAGAAGGGCTGTGACCGTTGCGTGCGGCCATCCGGAACGACCAGCACCGACGATAACCGTGGACTCGATGACGACCGCGAGCGCAATCCATCTCGCGATCCTGGGGGGAATCCTGCGCGGATTGCCCCAAAAACGCAGTGCAAGAGACATTTCTGCTCGAAGGTACGCCGGAGGGGTTCGATGTGCAATGGGCTGTATGCACAGGCTTGTGCTTGTTCCATCGGGCCGGCTCGGGATACTGTCGCGGGTCATGGAGCCGTTTCTGCAGGATCCCCCTCGGTTCACGAACCGTTTCCGAACCGACCGCGCGCTGCGCGCCACGCTCGAGCGTTTGCTTCCCGAGGATGTCTACCTGGAGCTTGCCCCCGAACTCGACGCAATGGGCGCGCTGGCCGCCGGCGAATTGGCCGATCTCGTTGAGCAGGCCGAGCGCAACCCCCCGCGTCATGTTCCCTGGGACGCCTGGGGGCGACGCATCGACCGCGTGGATGTTGATCCGGCATGGCTGCGCATTATTGAGATCGGGCGAGAGGCCGGGGTCGTCGCCGCGGCATACGAGGACCGTTTCGGTGCGTGGGCGCGTGTCGCGCAGTTCGCGCTGCTGGACTTGTACGACCCATCTTCGGCGACGGCCGATTGTCCACTGTCGATGAGCGATGCCGCCGCGCGCGTGCTCATTGCGGAGTCGCCGGAACTCGCGGAACGCTGGGTCCCGGGCTTGACTGCGCGGCGCGACGCGGTGACGGCCGGACAGTGGATGACCGAGATCGAGGGCGGGTCGGACGTGTCGCGCTCGAGCACGGTCGCGCGCCGGCGTGTCGATGGCACTTGGACGCTGCACGGCGCGAAGTGGTTCACGTCGGCAATCGTTCCGGCCGACGTTGCGTTGCTGCTCGCTCGGCCGGAAGGCGCCGAGCAAGGGAGCCGTGGGCTGTCGTTGTTCTTCATGGAGTTGCGCGACGCCTCGGGTTCGTGGAACGGGATCACGATTCGCCGCCTGAAGGACAAGCTCGGCACCAAGTCGCTGCCTACTGCCGAAGTGGATCTGGATGGCGCCGTGGCGGTTCAGGTGGGCGACCTGGGACACGGAGTGCGCAAGATCGCAACGATGTTGAACATCACGCGCGTGCACGCCGCCTTTGGTTCCGTGGGAGCGATGGGCGCAGCGCTGGATCTTGCACGGGATTATGCGGGTCGTCGCGAAGCGTTTGGTCGCCCGATAGGCGAACTGCCGCTGCACCGTGCCTGGATCGCGCGAGTCGCTGCCGAGGTCGAGGCGGCGCAGGGGTTGGCCTACCGGGCGGCCGAGCTGCTGGGGGCGGCCGAGCGGACCGGCGAGGGCGCCGAACTCGTACGCGTCGTGATGCCGCTGGCGAAGATGGCTATCAGCCGTCAAGCGGTGTGGGTCACCAGCGAGTTGATGGAGTCCTTTGGCGGGGCCGGGTACGTGGAGGACACCGGCATTCCTCGGATGCTGCGGGATGCACACGTGAACTGCATTTGGGAGGGAACGACTTCGGTGCTGGCTCTGGACGTGTTGCGCGCGCTGGCGAAGTCCCCTCAGGCGGCGGCTGCGTTTTGCGAGGACGTCGAGGCACGGGCGCGCGCCTACGACCACCCTCTGATCGCCGGCCCGGCGCGCGCGGTTCGGGATGCCACCGTTTCGTTGCGGCAGATGATGTTGGAGGCCCACGAAGGCGCGGCACGGCGAATCGCTTGGGGCATGGCTCGCACGTATGAGGCGGCGCTGCTGTGCGAGGCGGCCGGCTGGGCGCTCGACAAGAAGGGCGACGCGCGCGCGGCCACCGCTGCGGCACTGTTCACCTCGGAGCCACTCGTGGGCCCCGGCGTGCCCGTCGATGACGCCGAGTTGGGTGCACTGGCGTTCGGGCGGGACGAGGCATTCTGATCACGCTGCTGAGGCGACGGTGAGCATCGTCGACCGCCTGCGGGCGATCTCGGTGGAGATCCGCGAGGTCCAAGTCGAATCCCAGATCCTCGACGAGCAGATCTTGTTTCAGTCCGACGTCGCCGAGGACGCGCGCATTCGCGCACTGGTCTCGGAGACGCCGCTTGCCGTTCGCGAGAGCACCGAGGCATCGGGCGACCTTGCCCTGCTGCGGCGTGCACGTGGGGATCTTGCGCGAAAGCTCGATGAACTCAGGGCCGAGCAAGATCGATTGCTGGACAAGCTCGGCGGTGCGGCGGGGCGCTAACGTAAACTCTGCAAACATGAGCGATTCCGTCCGGCCGCGGGTTGTTGTAGCCGAAGACGATGCGATCATCCGGCTGGACCTCGCGGAAATGCTGCGCGAAGAGGGCTACGAGGTTTTCGAGGCTGCCGACGGAGAGACCGCGGTCGCGCTGGCGCGCGCAACGTCTCCCGACTTGGTGATCTTGGACATAAAGATGCCGGGGAAGGACGGGATCGAAGCGGCGTCCGAGATATCGGAAGAGTGGATCGCGCCGGTTCTTATCCTCACGGCGTACTCGCAGCGGGAACTCGTCGAGAGGGCGACCGAGGCCGGAGCAATGGCCTACCTCGTCAAGCCGTTCCAGCGGCGGGACTTGCTGCCGGCCGTCGAAGTCGCCAAGGCTCGCTTTCAGCAACTCACGGCGTTGGTGAGCGAAGTAGGGGGCCTCAATCAACAGCTTGAAGCGCGCAAGACGGTCGAGCGAGCCAAGGGCGTGTTGATGGACCGCTTCGGTCTGCGTGAAGCCGCCGCGTATCGCTTCATTCGGCAGTCGGCAATGCGCAGACGGCTGCCGATGGCCGATGTCGCGCAGGCCGTCCTCGACGGGCACATCTCACCCGAGGAATAAACCCCTTCACGCGGCAAATTGTGTCCTTGGCGGGCGTAGAATCGCACGCAGGGGACTCCGGAGGGAACGGGAGGCAGACATGGCACGTCGGTCGTCGCGTGTGGTTGTGGCCGGGTTGGTGATGCTTGCGCTGGCCGGTTCGGCCTGCGCAAAGACCAGGACGACTGTGAGGGAGAGCCCGTCACCGAGCCCGTCGTTTACGACGTTGGCGCAAGGCACTCTGAAGGTCGGCTCGGACATCCCGTACCCACCCTTCGAGTACAAAGACAAGTCGGACAAGCTCGTGGGCTTCGACGTTGATCTGATGGAAGCGATAGCGGCCAAGCTCGGCCTGACCGTGGAGTGGGTGACGAGTAACTTCGACACCATCTTCACCTCACTTGCCGCCGACAAGTTCGACGCCGTCGTATCGGCGGTGACTGCGTACGCGCCGCAAGGGTCTCCCGCGTATGACGTCGTGACGAAGCGGCGGGAGTTGGTGTCGTTTGCAACCGCGTACTATTCCTCTTTGCAGTCGCTCACGGTGAACGCAAAGCGGACTCCGGCGCTCGCGACGACCGACGGCCTCAAGTCCGGCGACCGAGTCGGCGTGCAGAACGGAACGACCGGCAAGTTCTGGGCCGACGCGAATCTGAAGCCGAAGGGCATCCAGATCGTGGGCTACGTGAAGGCGCCCACGATGTTCGATGCGCTGGAAGCGGGGCAGCTCGTCGGCGTCGTGAATGACTTGCCGGTGTCGCTGGAGGCGATCAAGAGCAAAAGCGATCTGAAGGTGACTCAGCAGATCGAGACCGGCGAGCAGTACGGGATCGCAATCGCGAAATCCAACCCGGGCCTGCTGGCCGCGGTCAACGCAGCGCTTGACGAGATGTTCGCCGACGGGTCCTACGCGACCATCTTCACGAAGTACTTCCCCGACCAGCAGTTGCCTTCGTACGCAAAGAAGTAGACGCCCGGATGTGAACGGGGCCCGCGCGAATGCGCGGGCCCCGTGCTGAAGGAGGAGCCATGGCGACCCAGCAGTTCGTCCGTCCGTCGCGCGGCGTTGACTGGTTCCTGCGTGAAAGCACTCCGCTTGGTTTCGCTGCGGCGGTTGTCGGCGGTCTGGCCTTGGCGACGGTAACCATCGGAGGTATCGCGACTGTTGTGGCGCTCGGAGCGACTCCGTTGACGCGTCTGCTTGGAGGGCTGCATTCGCAGGAACTTCGCTGGGTACTCCAGGTCGGAGCCGGGCTCGGACTTCTGGCGCTGGCCACCGGTGCGGTCACCGTTCGGTGGATGCCGACAAAGCTCGCGAGAGAGGAGTCCGTGGCGGGCGCGGTCCTCGGAGCGCAGGCGGCCGTGCTGGGGCTGGGAGCCCTGTGGTTCCTGCAGGGACGCATCGACACGTTCGCGCGCAACTTCTTCGACTTCGACCAAATTCGCCCGCATGTCGGTGCATTCGTGGCCGGAGCGAAGAACACAGTCCTCCTGGCTGCGACGGGCGAAGCGATCGGGATTGCGCTGGGGCTTCTGCTGGCGGTCTTCGCTATTTCCAAACGAGCCGTCGTGCGCGCGCCGGCGCGCGCGTACATCAACTTCTTTCGCGGGACGCCTCTGCTGTGGCAACTGTCGTTCATCTACTTCGGTCTGGCCCTCGGGCTGCAGTGGGGCGTCTCCACATACATGGCTGCAATTGTTGCTTTCGGCCTGAACACTGCGGCGTACGCGGCCGAGGTGTTTCGCGCCGGGATTCAATCAATCGAACGTAGTCAACTGGAGGCCGCGCGCGGCCTCGGCATGTCGTATATGCAAGCGATGCGTTACGCGATCGTTCCGCAGGCGGTTCGGCGGGTAATCCCCCCCCTGATGAACGAGTTCGTCATCCTGATCAAGGACACTTCGCTCGTCATCTTCCTGGGTCTCACCGATGCTCAGCGCGAGCTGATGTCGGTGGGGCAGCAGGGATACTCAAACAGCTTCAACGCGACGTTCTTTGTCGCGACGGCAGTCGGGTATCTGGCGGTGAGTCTTCCGATGATTCGTGCGGTGAACGCGCTGGAGAAGCGGTTGCGCAGTGGACTCGTTGGGGTGACGGGAGCGTGAGCGCACTTATCCGACTGGAGGGCGTGCACAAGTGGTTTGGGCACGTACACGTGCTTCGCGGTATCGATCTGGAGATCGACGCCGGCGAGGTGCTCGTCGTTGTCGGCCCCTCGGGGTCGGGGAAGTCCACGCTGCTGCGGTGCATCAACTTGCTGGAGGAGCCGTCCGAAGGCCGGGTGGTATTCGACGGGACCGACATCACCGACATCCGGACCAACCTCAATGAAGTGCGCGCGCGCATCGGGATCGTGTTCCAGTCGCTCAATCTGTTTCCGCACATGACTGCGGGGCGCAACATCACGCTTGCGCTGCAGAAGGTTCTCGGCGTTGATCACGAAGAAGCCGAGCGGCGCGCGCTTGAGGAACTTGACAAGGTCGGCCTTGCCGACCGGGCCGCGTCCTATCCTTCCCAACTGTCGGGCGGGCAGCAGCAGCGCGTGGCTATCGCGCGCGCGCTCGCAATGCGTCCGAAGGCGATGCTGTTCGACGAAGTGACGAGTGCGCTGGATCCCGAGTTGGTCCAAGACGTGCTCGACGTCATGCGAGATCTGGCTTCCGGGGGTATGACGATGGTGGTGGTCACCCACGAAATGGGGTTTGCGCGTCAGGTCGCCCACCGAGTGGCGTTTATCGACGGGGGGACGATCATCGAGCAGGGCCCGCCGAAGGACGTCTTGGGGAATCCCCGCGAGTCGCGCACGCGCGCGTTCATGTCGAAGATCTTGTAAGGAAGCGGGCTGGATGCGTCGGAATCTCGGGATGGAAACCCGGGAAAAGCAAGAGTCCGAGCCAACCTTCCAGAACTCGCGCCTTCCCCAAACGCGAGGCCCTTCCAGCTGATCCCGGACCCTGCACGTCCCTTTCGGAACGTTGCAGGCACGTTAGCAACGTCTTTCACCGAGCGTCAAACTGTGGGGGTCGCGCGGTGCGACCCGGGCCGGCCGCAGCCTCGGTCGGTATCCTGGCTGACGTCGAGAAAGCGCAGGATCCCGGAGGTTTGGTGAGCGAATACGTGGTGCGGATGGCGAACGCCGGCGATCTGGAGCAGATGGTCGCGCTGTGGGGTGTGCTGAACGAGGCCCAACGGGATCACCGTATCTATCCGATGGCCGCCGACGCGGAGAGCGTCGCGGCGGCGATGCTCGCGGGGGCGCTCGACGATCCGCACGCACGCGTCTTCGTTGCGCAGGATCATCACGATCTAATCGCGATGGCGGTAGTGCACGTGGAGGATCGAACCGGCCTCAACGCCGCGCGGGTCGGCGAGTTGAGCCGTGTCGTTGTTCGTCCCGGATCCCGTGGCTCGGGAGTCGGCGCGCGCCTAGTGGCGCGCGCCGAGGAATGGGCGCGAGAACATGGGGCCGAGTTCCTGGCGGCGTGGGTGTTTTCGGGTAACACCGAGGGCACGGGGTTCTGGGATCGGATGGGGTTTGTCCCTCGGGCCGAGGAGCGCGTCCGGCCTATACTCCGGAGCGGAGAACGGGGGACCGATGAGCGCGGCTGAGTCACACGGGATTGATGACTATCTCGGCGCAGTCTACGAACTGGTCGAGGAGGGGGCACCGGCGGTTCAGGCGCGCATTGCTCGGCGCCTGGGAGTGACCCGCGCGAGCGTGTCTGAGCAGATCTCGAAGCTGCGGGGGATGGGCATGATCGAACCGGGTGGGCGCGACCTGGTTCTGACGGTTCGGGGCTACGCGGTAGCCGAAGAACAGGTCAGGCGGCATCGGATGACCGAACGATTCCTCACCGATGTGCTGAAGATGCCTTGGCATCTGGCACACGAGGAAGCCGGTCGGTTCCAGACCGGCCTCACTCCGGCGATCGAAGCGCGGATTCTGGAGATGCTCGGCACTCCGGCGTTCTGCCCTCACGGGAATCCGGTCCCTGGAACCGGAGCCGTTGTCGACCGCGATGCGCGCCCGCTGAGCGACTTCGCTCCGGGGGATCGCGTCGTGCTTGTTAGGTTGCTTGAGGACGTCGAACTCGACACCGACGTGCTGCGCTATCTGGAGGAACACGGGCTGATTCCGGACGCGCGCATCCACATCGATTCCGCGAACCCCGACGGATCGATGACGCTTCGAGTGGGGGACACCTCGTCGAGTTTGGGTCCGAAGCTCACAGACAACGTTTGGGTGCGCGCGGCGCCGGCGACGTGAGCGACACCCTCCTTCTCGTCGACGGGCACTCGCTTGCATACCGTGCCTTCTTCGCGCTGCCGACGACGATCACGACATCCTCGGGTCAGGCGACCAATGCCGTATACGGATTCACGAGCATGCTGGCGAAGCTGCTGGCCGAACAGCAGACCGACCGTATTGCCGTCGTGTTCGACGTCGGCCCACCGACGATCCGCTTGGCGGAGTACGCCGAGTACAAGGCGACGCGCGCCGAGACTCCCGGTGAGTTCCACGGCCAGGTGGACCTGATCAAGGAGGTTCTCGGCGTCCTTGCGATCCCGGTGTTCGGTGTTCCGGAGCACGAAGCCGACGACGTGGTTGCGACGCTGGCGAGGCACGCCGCGCGCGAGGGTTTGGATGTTGTGTGCGTCACCGCCGACCGCGACTACCTCCAACTCGTTGGGGACGGAGTGCGCGTGCTGTTCAACCGCAAGGGGGTCAGCGACTACACGCTCTACGACCGCGAGGGCGTTCACGAGCGCTTCGGCCTGTTCCCCGAGCGACTGGTCGACTACGCGGCGTTGCGCGGTGATCCCTCAGACAACCTTCCCGGAGTCCCCGGGGTCGGCGAGAAGACCGCTGCGTTGCTGGTACAGCAGTTCGGTACCGTCGAGGAGATGTACGCGCGCCTGGACGACCTGCCGCGCAAGCTCCAGCGGTTGCGCCCGGCGCTGGAGGGTGCGCGGGAGCAGGTCTTGTTGAACAAGCGACTCGCACGCCTTGTGGACGATTTGGACGTCGATGTGGATCCGGCCCGGATCCGCATGGGCGCCTGGGACGAGGACGCGATTCGCCGCCTGTTCGCGGCGCTGCAGTTCCGTTCGCTGCTGGACCGCGTGCTCGAGATCCGTCGCGCCGCCGCTCCGGCGGCTCCTGAAGTCGTTGTGACTGCCGGCGAGGCGTCGCGGTTCGTTGTCGAAGGAAAGCCCCGGCGGGTGGCGATCGCATGGAGCGACGACGTCGAAGGGCTCGCTGTGGCCGAGGGCGAATCCGAGAGTGCGTGGTTCGCTGATCCGCGCGCGGTGGCGGGGCTGCTCGAAGACGAGAGCGCGCGCAAGGTCGTTCACGACGGCAAGGCACTTTCCGTCCGGCTGGCGCGCGCCGGAATCACCCTGCGGGGACTGGACTTCGACACGCAAATCGCGGCGTACTTGCTCGATCCGGCGCCGGGCCGCTACGAGCTTGCCGAAATCAGCCTGCGGTACCTGGGGCGGGATCTGCCGTGCGCGCGTGGTCCCGAGGAGTCCGGGCAGTTGTCATTTGCGGTCGAAGAGACCGGCGCCGCGGAGTCGGCGTGCGCACGCGCGGCGGCGCTGCCCGCCCTCGCCGCGCGCTTGGAGGAAGAACTCGCGCGTACCGGGATGGGCGACTTGCTTCACGAGGTGGAGATCCCGCTCGTTGCGGTACTGGCCGGCTTGGAGGCCGTCGGCGTGGCCGTGGACACCACGCTTCTCGCCGAACGTTCGGCCGAACTCGGCGCGCGCATCGGCGAACTGGAGCGAGGCATCTACGAGGCAGCCGGCGGGCCGTTCAACTGCAACTCGCCGTCGCAGTTGCGCGCGGTCCTGTACGACCGGCTGGGCCTGCAACCGTCGCGACGAACCAAGACCGGGTTCTCGACCGACGCGGCAACGCTCGAGTCGCTGCGCGGCGAGCACGAGATCGTCGACTTGCTGTTGGAGTATCGCGAACTGTCGAAGTTGCGTTCGACCTACGTCGACGCGCTTCCTCGACTTGTAGATCCTGCCGACGGACGCGTCCATGCGACGTTCAAGCAGACCGCAGTCGCCACCGGACGCATCGCGACCGAGAACCCCAACTTGCAGAACATTCCCGTGCGAACCGAGACCGGACGCGAGATCCGTCGCGCGTTCGTCGCGGGATTCCCCGATCACGGCCTGCTCGTCGCGGACTACTCGCAAATCGAGCTGCGCGTGCTCGCGCACATCACGCGCGATCCGGGTTTGTGCGGGGCGTTCGAACGCGACGAGGACGTGCACGCCGCGACCGCGGCGAAGGTGTGGGGGTTCGCCGTCGACGAAGTCCCGCGCGAGTTGCGCGCGCGCGCCAAGGCGATCAACTTCGGTCTGGCTTACGGGATGAACAAGTTTGGGCTTGCGCAACGCCTCGGCATCACGCCCGAAGAAGCCGAGGAGTTCATCAACGGGTACTTCCGAGGCTTTCCGGGCGTGCGGGACTTCATGCGCACGGTCGTGGAGGACGCCTATCGCGACGGGTTCACCACGACGTTGCTCGGACGTCGTCGCTACTTGCCCGAATTAGAGCACTCGAGTCCGCGCGTGCGTGCCCTGGGTGAACGGCAAGCGTTGAACGCGCCGATTCAGGGAAGCGCGGCCGACATCATCAAGCTCGCGATGATCAATACGGACAAAGGACTTCGTTCGGACGGAGATGGTGCCCGTATGGTCCTAACTGTCCACGACGAACTCATCTTTGAGGTCCCAAAGAAGGAGATGAACGAGACCAAAGAGAAGGTACGCTCGTTGATGGAGCAGGCGTATCCGCTCACGGTGCCTCTGAAAGTCGACTGCTCTTCCGGGGCGAACTGGGCGGACGCGAAGTCGTAGCCTGTGACGCTCGGAGGGATTGTGGGCGAAGTCTCGAAGCTCCTAGGACAGCAGCAGGTTCTGCAGATGGCCCACGCCGACGTGCTCGTCGTGCGCGAGCATCATCGCCGCAAGAGACTTACCAGGCTGACGTTTCTGTTGATGTTGCCGGCCTCGTTCTTTTGGTACCGGATCATCGACGACCGGCCGTTTAATCCCTTTGCTCTGCCGCACGTCGACGAGACCTTCGCCATGTACCTCCCGCTGTTCCTCATCCTTGGGTTCGTGGCGCTGATCTCTGTGGTGCCGTTCTTGGCCGCAGGCCGGTCGCCGCACCTGATGTACCGGCCCGAGCAAATCGATGTCGGGCTCGACGACGTCAAGGGACTCGAATCGGTTCGCGAAGAGGTCATCCGAACCTTGAACGTCTTCCTCGGCTACGCGACGTTCCGCCGTGAACTCGGCGGAAACCCACGCCGTGGGTTGCTCTTCGAAGGGCCGCCGGGAACCGGTAAGACGCACCTTGCGAAGGCGATGGCCAAGCATGCCGGCGTGCCGTTCCTGTTCGTGTCCGGACCGGCGTTTCAGTCGATGTGGTACGGCATGACCGGACGCAAGATCCGCAAGTTCTTCAAGATCCTGAAGAAGACCGCGCGTCGGGAAGGGGGCGCCATCGGCTTCATCGAGGAGATCGACGCATTCGCCACCCGTCGCGGAGGCCTCGAAGGCTCTACGCCGGCGAACTTGCCTTCGCGCATGACACGCAACCTCTCGGTCTCGGGAGGAACCGGCGGCACGGTGAACGAGTTGTTGATCCAGATGCAGTCTTTCGACGATCCTCCGGCGCTCGCGCAGTTCTGGAACCGGATCAAGGACTTCATCAACCTCTTCCTGCCCTTGAAGCGGCAGCTCAAGAAGCAAGGGGCCGGGTACGCGAACGTGCTCGTCATCGCGGCAACCAACCGCGGCGACATGCTGGACCCGGCGCTGCTGCGCCCCGGACGCTTCGACCGTCGCCTGTACTTCGACCTTCCGTCGCGCGCGGGACGCCGCGACCTCATCGACTACTTCCTGGCGAAGAAGAAGCACGCGTCCGACCTCGACGCGGATACGCTGCGCGACGATCTGGCCGCGATGACATTCGGGTACACGCCGGTGATGATCGAGCACTTGTTCGACGAGGCGCTGATTTGGGCGTTGCGCGGCGGCCGCGACGGAATGTCGTGGGAGGACGTCACGCGCGCGAAGATGACTGCCGAGATCGGGCTGCCGCATGCCGTCGCCTACACCAGAGACGAACGCCGCCAGATCGCGACGCACGAGGCCGGCCATGCCGTTGCAGCCTACATCGCGGGAGAGGGTCGCAAGCTCGAAGTCCTGTCGATCGTCAAGCGTCGCGACGCGCTCGGGCTGCTCGGACACTCCGAGACCGAAGAGCGCTTTACCAAGACTCGGACCGAGATGGAGGCGCTGCTGAAGATCGCTCTGGCAGGCATGGCGTCGGAGGAGATCTTTGAAGGTGAATCGGGAACCGGCCCGGCGGGCGACCTCGCGTACGCCACTCAGGTGGCCGCGGAGATGATCGGGTCGCTTGGGATGGGCGGCAGTCTGATCAGTTATCGCGCGTCGGACGGCGGATTGTTTGATCCCGGACTTGTCGGCCGGGTGATGGCGAGCACCGAAGCCAAGAAACAGGTGGACTCGCTACTGCAGCGCGAGAAGACGGCCGTGAAGGCGTTGCTTGAGGAGAACCAGCACCTGGTCTTGGCGCTTCGCGACGCGCTGATGGATCGCGACGAACTGATCGGAGACGAGATCACCAGCGTGCTGGAGGATGCCGGCGGCAAGCCTCCACGCCGAAGCGGTGGCGGGCGCCCGCGTGGGCGCACCACGCGCGCAGCTGCCGGGCCGGCAATTTGACGCGCCGGCCGGGTTCACAGAGGTAGACGCAAGACGAAGCGCGAGCCCCCATCGGGGGCGGGTTCGTAGTGTAGGTCGCCGTTGTGTGCGCGCGCGATGCCTTGCGAGATGTAGAGCCCGAGCCCGACGCCGGGCGTCCCGCGCCGCAACTGAGAGAACTTACGAAACAGCCTGTCGGCCTTGTCGGTCGGCACGCCGGCGCCGTGGTCGCGTACCGACAGCTCGGCGAATCCGTCGACGACCTCGACCCGGACGTCGACGTCGCTTCCCGGTGGGCTGAACTTCACTGCGTTCGTGATCAGGTTGACCAGGACTTGGCGCAATCGGACGCGATCGACCTTCAGCACGACGTTCGTCGCCACATCCACGCACAGGCGGTGCCGATTTGTTTGAGGACGAACGTCGCCGGCAACCAACGCAACGTACTCGCCGAGGTCGGTCTCAACGGGCTCGAGGTCTAGGGTGTCGGAGTCAACGCCACGGGCATCTATGAATGCCGCGATCAGCGCTGTGAGTTGTTGAGCACCGCGCAAGATCGCCCCAACGTAGTCATCGATCTCGGCGCCGGAGAGCACCTCGCGCTGGCTCCGAAGCGTCTCGGCGAAGCCGCGGATGACGGCGGCCGGCGAACTCAACTCGTGGGCGAGAACCGAGAGCACTTGCTGCGGGATCTCGTCGATTCCCCGGGTGGCGGCGATGCCGCCGGGTGCCGCCTCGCGTCCGCATATCCCGCGCAGACCGGCAATGATCGCATCGAGAGGTTCACCCTTCTCGATGTATGCGTGCGCTCCTGCCGCTAGGGCCTCGGCTTGCATCCCGGATCGAGTGAACGCCGACATCACCATGATTCGCGTCGATGGTGAGACCTGCAGGATTTGCGGGATCGCTTGCAGTCCGTCTACGGCCGGCATGGCGAGGTCGAGGATCATCGCGTCCGGCGCAGTCTCGGCTGCCACGCGGATTGCCTCGGCTCCGTCTCCGGCTTCGCCGACGACTTCGAATCCGCCCTCGCGGCTCAACGCGGCTCGAAGGAGGAGGCGTATGTCAGGGGTGTCGTCGGCGATGACGACCCGGATTGGGGGGGCGTTCATGCCGGGTGGCGCTCCGAGAGGTTGTCTCCGGCGGACAGCGTGGCCGGGCGTCGCCTGACGAGGTCGCCTGCGGTCAGCGGTGACTGGGCCTGCGCGAGCAGTTCTCCCACGATTCGCCGAGCCGCTGCCAGGGCGGCGGCGAGGGCCTCCTCGGACTTCTGGCGTTCATCGAGCGCGAGCGCCATTTGCGCAACGGTGAGGCCCTGGACGATCTGGTCGTTGATTTCAAGTCCCTGGCGGTGCTGCTGATCCGCGTCTTCGTACAGCAGGGCGTTCCCCAAGCGTGGATGGCGTCGCGCACGGAACAACAGGTATGCCAGTCCCGTCGACGAGGCGATGGCCGAGGCCGCGAGCGAGAGCCACCGCGGTGCTCCGGCTAGCGCAGTGCGGGTGGACAGGGCATGGGACGCAACGGCGAGAAATTGCAGCGTAGAGGCGATCAGAATCCCGGCGGCGGCCGTTCCGAGCGCGTTGCTGGGGATTTGCCGGGTTCGGGCGAGAGGAATCACGACGGTCAGGAAGATGACAAGAAGGGCGGCTGCGGCAACAAGGCTCAAGGTCGCATCGATCCACCACATGGCGACACGCTCCTTCTCGGCGGATTCGTCCATGTTACCTGGTCAAGTGGTCTCGTTGACACCTTCTTTCGCGGGCGTCTACACTTCGTTGGCCCGGAAGGGCAGGTCAGCGGCCGTTTCGGCCGCGCCGCCCCCGGCGGCGCGGCCCCCGAGGAGCTTTCGCGTCCCTGCGCAACGGGTAATCCAAGTTAAGGGGACTGCCGTAAGCCCCCCGTGAAAGGAAGAACCAAACGTGCCGGATGAACTTGCGCCCACCAGCGGCGTGATCGAGAACGACATCGGTACTCGAGCGGAACTCGAGGCTGCCTACGAAGCGACAATCAAGGCCTTCGGCGACGGAGACCTCGTGCAGGGCAAGGTTGTCCGCGTCGACAAGGACGAAGTCCTGCTCGACATCGGATACAAGTCCGAGGGCGTGATCCCCGCAAGGGAACTGTCCATCAAGCACGACATCGATCCTCGCGAGGTCGTTCAGGTCGGCCAAGAGATCGAGGCGCTCGTCACGCAGAAGGAAGACAAGGAAGGCCGACTCATCCTGTCGGTCAAGAAGGCGAAGTACGAGCGCGCCTGGGGTCAGATTGAAAAGGTCATGAAGGAAGAGGGCGTCGTGACCGGCACCGTGATAGAGGTTGTCAAGGGTGGTCTGATTCTCGACATCGGCTTGCGCGGCTTCTTGCCTGCGTCGCTGGTGGACCTTCGTCGCGTGCGCGATCTGCATCCGTTCGTCGGCAAGCAGCTCGAGTGCAAGATCATCGAGCTGGACCGCAACCGCAACAACGTGGTGCTGTCGCGCCGCAAGTACCTCGAGGAGGCGCAGTCCGAGGGTCGCAAGGAATTCCTCACGCGTCTGGTGCGCGGCGACGTCAAGAAGGGCACCATCTCGAGCATCGTCAACTTCGGCGCTTTCGTGGATCTCGGCGGTGTGGACGGGCTGATTCACGTGAGTGAGTTGTCCTGGAAGCACGTCGAGCATCCGAACGAAGTCGTCACCGTCGGCCAGGAAGTCACGGTCGAAGTACTCGACGTCGATCTGGATCGCGAGCGCATCTCGCTGTCGCTGAAGAAGACGCAAGAGGACCCGTGGCATCAGTTCGCGCGCGAGCACCAGCCGGAGGAAGTCCTCGACGGCGAGATCACCAAGCTCGTTCCGTTCGGTGCGTTCGTGCGAGTCGGCGACGGCGTGGAAGGCCTCGCGCACATCTCCGAGTTGTCGGAGCGCCACGTGGAAACGGCCGAACAAGTAGTCACCGTCGGCTTGAAGGTTCAGGTCAAGATCATCGAGATCGACGTGGAGCGGCGCCGGATTTCCCTGTCCGTTCGCCAGGCGATGCCCGGGTTTGGCATGGACGTTGAGGGCGAGGAAGAGATGACGCTCGTTCCCGAGCCCGAACCGGCTCCCGTGTCGGCGTCGGTCGGCGATGCCTTGGAAGCGGCGGTTGCGGTCAAGGCCGAGGCAGCCGAGGCAGCCGAGCCCGTCGCCGAGTCTCCCGCGGAGGAGTCCGGCGAGGGCGGCGAGGCTGAAGAAGCCCAGCCGCTCGCGTCGGAGACGATCGAGTCGATCATTGCCGACTTGAAGCGCCGGACGCAGCAAGAGGAGTAGCCGGCGTGCTGCTCGTCGGGTTGACGGGCGGCATCGGGGCCGGGAAGAGCACGGTCTCCGGAATGCTCGCCGCACACGGCGCGGTCGTCGTGGATGCCGACCGCATTGCCCGCGATGTGGTGGAGCCGGGAACTCCGGCATTTCGCCGGATCGTGGAACGGTTCGGTCCCGATGTCGTTCGTCCCGACGGAACGCTCGACCGCGCGCGCCTGGCATCGAGGGTCTTCGAGGACGATGCGGCGCGTGACGAGTTGAACGCGATCGTGCACCCCGAGGTGATGCGGGTGATCGCCTCGCGGGTGGAGGAGCTGAAGGACGGCGGCAGCGTGGTCGTGCTCGACGTGCCGCTGCTACTCGAGATCGGTGGGGGAGAGGGTCTGGATTGCGTAGTGGTGGTGGAGGCGGACGAGGACGCGCGTATCGATCGCGTCGTGAACGATCGAGGGATGAGCGCGCGCGACGTGCGCGCGCGCATAGCGGCACAGGCGTCATCACAGCAACGGCGCGCGCTCGCCGACGTCGTGTTGAGCAACGATGGCACGCCGGAGGAACTGCGGACGCAGGTGGACGCGTTGTGGGAGCGCCTGGTGACGGATGCGGGGCGCACGGCGTGAGCCAAACCGAACCGGTCCGTCACTTCACCGTGGACGAGGCCAATGACTTGCTGGCGAGCCTCGCTCCGCTGATCGAGTCGCTGCGTTCCGCGCAGCGGCTCATGGAAGATCGCCAGGAAGACGTGCTGACGTCGGTGGTGACCAACGGGGGCGGAACGGTGCACCGCGAATTCCTCGCGGCGGCGAGCCAGGCAGCGAAGATCGGCGAGACCGTAGAGCAGATGGGCGTGATCGTGCGGGATCCGGAATCCGGTCTCGCGGATTTCCCGGCGCTTCGCGACGGCAAAGAAGTCTTCCTGTGCTGGCGCCTCGGCGAAGACCGCATCGGATGGTGGCATCCCACTGATACCGGCTTCGACAGCCGGCAACCGCTGTAGGAGTGTCGGCGGGGGCGATACCATGAGGCTCGATGCCTCCTTTCAAGGTCGTCTCTGATTTCCAACCGGCCGGCGACCAACCGGCGGCGATCGCGGCGCTGGCCGAGGGGATTCGCCGGGGGGACGACTTCCAGACGCTGCTGGGGGTGACCGGGTCGGGCAAGACCGCCACCATCGCATGGCTGGTCGAAGCCATTCAGAAACCGACGCTGGTCATCTCGCCGAACAAGTCTCTGGCCGCGCAGCTCGCCAACGAGTTCCGCGAATTCTTCCCCGACGCCGCGGTGGAGTACTTCGTCAGCTACTACGACTACTACCAGCCCGAGGCCTACGTTCCCCAGACCGACACGTTCATCGAGAAGGACTCCTCGGTAAACGACGAGATCGATCGGCTGCGCCACGCCGCAACCTCTGCTCTGCTGCAGCGCCGCGACGTCCTGATCGTCGCCAGCGTTTCGTGCATTTACGGACTCGGCTCGCCGGAAGAGTATCAGCGCCAGATCCTGCGCCTGGCAGCAGGAAAAGAGACGCCGTTGGAGTTCATCAAGAAGCAGTTGGTGGACATGCAGTACCAACGTAACGACTTCTCGCTGACGCGCGGGACGTTCCGGGTGCGAGGCGACACCGTCGAGATCCATCCCGCTTACGAAGAAACCGTGCTGCGCGTAGAGATGTTCGGCGACACGGTTGAGCGGATGCTGACGTTGGACTCGTTGACGGGCGAGGTCGTCGGCGAGGTGCGCGACATGACGATCTACGCGGCTTCGCACTACGCCGCGAGTTCCGAGCGGATGCAGCGCGCTACCGCCTCGATCGAGGAAGAGCTGGCCGGGCAGTTGGCTCTGTTTGAGAAGCAGAACAAACTGCTGGAGGCGCAGCGGCTTCGCATGCGCACGGCGTTCGATCTCGAGATGATGCGCGAGATGGGGTTCTGCTCCGGTATCGAGAACTACTCGCGCCATATCGACGGGCGCGCGCCCGGCGAGGCCCCATACACGCTGATCGACTATTTCCCGAAGGACTTCTTGTGCGTCGTAGACGAGTCTCACGTCGGCGTGCCACAACTCAACGCGATGTACGCCGGAGACAAGAGTCGCAAGGAAACGCTCGTCGAGCACGGCTTCCGGTTGCCCTCGGCGATGGACAACCGCCCGCTGCGTTTCGACGAGTGGCTCGGCAAGGTCGGACAGGTCGTGTTCTCATCGGCGACGCCGGCGGCCTACGAGTTGCGCGTATCGAAGCAAATCGTTGAACAAGTGGTGCGCCCGACCGGCTTGATCGATCCCGAGGTCATCGTGCGTCCGACGAAGGGACAGGTGGACGACCTTATCGAGGAGGTGCGCGCGCGCGCCGAACGCAGCGAGCGCACTCTCGTGACGACTTTGACTAAGAAGATGGCCGAGGACCTTACCGAGTACCTGGTCGAGTCGGGATTGCGCGTGCGCTACATGCACTCGGAAACCGACACGATTCAGCGAATCGAGTTGTTGCGCGATCTTCGGCTTGGGGAGTACGACTGCCTCATCGGGATCAACTTGTTACGTGAAGGGTTGGACTTGCCCGAGGTATCGCTCGTGGCGATTCTGGACGCCGACAAAGAGGGGTTCCTTCGTTCAGAGACGTCGCTCGTGCAGACGATCGGGCGCGCGGCTCGCAACGTCAGCGGGCAGGTCGTGATGTACGCGGACGAGGTCACCGATTCGATGCGCCGCGCCATCAACGAGACCGGGCGTCGCCGCATGCGGCAGGTCGAGTACAACCGCGAACACGGCATCGAGCCGGCGAGCATTCGCAAGAAGGTCTCGGATATCTTGCTGGCGGCGGGGCTCGTGTCCGAGCCGAGCGCGCCGTATCCGACTAAGAAACGCAAAGGCGCTGCGCGCGATCTGACCGGGTTGCCTTCGGAGGAGTTGCCGCGGCTCATCCAAGCGCTGGAGGAAGAAATGAACGAGGCCGCGCGCGAACTTCGTTTCGAGTACGCCGCGCGCTTGCGGGACGAGATCCAAGAACTGCGCCGGGAACTGCGCGAGGTCGGCTGAGCCGCTAGGGCATCGCAGCGAGTTCGATCGAGATCTTCGAAGTGAAGTGCGTATTGCCTTCGCGGAAGTCGGTGTTCTCGATCTGCTTCACGGCGATGCCGAGGTTTGGAACGATGAACATCGTCACGATCTGGTGGCCGCTTTGGTCGCCCGACACCTGCGCCTCTAGGCGGACCTCGTAGGTGTCGAAGGTTCCGGCCGGTACGCTCAGCCGCGTCTTCCGCCGGACTTCTCCACTCAAGTGTTCGTCGCGCCCGGAGGTGTGGGCCTCGTTCTTCCACTTCATGCCGACCCTCAGCGGGAGTCTCACGCGCATGGCGGGCGGGTCGTAGGTCGATTCCATGGTCTTGCGAACACCCAGGCAAGTCACCGCGCCGCCCAGGTACGACGTGTAGATGCCGTCCGCGCGGTACTGGGAGATGACCCGCTCCTGGCGCTGCTCGCCGACGTCGACGTCTTTGACGACGCCCTCGGGGCGATTGTTATAGGTGATCTTCACGTCGCTGATATCCCAGCCGCAGGGCGAGGCTCCACCGATCTGGACTTGTTCGCTGCCCGACCCGTCGAACAAGTACAGCCCGGAGCGCGGTTTGCTCATTCCCCCGGCGACCGGGGAGCGCGTCGGGGTGGCAGTGCGCGCGGGAGAGGCCGATGCAGAGGCGCGCGGCGCGCTCGATCCGGACGAACCCGGGGTAGCACCGGGCGCGCGGCTCGCGATAGCCGAACTTGTCGGGGTGACGGCGGCGTCCACGACGCCGAACGCGCCGCCTTGGGCGAAGGAGGGCTCCGTGGCGCGCGTCCACAGCGCGTAGCCGCCGTAGCACGCGACGAAGAGTTCGGTGAACGCCATCATGGCGATAAGGATTCGTTTGGTCATGACTTCGTCCGCTAACAGTAGTTAGCGGGGGGACCTACCGCAAAACGCTTTCCCACCAGATCGTGGCGACGGATCGAGTTTCGGGCGGTGGGGTTTCGAGAATCGCTGCGCGCACCTCTTCGTCGCGCGCCGGGGAAAGACACAGTCGTCGCCGCACGGTCGCCACCAAGGCGTCGAGCCCTGCGTCGGCAAGGCGGAAGGGGGCTTCCCAACGCTCGACGTTGACCGTGAATCCAGCCTCTATCAAGACCGCGATCGCGTCGTCCGCGGTCGGTCCCCACGGGCGGTCGAGCCCGTGCAGCGCGCGCCAGTATGGGGCCGTCCACGCCAGGGGATGCCGCTCGGTCATCTCGATCACCACGCGGGAC
The DNA here is from genome assembly GCA_041658565.1 of Actinomycetota bacterium. Lineage (NCBI taxonomy): Bacteria > Bacillati > Actinomycetota > Actinomycetota bacterium. The sequence goes on along the minus strand of JBAZZY010000001.1, from coordinate 224,642 downwards.
CGCGCGCGCTCGAAGAGCGCGCGCGCGAAGGGTTCCAAATCGGCCACGTTGAACAGCACGTGGTGGCACACCACCACGTCGGCCGGCGCCACCCAAGGCGCGACGTCCGGCCACCGGCCGAGGATCGCCTCGCTTTGCAGCCCGGCGTTCGCGGCGATGCGTTCGAAGGCCTCGAGCATTCCCGGGCTCTCGTCGATCCCGACGACGCGCGCCGCGCGCGGAGCCAGCGAAATGCTCGCGGCACCAGCGCCGCATCCGACGTCTACGACGGTGCCGCCCTCAGGCAGCGCCTCCAGCGCGCGCCGGCGAGACGGCGTGTCGGAAGCCTCGGCGCGCGCGAATCCGGCGAAGTCCTCAACGGCGAATTCGTAAGGGGATTGCGGTGCGGCCGTCAAGATCGCCGGTGGGATCGCCCACTCGGACAGCCCGCCCGACCACTGCCCGGCGGCGCCGGTCATGGGTGTGAGCGCAACAGGAATTGCACCTTGGAGGTGAAGCTCGTGCTGCCCTGCCGGACGTCCACGTCGGCGGTCTGCTTTACCTGAAGCCCCAATTCCGGCGAGATCCACATGGTGCTGACGTACGTGCCCTCCTGTCCGCCCGAGAGCGTTCCGCGGACCTGCACCTTGAACGTGTCGAACTTCCCGGCAGGCAGGGTCAGCGTCTCGCGGGCGAGGATCGTCCCGCGAATCTTCTCGGTCCGGCTCTTTGTCTTAGAGGTCGACGTCCACTTCGTGCCGACCTTTAGCGGAAACGCGACGCGCCGGATCGGAGGGCTGTAGTCGTCCTCGTTGGTCTGGCGCACCCCAAGGCACGTGACGGCAGCGCCCGCGAAGGCCGTGAACATCCCCGCCGGCCGGTATTGGATCATCAGGCGTTCCTGGTGCTGGCTCGAAATAGTCCAGTCGAAGACCTTTGTGTTCCCGTCGTCGTTGACGACGAGCGAAACGTCTTTGACTTGCCAACTGCACGGAGAGGCTCCGCTCATTTGCACGCGCTCGGTTCCCGAACCGTCGAAGGTATAGGCGCCGTTCGCCGGACCTCGCACCGTCACCCCGTCGGACGTGACCGGCTTCTGCGAGGCCGTCGGACCCTTGGTGGGGGCATTTGTCGGCGTTGAGCCCGAGGCCGCCGGGGTGGGCGTCGCGCTCGTCGCAAGGGTTGCTCCCGACGAAGTCGGCGACGCGGATGCAGACTGCACGGCTCCGAATGCGGGACCCTTCCCAAACGAAACCGGGTTGCGCCGCGTCCACCACGAGTAACTTGCGTAACTGCCGACGAGCAAGATGCAAAACGCGAGCAGGCCGACGAGGATCCTTCGCATCATCGCTTGGAAGCCTTCCGCGGCGCGGCGGCCAGCGAGCGAACGATGTGTTCGACGACTTCGGTTGTCGGGCCCGATTCCCCGGTCGTCAGGATGTGCAGCGTCGCTTCGGAGAAAGCGCCGACCAGCGCGCGCGCCATCGCGTCGACGTCCAGCGGCAGCAACTCGCCCCTGCGGATGCCTTCTTCAAGGAACGCGCGAAGCAAGGGAAACTGGCTCTCAAGCTCGTCGCGCTTGGCTTCCGAAGCGGTCAGCGCCCACGAGTCGCGAAGGAAGAAGCGCGCGGCGCCGAGTCGCTGCAGCGCCGTCAGGTAAGCGCCGAACGTGTGAGTGAGGTTGGTGACCACGTCGCCGTCGGGATCCGACGCTGCAACGGCTTCATCGCGAAGGCGGTTCCACAAAAGCTTGCGCAAGTCCCGCGCCAGGTCGTCCTTGTCGGTGAAGTAGTAGTAGATCGCGCCCTTGGTCGCGCCGGCGCGCGCCGCGATCTCGTCGATCGATGCCGCGCGGTAGCCGTGCTCGCCGAAGACTTCCAGCGCGGCATCGAGGATGCGTTCCTTGGTGTCTCGTGCTGCAGGGTTTCGTTTTGCCATCCGGGCCTCCGCGCGGGGCTTATAGCCTACGGCAGGTCGGTCAGGTCAAAGCCGTAGTCGGACCTGAAATGCGTGCCGTCCTGGGCGATGTCGGCCTTTACGGCCTGCTTCACCGGCATGCCGAGCGCGGCCGAGTACCACTCGGTGATGCTGTAGGTGCCCGACTGCCCGCCGGACAAGGTGAGGTCGACCTGCACTTTGTAGACCTCGAATGAACCAGCCGGGACTTTGACCGTCTCCTTCGCGAGAACCTTGCCCTTCAGGCTGGAAGTGCGGCTCGAAGTTTCCGAAACCGACGTCCAGGAGTTACCGACCTTCAGCGGCAGGGCGATGCGGCGCGTCGGCGGCGTGTAGTTGTCCTCAACGTTGTTGCGAACGGCACAAATGACCGACGCGCCGGTGTACAGCAAGTAGACGCCGTCGGTGCGGATGTCCAGAATCATGCGCTCGACGTGTTCCTCGGAGTAGGTCCAGTCGTAGACCCATTTCCCGGAGTCCTTCTTTACGACCGCCGAGACGTCCTTGATGTCCCAGGAGCACGGCGAGCTTCCGCCGTCCATTTCGATGCGTTCGCTGCCGTGGCCGGCGTAGGTGTATCTGCCGGTTGCCGGAGGGTTAGCGGTGCCGGAGGGGGGAGGAGCAGGGGTCGATCGGCGCGCGCCGGTTCTGGTGCCGGGCGACGTGGTGCGCGCGCGCGCCGACGGCGACGCCGACGCGCGCGCTGCGTTTCTCTTCGACGAAGCGGTCTTGGTCGAAGCGGGCTGCGAGCGGGACGGCGCGAGAGAGGAAGAGGCGGGAGAGGGAGCCATTCCAAACGCGCCGCCCTGCGCGAAGCTCGGCGGTGTGCGCCGAGACCACCAGGCGTAGCTGCCGAAGCTGCCGGTCACAAGGATCATGAAGGCGAGCAGGGCGGTGAGGATTTTGCGAGTCATGGGTCGGAAGCCTCCAATGCAGAGGGCGCGCGCCCCTCAGGCGCCGCCTCGGGCGGGGATCCGCACCGGGGTGGCCGAAGGGCGTAGTGAGTGGTGTCGCCCTGAGGGTCGCGCGCCGTATTGCGTTGTCGCATTGCGTTGTCTCTGCGATGTTGCCGTACTCTTGGTATGCGGAACATACGAAGAGTTACTAGAAACATACTCGCAGTATGTAACTAGCGCAAGCACTCGGGTCGGGGCAATTCGGAACGGGCGTTACCAGCCGCGCGCGCGCCAGGTTTCCAGGTCCGGCCGCTCGACCCCGATGGTGGTCGCCGGGCCGTGGCCGGGCAGGACTCGAGTGTCGTCCGGCAGTTTGAACAGCCGGTCCAACGCCGCCATGATCTGCGCGAACCGTTCAGGGTCGCCCTCGGTGTTGCCCGGCCCGCCCGGGAACAAAGTGTCGCCGCTCACCAAGTCCGAGCCGACCAGCAAACAAAGACTCCCCGGCGTGTGTCCCGGCGTATGCATCACCGAAACCGACGCCGAACCCACCTGCAAGACCGCGCCGTCCAACACCGGGGTGGAATCCACCGGCAAACCCTCCGCCGGATGGGCGTACACCGGAACCCCCAGGCGCTCCGCCAGCGACGGCAGGGCCTGCACGTGGTCGAAGTGGCCGTGCGTTTGCACGATCCCGACCACGCGCAGGCCTTCGGCCGCCGCCAGAATCCGATCGACCTCGTCGGCCCCGTCCACGATCAACGCTTCGCCGTCCGAGGCCAGGATGTAGACGTTGTTGTCGAACGCCCCGACCGACAGCGAGGTGATCTCTATCGTCATCCGTTCAGCCCGGCGAGCCGGCGCAGAACCGCCGGAAGGATCCCGCCTTGTTTCACGTAGACCACGTCGGTCGCGGTGTCCAGGCGCGCGAGCGCTTCGAACCGCGTCTCTGTGCCGTCCTCGGCGCGCGCCACGACCTCGACGCTCATGCGCGGCGAAGGGTCGGTGACGCCGAGCAATTCGTAGGACTCGCGCCCGGTCAGGCCCAGCGTGTCGGCGTCCTCGCCGCTGCGGAACTGCAACGGGATGATGCCCATTTGCACCAGGTTCGACCGGTGGATGCGTTCGTAGGACTTCGCGATAACCGCGCGCACCCCGAGCAACGCCGTGCCCTTGGCCGCCCAGTCGCGCGAGGACCCGGACCCGTACTCGACGCCGGCGATCACCAGCAGCGGCACGCCCTCGGCGCTGTAGCGCTCGGACGCCTCGAAGATGCTCATCGCTTCGCCGCCGGGAAGGTGCGCCGTGACGCCGCCCTCGGAACCCGGGATCAACTTGTTGCGCAAGCGGATGTTGGCGAAGGTTCCGCGCACCATCACTTCGTGGTTGCCTCGACGCGACCCGTAGGAGTTGAAGTCCACCGGCGCCACGCCGTTGGCTTTCAGGTATTCGGCCGCGGGTGAGGTTTTGGCGATGTTGCCGGCGGGGGAGATGTGGTCGGTCGTGACCGAGTCGCCGAGCAGCGCCAAAACGCGCGCGCCCGTGATCGGCTGAAGCGGCTTGGGCTGCGCCTCGACGCCGGTGACGAAGGGCGGCTCGGCGATGTAGGTCGAAGCCGCGTCCCACTCGTAAAGGTCGCCGGTCGGCGCCTGGATTGCCTGCCAACGCTCGTCGCCCTCGAAGACCTTTCCGGCGCGCGCCCGATAACTGTCGGGATCCATCGCCGCGGCCGTCAGGCGCGCGACCTCTTCCGAGGAAGGCCAGATCTCGCTCAGCAAGACCGGCTTGCCGTCGGATCCGACGCCGATCGGCTCGGTCGTCAGGTCCACGTCCACCGTGCCGGCGATCGCGTAGGCGACGCACAGCGGCGGGGACGCGAGGTAGGACAGGCGCACCTGCGGGTGAATGCGGCCCTCGAAGTTGCGGTTGCCCGAGAGCACCGCGGCCACCGCGAAGGAGTTCTCGTCGATCGATGCTGCGACCTCGTCGGGCAAAGGCCCGGAGTTGCCGATACACGTCGTGCAACCAAAGCCGACCACGTTGAACCCGAGCGCTTCCAGCGGTTCCAGAAGTCCGGCGGCGGTGAGGTAGTCCACCACGATCTGCGAGCCCGGCGCGAGCGACGTCTTCACCGCGGGCGAGACCTTCAGGCCGCGCGCGACCGCGTTGCGCGCCAGCAGTCCGGCACCCAGCAAGACCGACGGGTTGGACGTGTTCGTGCACGAGGTGATCGCCGCGATCGCGACCGACCCGTCGCCCAGTGTCGCCGGCTTGCCGCCGACTTCGATGGTGGTCGAGGCGGGCTCGGTGGACTTGTCGGCCTTGTAGGACGGCAGGGCCTCGCGGAACGAGTCCTTGACCTTGGGCAGAATGACGCGGTCTTGCGGGCGGCGCGGACCCGCCAGGCTCGGCACCACCGTGGACAGATTGAACTCGATCAGGTCGGCGTAGTCGGGCTCGGGATCACCGTCCGCGCGGAACAGACCCTGCGCCTTGGAGTAGCGCTCGACCAAGTCCACCAGGTCCTCGGGACGTCCGGTGCCGCGCAAATACGCCAAGGTCTGCTCGTCGATCGGGAAGAAGCCCTCGGTCGCGCCGTACTCCGGCGACATGTTCGCGACGGTCGCGCGGTCCGGAACCGACAGCGCCGCGAGCCCCGGGCCGACGAACTCGACGAAGCGCCCGACCACGCCGTGCGCGCGCAGGATCTGCGTCAGCATCAGCACGAGGTCTGTTGCGGTCGCGCCCTCGGGCAGCGAACCCGACAAACGCACGCCCAGGACGTCCGGCGCGAGCATGTTCACGGCTTCGCCGAGCATGGCGGCCTCGGCCTCGATGCCGCCGACGCCCCAACCCAGCACGCCCACGCCGCCGATCATGGTCGTGTGCGAGTCCGTGCCGACCAGCGTGTCGGGGAAAGCGACGCCGTCACGAGTCGCGACGACGCGCGCCAGGAACTCCAGGTTCACCTGGTGAACGATCCCGGTTCCCGGGGGCACCACGCCGAAGTTGTCGAAGGCGCCTTGGGCCCAGCGAAGGAACTGGTAGCGCTCGCCGTTGCGCTGGACCTCCAGGTCCACGTTGCGCGCGTAGGCGTCGGACGTGCCGAACGCGTCCACCTGCACCGAGTGGTCGATGACCAAGTCCACGGGAACCTGCGGGTTGACCTTGTTTACGTCGCCGCCCGCGCGCGCCACCGCAGCGCGAATCGCGGCGAGGTCGGCCACGACCGGCACCCCGGTGAAGTCCTGCAAAACTACGCGCGAGGGACGGTAGGGGAACTCAGACTCAGAGATCTTCGGCCAGCCCAAAAGAACGTCGAGGGACTCCGCCCCGGTCCCCTCGTGCCGCAGCACGTTCTCAAGGAAGATCCGCACGACGTAGGGGAGTTGCGCAAGGCGGGTTTCGTCGGCGGCGCGCGTCAGCGGGTAAAAACCGACGGATCCACCGGCGGTCTGCAGTCGGTCGGGCTGGTTCGAGACAGTCATGAAAAAAGCCTCCTCGTAAATGGCGCCTGAAGCCTACCGCGCGCGCCCCACCGGCTCATTCCGAGGGCGCCGGCGGGAGCTTCAAGCAGAGATGACCTCGTCGCGCACGAAGTGAAGACGGATCAGCGCCGGGGTTTCACCTTCGTCGAAGTGACAGCGAACCGCGTCCCTCGCCGCAACTCTCAGCTCTTCCAAGCTGTCCGCCTGCATGAAGATCTCATGTCCCAAGGCATGGGCTGTAAAGCCGCCCTCCGGGGCATCTTCAACGAGGAAGATGATCTCGCTCATGTCCTGCTCCTCGAGTCCCCGTCAACCGCCGACGATTCCGTCCCGCTTTTCTTCCTCGTACAACCGCTCGGAAACGAATTCCTTAAGCAGCGTCTGGTATCCGGTACCGCGACGGGCCGCAAGCGCCCTGATGCGCCGAAGCGTGCTCTCGTCGAAGCGGACAGCGATCGGACGTGTCCGCGGGCGGGGAGCAGGCAGGCTCTTGTCAGCATCAGGGGTCATCGCCGCGAGCAACTCGTCGCCCAGTTCGTGCGTGGCCCAGAACCCAGACTCCTCTTCCTCGGATGTGAAGGCCGGCACCTCATCCCACTTGTGGACGGTTTTCATGCCCCGCTTGGTCTTAGCCACGCCTACTTCCCTCGCTTCCGGTAGCGCCGCTTCTCGCGGTCACTGGCGTCGCGCGCCGTGACGGCGCGGAGACGTCGACCTCGGCGCGTGTACACAACGAAGAGGATCCGATCGGCCTCGGTGGCTCCCAGGTGCGCCCAGCGCCGTTCGCCTGCGACCGAGTAGGCGCCCACACCGATCCGACCGGGGTCTGCGAGAGCCTGCTCGGCTTCCGCAGGTTCCACGAGGTGGTCGCGGACGTGCCTCTGGTTATGTACATCCCAGTCGAACAGCGTCATCTTTCCGGGTCTCTAGTCGGTGTAAGTATATACCAACGTATCTCTTGCCGGGATTCCGATTGTCTTCTTGGTCTGGTCCGTTCATGAGGAGTCCGTCGCCCGGCTGAGATGCCAGGCCCGGATCGGCAAGCGCGCGCTTAGACCTTGATGACTTCGAGATGGGGAATGCGAACGTAGTCGTCGTCTTGGGTGACGATCGGCACCCCGAGTGCAAGGGCGGTCGCGGCAATCCACGAGTCGTTGACGGGCATTCGCTGCCCGCTTTCCCGCAACTGCACGCGGAGCTTGGCCCACGACTCGGCAACCATCCCGTCGATTGGGGTCGGGTCCAGTGCCAGGGCCTGGGTGAGGGTCGCCAGACGTCGATCGCGCGTTTCGACATCGGTCGCTGCGAGGACCCCCGCACGCAGTTCTCCGATGGTGATGACCGACACGCTGATTTCGTGGGGGAGCAAGTCGATCGCGAGGGGGCGGCCGGACTCGCGCGCGATGAAGACCGTGGTGTCGGCGAGTCCTTGGCTCACAGGTCGTCCGTGGTGTCGGGCGCCAGTTCCGCGAGTTCGCGCCTCAACCCCGGGTCTGCCTGGTGGGGGACGATTCGGCGTACGAACTCGTCACGGCTTAGCCAACGCGGTCGCCGCCCGATGGGCTGCAGAACCGCGACCGGGCGGCCGTCGACGGTGAGGGTGATCGCCTCGCCGCCTTCGACGCGCTCAAGCAGCGCGCGTGTGTTGTTGCGCAGCTCGCGGGACGCGACCTCGCTCATGCCACAAGTGTAGCATGTGTGCGACAGCGCATCGGGGAATCGGAGGCGCTCTACAGAACGGCGTCGATGGCGCTCAGGCGGACCTTGCCGTGGAACGTGCAGCTATCCGCCGGACACCATTCATTCCACGCAGTCACGACGATGGTCGACATGCCTGGTGCGTACGTCGCGCGCGCGCCGCCGTATTGGGTGCAGTTTCCACGCGACACGTCGGCAAGGCCGTTGCCGGGAAGCCCGACGCCCATGCACCCGTAGCTTGCGACGAGTTTGTTCTCGGCGTCGTACCAGTCGATGGTGAGCCACCCGCGCGCGCCGGCATCGTGGAAGTTCGCGCTGGTGTTGATGGCCGAGATGTAGCGTCCGTCATCGATGTACTGCAGCGAGGTACATGACGCGGTTCCGCCCTTGGCGATGACTTGAGAGCACTCGCTGGTCACGTTGGAGAGAGGATCCTGAGCCTGACCGGCGGCCGGCAGTCCCAGCGCGAATGCGACCACGGCAACAAAGATCCCTGACACCCCGTTCGGCTTGCGAGGTCATGAGGTTCTTGAGGCCTATCTCGCCTCTGAGGACAGCAGATCGGATCGAGCAGCGATGATCGACTTCGTCGAGTTGTTGCAGAGGGACCCCGTCGGCGTATAGGGAACACTTGTTCCCGGCAGTCAACTCAACGAGGTGATCGTTTTCGTCGGAGAGGTCGTTGTCACCTGGTTCGTGGCATGGGGTGAGCGCGTTGTCTGGCTCAGACACATCGAACGCCTCCCTCGCTGAGCATCTGACGATGCGCCGATCCTTCACGACATCGGCCTGGACTTTGACGGCTACAAGCTCGTCGTGAATCCCACCGGGCGCTTCGAGATCGGCGGTCCCCAAGCCGACACGGGCCTGACGGGCTGAAAGATCATCGTCTGCACCGACGACGGCATCGCTCTTCGCGTCGCGCTGCGGGCGACCACGGTTGTCTGCGGCACCCGCTAGCATCCCTTCGATGGAGACCACGCTTTGAACGAGACCGCACTTGTGACCGGCGGAGCCGGGTTCATCGGCAGCACCTTGACCGACCGCCTCCTTGCCGACGGACATGACCTCGTCGTCCTTGACAACTTCTCGTCGGGGTCGCTTGGGAACCTTGCGTTAGCGCAAGCCACCGGACGCTTGCGTATCCACGAGGCCGATATTCGCTCCGACGAAGTCGCGGGGATCTTGCAGGGCGCGCACGTTGTGGCGCACCTGGCGGCGCAGATCGACGTTCGGGTTTCGGTTACCGATCCCGTCTTGGATGCGAGCATCAACATCCTTGGAACTTTGAACGTGCTGCAGGCCGCGCGCGCCGCCGGGGTTCGAAAGGTGGTGGTCGCGTCTTCGGGGGGCTGCATCTATGGGGACTCCGAGCGCCTTCCGATCACCGAGGACGATCCGGGCCGTCCGGCTTCGCCGTATGGGATCTCAAAGAAGGTCCTGGGCGACTATCTGAACTTCTATCGCGCGATCCACGGGATGGACTCGGCGGTGATGGCGCTGAGTAACGTGTGCGGGCCGCGCCAAGACCCCCACGGTGAGGCCGGTGTGGTGGCGATCTTTTTGAAGGCGATGCTGCAGGGCCGCGAGACCACCATCTACGGGGACGGATCCCAGACCCGGGACTTCGTCTTCGTCGGCGATGTTGCCGAGGCCTTTGCGCGCGCGACCACCAAGGGCTCGGGTGTCTACAACATCGGGACCGGAGTGCAGACCTCGGTGCTGGAGCTTTGGGAGCTGTGCGCTGCCTCGACCGGGTACCGGGGTAAGCCGAACTTCGCGCCGGCGCGCGCGGGGGAGTTGCAGGCCAATTGCCTTGACGCCTCGCGCGCGCGCCGCGACCTGGGCTGGGAGCCCAAGGTCACTATCGCCGAAGCCGTCGCGCGCACCTCAGAGTTCATCGCCTCCCAACCTGCGTAAGGACCCCAAGAGCCTTCCCACACTTCTCGTTCCAGCACGTCATCCACACACGCCTAAGATCGCGCCTTCCGGTCACGGGAGGCGCTTGATGCATTTCGCGGGTCTTGGCATGCCGCATGCAGCGCGCGCGGCATCGAACCGGGGAGGTCGGGACATCACCATCCCCGGCGATTGGTGGAGAAGAAGGACATTGCGCGTGCTGCGTCGAAGGAGCGCGTGCTGCGTCGACGGAGAGGATAGTGAGGACTTGTCCCGGGCTCGAATTCCTCACGCTGACGGTGTCGAAAGGGGAGTCAAATGTTCAAGCTTCGCCTCTTGACAATGCTTGTCATGGTGCCTGCAGTTCTGGCTGGCTCTCCGGCCGAAGCCGCCGCTGTTGTAACCATAAATACCGTAGCTAGTCAGGTGGGCCAGTATTCGTCCCTGGCATTTGGCGCCGATGGTATGCCCGTAATTGCCTATTATTCCAACGAAGGCTTGAAGCTTCTTCGCTGTGGTACGGCGTATTGCGATTCCGGCAACGTTGCAAGTGTCCTAGATAACCAAGTGTTTCGCAGAGATGTGTTTGTTGCGCTGACAGTAGATAGGGGACTGCCCCCGATCTGGTTGACTCGTAGCTTGTGAGCCTTTCACGCTGCAAGGGCTCCTTCGTACACGGCCTCAAACTCTACGGGAGTTAGCCGCCCGAGGCCGCGTTGGCGGCGGCGGCCATGATAGGTGCGTTCGATCCAGATGACGATCGCGAGTCGCAGCTCCTCTCTGGTCTTCCATTGCTGGCGGCTGAGAACGTTCTTCTGCAGCAGCGCGAAGAACGATTCCATCGCGGCGTTGTCGGCGCACGCACCGACGCGACCCATCGAGCCGGCGAGGGCGTTGTTGCGGAGGGTGCGCACGACTTTCTTCGATCGAAATTGACTGCCGCGTGCGATCTGACGGGGTCCCCTGAGGCGGGTCCCTGTGCACTCGGGCGAAACGATTGGCCCTGGGCCCATGACGAAGATTCTGCGCAGTTGCGATCTCACGATCGAAGAATTCGTGGCTCTCCCTGGTTCGATCTGACCGACTACAAGCTTTTCGTGCTCGCCTCGAACCGGACGTCAAGTCTGTGGCGGGGGGGGAAGAGGGATCTAGACTTGTGGGACTGACCGGCTCACTCGATTTGGTGAACGGCCGGAGGCCGGGCAGGGTCGAGGAAGCGGGAAGAGCGAGACGAGGTGACGACCATGAGGCGGGAGCGGGAAGTCGAGGTTGTGCTGATCCCTCAGTCCGAGGGCGGCTTTACCGTATTCGTTCCTGAGTTGCCGGACGTCGTGACCGAAGGCGAGACCCGTGAAGAAGCGTTGTCGATGGCCAAAGAGGCCATCGAGGGTTACCTCGAGTCCATGCGCGATCACGGCTGGCCGGTACCGTTGACGGAACGAGACCGCGTGACAGTTCGCGCGTCGTGAGCGGTAGGCTCCCGGCGCTCAAGGCAAGGATCTCATCCGCGTCCTGAAGAAGGGCCGGGCATCTCGATGACCCTTGACAGGCGGTAGTAATACCGGCAACATATGAGGCAACTGCACCGGAAAGCTATTAGGAAGTTCGTCCTGGCCCCAGCGTTTGGGCGGACGCGAGGATGTCGGCGGCCGGGGGAGTCCAGCGGTCGGGGTCCGCTCCCTGCGGGCGATGGTCGGAGTGGAGGTGCGAGCGATGACGACGACCTTGGATCGGGCGGTCGAAGTGCGCGATGTCGTCAGCAGCCTCAGGCGCTTTGGCCTCACGCAGAAAGATATCGCTTCCGCCACGGGCGCCTCGGAGCGTTCGATCCGCAACTGGGCCAAGACCTCGGCGATTCGCCCCACTCATGAGGGGCGCCTGAGTGATCTTCGAGAGGTTGTGCTCATTCTCCAGGATTCCCTCACCGCTCGTGGCGTGGGCCAGTGGTTGCGGGCCCGCAATCGCCTCCTCGACGGGCAAACACCGATCGAACTCTTGGCCCACGGGAAGGTGGATCTCGTGCGCGCGGCTGCTGCGTCCTTCGTCGACGGGGCGTACGTCTAGCCGCTCATCGTCTGCGGGGCAATGGCACGACGCATGTGTGACCCGGCGGGGACACTAGATGTCCGCCTCTCGCCGAACGCGTGCCTTCGCCCGAGTACTTGCCGGGCTGCCGGCCTTGCAGATCACCGGCGCGTTCTGGCATCAAGGGCCGACCGGAAGCTCGTTCTTGTCGTTCGCATCTCCTGCGCAAGGCGACGGCCGCTATCACCGCGAGGGAGATGATGGCGCTTGGTACGCGTCATCAAAGGAGCGTGCGGCATGGGGGGAGCTCTTTCGGCATCACGCCTCACTGGAGCTATCGTTCTTCGAAGTTCGACGACGGGTCGGCAAGGCGGCAGTCCGAAACCTGAATGCGCTGGACCTGACCGACCCGACGGTGCGTGCTCTCCTCGGCGTGGAGGAAGTCGACCTCATTGGCGACGACCGTTCGCTATGCCAGGAGATCGCCGACGCAGCGAGGTCGATCGGATTCGAAGGGGTGCTTGCTCCGTCGGCCGCTCTTCCGGGCGAAAGAACACTTGTCGTCTTCCCGGCCGGGATGCGAAAGGTCCGCGAGGAGCACTCGCGCGTCCAGCGGCCTCCGAACACGATCCGCCGCGAACTGCGGCGAGTTCGGTCATCCGCGCGCGCTAAGTTGACGATCCGTCCGCGGCCTCGCGGACACTGACCGCCGGTTCTTCGCCCACCGCTTTGGCCCCCTGCCTCTGCCTTCCCGCTTTTCTCGTTCTTGCACGCCATCCACACACGCCTTCGCTGTGGTCCCACGGGTCAGAAGACCGGCAGGTGCTCGACGATCTGCTCGGCGTAAGCGACGATCTCGTGTGCCCGAGCCAACGCCTCGTCGATCTCGTCGGCATCGATGCCCGATTCGCCTTGTGGGTACTCGATGTCGTTGCGGCGTCGCCGCAATCTGTCGAGCGTCCGCAGTGCCGCTCCGCCGGTAAGCTCGGCGAACTGCGCGAGGACCGCATCACGGATCGCGATGTGCCCGCCCCGGCTCGTGGCCCTCAGTCCCTGGACCTCGAGGAGGGATGCGCAGGCTTTGCGCGCGCCGTCGTAGAGTGCGGCGTAGGCGCCCTCCGGGTCGCTGTCCCTGACGGCGCTCGCCGAGGAGAGGTGGCTGCGCGCCATACGCAAGAGAGCCTCCGCCGAATTCCTGGCCGGGGTGACCCTCTGCAACTCGCCGGCAGCGAGAAGACGCTCGATCACCGGCCGTCCGTGTTCCCACCTCATGACGCTTCACCGTGAGCCACGCGCACGAGAGGAGCTGAGCGGAGTTGAGTGACAAACCCGTCGCGCGCGACTCGCCATGCGTTGCTCGATCGAATGGTGGGATTGACCGGAAGCCCGAGGCGGTGCTCGACGCGCAGCGCTGCGGCGTAGACCTCCGCGCGCTCCGGGCTGCCGACCACCAGGACGTCGAGATCTTGAGGCTGCGGCCCCTTCACACCGAGATACCTCGCGGCCCAAGATCCGAAAATGTAGATCTCATCGATTCCCCCAACGGTCGAGAACGCCGCCGCCAGAACTGCGCCCGGCCCAAAGGTCTTGAGCGTAATCTCGGTGAGGGGGGCGCTAATCGGGGAGCGCGCATCCGCTGATGCCAACCGTGTGGCCCCGACTCGCCGGGTCTTTAGGATTCCCGCCCGCTCCAGGCGGCTCACCTCCCGCTGCACCGTGGCTACGTCGGCCCCTAGGCGGGCAGCCAACTCGGTCAGGGATTCTTCTCGCTCGGGGTTCAGGAGCAGCGCCGCGAGAAGTTCCCCCTGGAGCTTCGACCGGAAGATGGGCAGGAGCGGAGGCGCAGCCGTTCTCATATCACGCAATATACCTTGCGCGATACGAGAACACAACGGTGGTGAAGGTAATCACGCGGCTCGAAGGACATCCTGCGCCTCTGCCAAGATACGCGGCCCGATGAACGGAGAAAGCGCTTCGGTCGTGACAAGTTCGACACGGCGGCCGAGCCGTTCCTCGAGAAGCTCCGAAAGCGACAAGAACCGATCGAACGTCTTGGCGCCGGGCGAGAACTGAACGAGGAGGTCCACGTCGCTGTCGGGGCGGGCATCTCCGCGCAGGACCGAGCCGAATAGGGCGAGCCGTTCGACGCCTAGCGCGTAGATCTGCGGTGCGGACGCGACCAGGAGTCGAACCGCCTCCTCCCGGGAAAGAGCGCCGGTTGTCATGGGCATGACTGTACCATCGGTCGCTTTCCGAACCCCGCCCGTCGCGCGCGGCGGAATCTCGCCCCTTGTTTTGTCCCGCCCGAAGACGGTGCGTAAGGGTCCAAGGACCTTCCCGCTCTTCTCGTTCTTGCGTGCCATCCACAGACGCTTAAGATCGCGCCTTCCGGTCACGGGAGGCACTGATGGGGTTCGCGGGTTTCGGCAGACCGTCCACTTCTTCGATTCGCGGGGCGTGGTGGCGCTTCCGCCACGGGGTCTGGAATCGTGATCGCGTTCTGATCGCTGCAGCGGGAGAGGGGGAATGGTCCTCAATGCGGCGCTTTCCTCTTCCGGTGACGGGCGAAATGCCGAGGGTGCTGTTGACACGTGGGAGAGGCGCTGGCACGCTCGGAGTGATGAGTTCAAAGAGCGTTGGTGCGCGTCTGCGCGAGGCCGAAGAGCGCCTCCGCGAGGCGCGCTTTGCCGCCGAACTCCCGGACAACCCCGATTTCGTCCGGATGATGGACCTCGCCGAGGATCCTGAGGCAGGCATCGACGCAGATGAACTCGTCCGCAAGTACCCTCACCTCGCGTAGCGGGTGGAAGTGCTTCCTCGGTTCCTGGATCAACCGCAAGAGTGGTTGGGTCAACATCCAGACCAGACGCTTGCTCGCAAAGTCCTTGCCTGGATCATGGGGCCACTTTGCTCCGATGACGAAAGCGACATCGAATCCACCGACACCGAAACGCACGATGGGCGCCTTGCGTATTCCAGTCGCGTTCCCGGCACGACTGTTGAGGTCGTGTGGAAGGTCGCCCCGAACGGCAGATTGCAGATCCTCTACATCGAAGAACTGTAGCGACGCTCACGCGGCGGAGGGGTCCGGGTCACTGCTTTCGACAGGTGCTCGCACGTTTGCTCCACCAATCCGCGCACCGCAGAGTTCATCGCCTCCCAGCCCGCGTAAGGGTTCCGGGAACTGCCTCCTGGCGCGCCTGGAACTCTCGACTCCGAGTAGACAACGGCGATACTGTCCTCATCGTGGTGCTCGACGAACGGCGACGAATCGTCATCACGATTTGGCGGGAGGAGTAAGCATGGCCATGTACACATACGACGAAGAGGCGGATGCCCTGTACGTGCTTCTCGCGTCGGATCCGGAGCCTGCAGTCCACCGAACCGTCGAAGTCAGCGACAGGCTCCACGTCGACCTCGACGAGGCAGGGGGTCTGGTCGGCGTTGAGATCCTCTATCCGACACTCGGCGAGGTTGATCTCGCGCAACTGCGCGATCGGTTCGGCCTAGACCTTCGACTCCCGTTCCGATTCGCCGCCTGATCCGGTTTCCCGCCGAATCTCGCCGGAGGTCCATCGGCGATCCTGGCCGCCCTTCTTCTCGCCCGGGGTTCAGGGCTCGATCTCGTGTCATCTGCTCAAGCCAAGGCGGAGGCGGAACGCAATATTCGAGCCAATCTTCCGTCGGCCTTGCCTGCGTTCAACCTCTTGGCTCGTGCCGCATGCCGCTGGGTGGAAGATCCGCTTGACGATCATCTCGTCGAGCGATCCAGTCAGGCCGATCCGAAGGATCTCCCGATTCTCGTTGCCGCGGTCGATGCGGGCTGCCAGGCGCTCATCACGTTCAACACCTCCGACTTCACGCCGCCCCCCGGAGTGATCCGCATCCAGACCCCAGGCGCGTTCGTCGTCAGACTGCGCCAGGTGCTTGCCCCATCGTAGGGTGTGCAGTCATACTGCACGGTATGACGATACGCAAGACGTTCAGCCTGCCGGACGATGTCGCGCGCGCGCTCGAGCGCGCGGCCCGGGCCGAGGGAAAGGCCGAGTCGGCGGTCGTCCGCGAGGCACTCGAGTCGTACCTGGTCGCCCGAAACACTTCCAAGCTCCACCTGTGGGTCGGGAAAGGCCGCGCGGTGCGGGGGCCGGCCGAGGACGAGACCTACGAGCGGACGCTCGACGAGGCGCTCGACCGCAAATACAAGAAGGGCCTGGACCGGCCGGAGCGGGGATCTTGATAGCCGATGCGAGCGTCTTGGTCGCCGCGGCGGACCCGAGGGCGCCGGCGCACGCTGCCGCGCGCGAGCTGCTCGTGCAGCCCGGTGAGAAGATCGTCACGGACGCGATCCTGTCCGAGGCGCACCACTTGATCGCCAAGCGCGCCGGGTGGGGCATCGCGGCTGCATTCCTGGAATCCGTGGACACCGATCTCGTCGTCGAAGTCTCGACGCCGCTCGATCGCGCGCGCGCCCGCGACCTTTGCAGGCGCTACCTGGACGCGCGACTCGACTACACCGACGCGCTCACGGTGGCCGTCGCCGAGCGTGTAGGGGAGCGGGTGATCGCCACGCTCGATGAGCGTCACTTCCGAATGCTGCGTCCGTCTCACGTCGCATCCTTCGAGATCGTCCCGTCAGGCTGAGGCCGCCACGGACCGTCGGCGAAGGAAGGGAAGGTCGCGAGCATGCGCGCGCGCGACCACCAAGGCGCCCTCAACTCACGAGTTGGCCGGGTCGGAGCAGTCTGGGTCGGGACATCTGTCGAGGTCTTCTGTCGCCTACTATCTCCGCACATCTTGGTTGAGAGGACGCAATTGAACCCGAGTTGGTCTGTCGGCGGGCCGGGAAGGCCCCGTCGCCTCATCGCGCCGCTTGCTGTCGGCATTGCGTTGGTCTTTGTGGCCGGATTCGCGGCGACCGCCTTCGTCGCCGCGCGCGATCTGTTCTCGGGTCGCGACGCGCTGGAGGCGGCGCGCGCACACGCGGCCGCCGCGGACATCGACGCTGCCCGCACCGACCTGGCGCGCGCCGCGGCGTCCTTGCGAAGCGCGCGCCGGGCGATCGATTCTGCGCAACTTCGGGCGGTTGGACTGATCCCGTATCTGGGGCGCTCGGTGCGCGCGACGAGCGCGCTGGCGGAGGCGGCCGAGCGCGTGGCGGTCGGCGCGCGCGATGCGCTGGAGAGCGCGCGGGCGTTCTCGGATTCCAAGGGGGATGTTTCCCGGACGCTCGCGGGCATTGATTGGGATGGGCTCGGGCGTTCCGCCAAGCGCGCGCTGGATGCCTTCGATGCGGCCCGCACGGTGGTGCGGCGCGCGCCGAGCAGCGGCGTCTTGCCCCCGATCGCCGATGCGCGAGCCAGGCTCCTTGCGGAGCTGGACGACGCGGAGCCGACCGCGCGCAAGATGGCGGCCGGGATTCCGCTGGCGCGCGCGATGCTCGGGTTCGACGGCGCGCGCAAGCACTTGTTCGTGATCCAAAACGGCGCGGAGCCGCGCGCGACCGGGGGCGCGGTCAACGCGCTCGTGTTGATGACGGCGAACCGCGGGGACCTGGAGCTGGTGTCCTCCGAGGATGACGCGCAACTGCCGCGGGGGCTCGGGCAGGTTGCGTTTGTCGTGAACGAGTCGCCGGACTTCCCAGAGGCGGCCGCGGGAATGCGGGGGCTTTACCGCGAGGCCCACGGGGTTGCGGTGGACTCGGTGACGGTGCTGGATGCGAACGCTCTGGCCAAGCTGCTGGCGGCCGGCGGCCCGACGACGGTGCGCGGCGAGACTATGACCGAAGCGGGGCTGCCGATGTACATGGCGCGCGACATCTACGCGCGCCACCCGGATCTGCTCGATCGCCAGGACTTCAACCGGCGGTTGGTGGATTCTTTGTTCAGCCGTTTGACGGACGGCAAGGTGCCGTTGCTTCGACTGGCGCGCGCCTTGGGGGACGCGGCGCACGACAAGCACGTTTTGATCTGGTCACCCTACGAACAGGATCAGCGGACGCTTGTAGGCCTCGGGGTCTCTGGGTCGTTCGGCGATCCGAGTGGGTTGCTCGCGGTCGTCGGAAACAGTTCGTACGGTCAGAAGTTGGGCTCGGTCACGAAGCGTACGATCGGCTATGGCGTGGTGATCGGCGCCGACGGGCGCGCGCAGACGTCGCTGGCCTTGTCGATTCGAAACGACGCCGATCCGGCGGAACTGCCTGCACGAGTGCTCGGGTATCCGGCCGACGGCGTGTTTCACACCGACCTTCGGGTGTGGGGGACCGGCAGGCAGGAAGCCCTGCATCTGGACGTGGAGCCGGGACGGACGGTGAAGCGCTCGTTCACCGGGACGCTGCAGACCTCGCCGGGGGTCTTTCGCCTACGGGTGTTTCGCCAGCCCAGTCTGGTGCCCGACGACTTGGATCTGGTGATCGAGCTGCCGGCGGGCGCGCGCGTCACCGAGGCGACGGATCTGCTGCGCCAAAACGGCCGCATCCTGCGGTTTTCGGGGCCTTTGTTGCGGGACCTCGACCTGGTGGTTCGCTACTAAGCCTGCAGCCACCCTAGAAGGCATTATATCCAAGGGGATATAATGCCGAACGTGGGAATCGGGCCTGAACTCATACGCCGGGCGAGGCTGGAGGCGCGCCTGACGCAGGCTGAACTCGCGCGTCGGGCGCGGACCTCGCAGTCCGCCGTCGCCGCCTACGAATCCGGCGCCAAGACCCCCACGGTTGACACGCTGGACAGAATCCTCCGCGCGGCGGGGCGACAGCTTGGAAGTTCCAAGGTGCGATCTTCGACCCAGAGCGCGACACGGCTCGGCCGTTTGCTTCGCAAGCATCGGGCGGAAATCGAGGCGATTGCCGCCGAGCATCACGCCTCGAACGTTCGCGTGTTCGGTTCGGTCGCGCGTGGGCAGGACGGCCTCGACTCGGATGTCGATCTGCTTGTGGACATGGACGCCGCAGGCTCGCTGTTTGATCAAGTGCGCCTTCGGCGGGCACTCAAGGATCTGCTCGGTGTCGAGGTCGATGTGGTGTCCTCCGCGGGACTCCTTTCGCGGGACTCTGCGATTCGCGATGAGGCGGTTGCGCTCTGACGGCCGCGAGGATGGATCGCCGCCGCGTGGACGCTGTTCTTGCGGACATCCTGGACGCGGTGGCGGCGGCCGCCGAGTTGGTGGCACGCGGCAAGCCCGCATGGGATGAGGACCGGTTGCTTCGACTGGCAGGGGAGGCGATCATCGGCAGGGTTGCCGACGCTGCCGGTCGGTTGCCGGAGGACGTCATGTTCGCGGCGGGCGATGTGCCGTGGGATGACCTGCGAGACATCCGCATTCTCGTGGATCACATCTATCACCGGATCGACTACGAGATCCTGTGGCGGACCTTGACGGAGGACTTGCCGCACCTGCAGTCATGTCTGATGGATGTGAACGTTCGCATAGAATCGTCAGATCCGGCGGAAGGACGGTAGTGAGAGATCTTCAGCGTGTCTTGGTAACCGGCGGTTGCGGGTTCATCGGATCGAACTTCGTCCGGCATTTGCTGGACAGCCGCGATGTCGAAGTGCGAAACATCGACGTGCTGACCTACGCCGGCGACCCGCGGCGCTTGGAAGGGGTCGATGCCGCGCGCTACGTGCATGAGCGGGCCGACATTGCCGACGCCGATGAGGTCGCGCGCATCGTGGGGGAGTTCCGTCCCGATGCGGTCGTTCACTTCGCGGCCGAATCACACGTGACTCGCAGCGAGAACGCCGGTGACGTGTTCCACCGGACCAACGTCGAGGGCACCCGCGTGGTGCTCGACGCGCTCTGCAAAGTGGACCCGAAGATCGTGATCCACATCTCGACCGACGAGGTTTACGGTCCGTGTCCGGGCGACCCGTACCGCGAAGAGGACAAGGAACCGGCCGAGGGGCGCGCGACGAGTCCGTACGCGCAAAGCAAGGCCCTTGCCGACGATCTGGCGCGCGCGTACACCGGTCGGCTTCCCCTTGTGGTGGTGCGGCCGACGAACTGCTTCGGTCCCTACCAGCACCCCGAGAAGGCTTTCCCCCGATGGGCGATCCGCGCGCTGCGCGGACAGCAGCTTCCGGTCTGGGGCGACGGAGGATACGTGCGTGACTGGTTGCCGGTGGGGGATCTTTGCGCCGCCCTGGATTTGTTCCTTCAGGCCGCTGAACCCGGCGCGGTTTTGAACGTTGGCCCTGAGCGCGCACCTGAGGTTCGCAACGTCGATCTTGTGCGCTGGATGCTCGAGTACTTGAAGTTGCCCGAGGACCGATTGGTCTTCACCGCCTACGACCGGCCCGACCACGACCGGCGCTACGCGGTGGACGCGACGCGCGCGCGCGCGCTGGGGTGGAGTCCGGCCACCGATGTGTGGTCGGCCTTTGCCGATACGCTCGAGTGGTATCGAGCCAACGAGCGGTGGTGGGCGCCGCTGGTCGCAGACGCTGAGGCGATCTACGCCGATCGCGATGAGGTGAAGTCATGAAGGGGATCGTGCTCGCCGGAGGACTCGGGACCCGCTTTCATCCGGTCACCAAGGTCGTCAACAAGCACTTGCTCGATGTGTACGACGAGCCGATGGTGTACTACCCAATCCGCACGCTGGCGCGCGCCGGCATCGAAGACGTCATGGTCGTCACCGGCGACCAGATCGCGCAGTTCCAGAAACTGATGGGCGACGGGTCGGATCTGGGGATCCGCGTGAGCTTTGCGTACCAGGGCGGCGAGGGGGGGATCGCCGACGCGCTGAGCAAAGCCGAGCATTTCGCGCGCGGCGAACCCGTCGTCGTGATCCTTGGGGACAACATCTTCCAAGACGACATCGGCCCGTACGTGCGCGCGTTCGCCGGGCAAGAGAAGGGCGCGAAGATCTTGCTGAAAGAGGTCGCGTTGGAGGACGCGCGCCGCTTCGGCGTCGCCTCGGTCGAGGACGGCAAGATCACCGGGATCGAGGAGAAGCCTGCCGAGCCTAAGAGCAACTTGGTGGTGACCGGGTGCTACATGTACGACGGGCGCGTGTTCGACTTCATCCGCCAGTGCGTGCCCTCGGCGCGCGGCGAAATGGAGATCACCGACGTCAACAACATGTACATCAACGAAGGCTCGATGACCTACGACAGTCTGGTCGGATGGTGGACGGACGCCGGAACTCCTGCGTCGAAACTCAAGGCCTCGATTCTCGCCGCGCTGCAGCGCGGCGTGGTGTTTCACCAGTGACCGTGCTCGACGAGGTGTTGCTTTTCGAACTGACGCTTCACCCGGACGAGCGCGGGCATTTCCGAGAGGTCTACCACGCCGAGCGAATGGGGCCGATGGGGCTGGACGGTTTTGTGCCGGTACAGCAAAACGTCTCGGCGAATGTGCGCGGGGCGCTGCGCGGAATCCACGCCGAGCCCTGGAACAAATTCATTCACGTCCAGCACGGCGAAGCCTTCTCGGTGATCGTGGACCTGCGGCCGGAGAGCACCACGTTCGGGGCGCACCAGGCATTCACGCTCACGCCCGAGGTGGCGCTGTACGTGCCGAAGGGCTTCGGGAACTCGTTCCAAGCCGTGAGCGACACGGCGGTCTACAGCTACTTGGTGGACGCGCACTGGCAGGCCGGCCTTGTCTATCCCGCGGTCGCCTTCGACGATCCCGACCTCGCGATCGAGTGGCCGATCACCGACGGCGAGATGATTGTGTCGGACAAAGACCGCAAGAACCCGTCGCTGCGCGAGTGCGCGGCGTCCCTCGGAATCACGCTCTAGGCAGCACTTGCGGCCCCCCACGAGGGGGGCCATTTTCTTTTGGTTTCAGAACAAGTCGCCGGAATCGTGAAGAGCGAGCCGGCCGTGGAACGTGCATCCGTTCGCGGGGCAGCCCTGGACTTCGACGACGGTGACAACCAGCGTCTGGGTGCCGGGCGTGAATTCCTCGGCCATCGGCACGGTTTCGTCGCACAAGGCGCGCGTCACCTCGGTAACGCCGACGGGGGAGCTTCCGGCCGCGGGACAGGAGTACTCCACGACGATTCGACCGGTCTGGTCGGTCCACTTCAAGGCAACACGGCCGGTGACGTCGAGGCCGGCGTGGAACCCGGCGTGGGTATCGACCAGGGATGCGAACACCGCGTCGTCGGGGAGTTGGAATGTGACCGAGCATGAGGCTGTGGTTTCGCCAACCACCTGTCCCGAACACTCCGGGGCGGCAGCGGTTCCGGCGTGCCCGATCTCCGGCACGAACGCAGCGGTCACCAGCAGTGCTGCGGCGGCCGCGCGCATCCCGTGTCTCATGCCCTCTCCTTCCCGATCGCTCTGATATGCGTACTTCGCCCTAGTTGGGGGTATTCCTGCGCAAGCTGCGCTTCTTGTTGGAAGTTATTGCATGCCGTGTGCAACTGCGAATGCCTCGTGGGCATGATGAAGTAGTGCCGGGAGTTGGAGGGCGTATGAAACGGATGGTCTGTGCTCTGGCGGTCCTGGCGCTGGGGGCGAGCGCGTGCGCGGCTTCGGACCCTGCGGGCAAGTCGGGGAAGTTCTTGATCGTGGCGACGGTATCGCCGGTTACCGACATCGTTCGCAACGTGGCCGGCGACGCCGCCGAGGTCACCGGGATCATTCCGGAGGGTGTGGACTCACACACGTTTGAGCCTACGCCCGCCTCGGCGCGAATCCTCGTGAAGGCGGATCTGGTCGTGATCAATGGTCTGCGCTTGGAAGATCCGACGCTGGCACTGGCGCGCGCCAACCTCAAGGACGGAGCCGAGATCTTCCTCGTGGGCGACGCGACCGTGGCCAAGGACGAGTTCATCTACGACTTCTCCTTCCCGAAGTCGGAAGGAAACCCGAACCCACACCTATGGGTGGACCCGGCGAACGCCGAACGGTACGCGCGCGCGATCCGTGACCGTTTGGTTGTTCTCGATCCCACGAACGCTGCGACTTATCGCGCCAACACAGACACATTCCTCGCGGTGCTCGCACGCCTCGACGCTGCGATCGCCGTCGCCGTCGAGACGATTCCACCCGCGAACCGTGTGCTGCTGACCTACCACGACTCCTTTGCATACTTCGCGCGCCACTACGGCATGCGCGTGATCGGCGCGATTCAGCCGGCGGACTTCGCGCAACCCTCCGCGCGCGAGGTCGCGGCACTGATCGCACAGGTCAAGAAGACCAAGGTCCCCGCGATCTTCGGATCGGAGGTCTACCCGAGTCCGGTGCTCGCGCAAATCGCGCGGGAATCGGGCGCGCGCTACGAGGCGTCTCTGCGCGACGATGATCTGCCCGGCGATCCGGGCGATCCGCAACACTCGTACGTGGGAATGATGGTCTACAACGTCACGACGATGGTGAATGCGCTCGGAGGAAACCCCGAGGCGCTGGCGGACTTCCCGACCGAGGCTCAATACGATTAGGTGACGGATGCATCATCCAATTGTGGAGTTCCACGACGTGTCCTTCACCTACGGTGACGGGGCCGTGTTGGAGCACGTCAGTCTGGCGATCCCGGAAGGGTCCTTCGTCGGCATCGTCGGCCCGAGCGGTGCGGGCAAGAGCACGTTCCTGAAGCTGGTTTCGGGAGCGGCGCGCCCGACGGCCGGCCGTGTTGCGCTTGGCGTCGACGCGCACTCCGGCGAGTGTCGCATGGCCGTGGTTCCCCAATTAGAAGCGATCGACTGGAACTTCCCCGTCACGGTCGAGGAAGTCGTCTTGCTCGGGCGCGCGTCGGATCGCCGCTTGCTGCCGTGGGCGCCGACGTCGCTGCGCGAAGAGGCGCGCGAGATCCTCGAAAAGCTAGGCATCGGCCATCTTGCACGCCGCCAGATCCGTAACCTCTCGGGCGGGCAGCAGCAACGGGTGTTCATTGGGCGCGCGCTGCTGCGGCGTCCCGACTTGCTTTTGTTGGACGAGCCGACGGCCGGTGTCGACGTGAGGACTCGCCACGATATCTTGCACTTGCTGCATGACTTGAACCACGACGGCATCGCGATCCTGCTGACGACCCATGACTTGAACACCGTCGCCGCACACTTGCCGAGCCTGGTGTGCCTGAACAAGCGCATCATCGCCGCAGGGACTCCGCAGGATGTGCTGACCAGCGCCGTGCTGCACGACTTGTACGGTGCCGAGATGGCGGTCTTCGAGCGCGACGGAATGCTCTTGGTCGGCGACGTGCCGACGGCGTTTCGCGAGATCCACGAGCGCGCGACGCACGACGACGACGTTCCCGACTGGCACTTCGGTGAGCCGCCGCCTCATAAGCACGACGAGCAGGGGCGCCGCTTGCCGGGCGAGGGGGCGTGATGGAGGCGCTGCTGGAGCCGTGGCGAAACGAGTTCTTTCGCAACGCGATCGCGGCAGGGGCGATGGCCGGTGCGTTGTGCGGGCTGGTGGGGGTATACGTCGTGTTGCGGCGGATGTCTTACATCGGCCACGGGCTTTCGCACGCGATCTTCGGCGGTGCAGTTGCTTCGTACGTACTGAACATCAACTTCTATGCCGGTGCCGGCGCGTGGGGGATTGTCGCGGCCTTGCTGATCAATTCAGTCGCGCGGCGCCGCAAGATCGGAGCCGACGCGGCCATCGGCATCGTGACGACCGCATCGTTCGCCATCGGCATTGTGCTCGTGAGCCGCGCGCACCGCTTCACCGTGAACTTCGAAGCCGCTTTGTTCGGCAACATCCTTGCGGTGACGCCGCAGATGCTGGCGGTACTTGCAGTGGCCGCGATCGCGATCGCCGGGATCGTGTTTCTTCGCTACCGGCAACTGCTGTTCGTGACGTTCGATCCCGAGGTTGCCGACTCCTACGGCGTGAGCGCGCGTCGCTACGACACTCTGTTCGCGGTGATCCTGGCGGTGACGGTCGTATCCACCATGCAGATCCTCGGCGTGACGCTGATCGCGGCGATCATCGTGATTCCGGCCATCGTGGCTCGCCTGTTAACGGACTCGTTCGGCAAGATGCTGACGCTGTCATCCGCCATCGGCGCGCTGTGCGGGTTCGTCGGGATGTACGTCTCGTACTACTTCGATGTTGCCAGTGGCGCAACGATCGTGCTCGTCGCATCGTCCCTATTCGTAATCGTGTTCGCGGTGACGGCGGTGACTGCGCGCCGACGCTTGTCGGTGCTGGAGCCCGAAGAGCGCGGCGAACTCGACGTCATCGGCGGCCCCGCTCTGCACATCGACTAGGAATGCACGCCGGGCTTCACATGTCCCGGATGACTTCCAGCGCGTCCACGGCGACCCCGTGCTCTCTCACCTTCAGGGTGACGACGTGCTCTCCGGGATCGAGATGCACTCCGGGAATCGTGATCCAGGTCCACGCGTCGACGGTCTCCGTGCCGACGATTCGGGGCGCGTTTGCGTCGAGTCCGATCCACATCGAGTCCGAACGGGTTGATCCCAACCCGTCACCGAAGCGCGCGGGGACGAGCACGCGAGCCGCGATGGTGTAGGTCCCGCCGTCGAGGTGCATTCGGTAGCGCGACCCGCGAGTGGCCTCCCACTCGAGATCACACGAGGCGACAGTGCAGTCGGGGGGCAGTGAGTTGCTTGGGTCCGAGATGAAAGGATATCCGTGGTACTCCTTGGCCGGATCGCGCGAGTTGAAGGCTTGCACGTATCGGCTGTCGCCGGCTCCGTCTAGACGGCTCCGCTCAACCCAGCTCCCATCGTCGGCGACGGTCGGGGTCTCCGCATCCATCTCGCAGCGACCGTCCGTTTCCACGCACTCGGCGAGTTCCTCGTTCAAGCGGTTCTCAAACCAAACCACCGCGACGGATTCAGCGTCCCTCCACGGCGCCCACCAGAACGTGTACTCGCCGTCGTCTTCCTGCCACCACTCCTCGCAATTGGCGACGATGTCGAGGTCGCCGTCGTCGTCAACGTCGACGATGTGGGCCTGGTCCCACTTTTCTCCGAAGGTCGCCATTTGCATGACCGAGCCGGGGCTCCACTTGACTACGTGAGTCGTCCAGTTGTCCCGCCCCGGCGATTCACCGGCGTATTCCATCCAGAAGACCGAAGCTTTGCCGAGGGGGAGGGAGCCGTCGTCGTGAGTGAGCATTCCGACGATGTCCAAGCGTCCGTCGCCGTTCAGGTCCGCAATGCGGATCGTGCGAGCCGCCCAGGAAGCACGATCGTCCTTCGCTACACGCAGCAATGACCATGCCGGCTGTGGGGATGTTCGGGTCTTCCGGAAGACGAGCAGTTCGTCGGGCGTCTGGGTGACGAAGTCCAACATGCCGTCTCCGTCGATGTCGGCGATCGCGATTTGCGGCTTCCCAAAGAACTCGGGTCCGCGGTAGATCTCGTGTTTAGCCCAAGGCTGAGTTTGCTTCGGTGCGCCGGTTCCGGGGTTCTCGTACCACAGGATCGCCTCATCGCCCTCGGGTGTGTCGAAGTCGGCATTCGCCAGGATTAGGTCGGAGTCCCCGTCGGCATCGACGTCGTCGAGTTCGAAGCCGTGTCCGCCGGCCTGTTGCGGGTCGATGTCGTGCAACTGCCAGGCGGCCAGGTTCCGGCGCGCGGCAGCCTCGGTCGGCGCTTCGATCCACGCGACACCGGCGAGATTGCCGTTGGTGAAGAGCACGCGGCCGCCGATCAGGATGTCGAGGGCGCCGTCTCCGTTCACGTCGTGGGGGAGCAGCCAGTGGTAGTGGCCCTCGTTGAGTGTGGCCGGAATGATTCCGGCGGGTACCCATGCGGTGGGGTCGGCGGTGCGCGCGGATCCCGGCCCCCAGTAGATCGTGACACCTGGTTCGTAGCCATCGAAGACAAAGGTCTCGTGCCCGCCCTGTACTCCGATCACGTCCAGATTCCCGTCGCCATCGACGTCGGCAAGTATCGCGTTCTCAGTGTCGACGCCTTTGCCTGGAACCGCCGTTAGCGGAGCTAAGTCCACCGTGGGCCAGGGCGCGCGCGGGTCGCTCCCCGGGCCGGGGTGGAATGAGATGACGTAGCGCTGATCGAACTCGTAGTTCGTCACGTAGTCGGTGAAGCCATCGCCGTTGACGTCGGCTCCGCCAAGAGCGTTGGCACCTCGATAGCGACTGTCGAGAGCGTGCATGGGCCAGGGGGCGTCGATCGCCGTCGAGGCGGGGGGTTCGATGTCCCCGTCTGTGGCTGCGGGCGAGGATGGGTTGACGGAGAGGATCGCGACTGCGAGGGCGGCTGGCAGAAGGCGGCGGCGCACGGTCACTCCTTTTTCGCGCGTCAATCACATTCAGGACGTTTCGGACGCTGACGGTAGCAGACAGTCAGTGCGGAGCGGCGTCGGCTGGGCGGCAGTGGACGCAGGTGCCGTAGAGGGCGAAGTGCGTCAGGTCGACCTCGAATCCGGTGCGCGCGCGCACCTCGTCGCGCATCGGAATCATCGGGTCGACGTTGATCTCCTCGACGGCGCTGCACGTGCGGCAGACCAGGTGTTGGTGGTCCCGGCGCTCGACGGAGTGGTAGACGCCGGGGGCGTGCCCGAGATGGGCGTGGCAGACAATCTCCATCCGCTCGAGCATCTCGAGGTTGCGATAGACGGTGGACATGTTCACACCGGGAAAGCGCGCGCGCACGGAGGAAAGGATCTGTTCGGCGGTTAGGTGCGCCTCTTCGGCGTAGATCGTTTCGAGGATCAGTTGGCGCTGGGGGGTCATGCGGAAACCGCGCGCGCGGATCTCGGCGAGCGCCTCCGGAAGACGTGCCGCGATTCGTGAGCGCGCCGTCTCGGTCATAATGCGGCCATGCGGGTACTCATCGTGGATGACGATTCTACTCTGGCCGCGCTTGTCCAGCGGGCTCTGGAACGCGAAGGGGACGTCGCGTGCGTTGCCGGGGATGGGGCGACGGCCCTGGCCCTTGCGGCCTCTTGGAAGCCCGATGCGATTTTGCTCGACCTGACTTTGCCCGACGGCGACGGTCTCGACGTCGCGCGCGAAATCCGTGCGCGGTCAGCGGTTCCCATCCTGATGGTGACGGCGCGCGCCGGTGAGGATGACCGCGTGCTCGGTTTGGACACCGGCGCGGACGACTACATCGTGAAGCCGTTTAGCGTGCGCGAGCTGCTTGCGCGGCTGCGCGCGGCCGTGAGGGTCCATTCCGGCGAACCGCCGCAGGGCGGAGTCGTGCAAGCGCGTGACCTGACGCTGGACCCGCAAACCCGGCGCGTCACTCGGGAATCCGAGGTCCTGGACTTGACCCCGAAGGAGTTCGAGATCCTTCGACTTCTAATGATCGGCGGCGGTGCCCCGGTCCGCCGCGGGGACCTGACCCGCGCCGTATGGGGAGTCGATGCGATCGAAGGGGCGAACACCCTTGACGTCCACATCAGCTGGTTGCGCCGCAAGCTGGATCGGGACCCGCTCGCGACTCCTTACATCCAGACCCTGCGAGGCATCGGGTTTCGACTGCATTGTGAGGAGTGAATCGAACCGGCCGCGCGCGCCGACGTCGCCATCCCCGAGCAAGTCGTTCCGTCGCAACTCGCGGCCGGTGAGGCTGCACGACTTCTCCCGCACCCTCTGCCGGACAATTCGGAGCTTTTCGGAGGCCGCCTCTTCGCCGAGTGGGTGGCACCCGGCGCGCGCCACGGTCGCAATCTGCGTCAGCGCGGCAGGAGGAACTGGCACAAAGCCGTCGAACGGGAGTATACGCGCACCGAAGGCGCTTGTTCGGTGTCGAGTTGGGTGAGCCCTAAGGGGGGAGCAATGCGCATCAAGTCCAGATGGGGATCTTCCGGCTTGCGTCTGCGAGCCGTCGTGGCGGGGGGGGCGACGCTGCTGACGGTGGCCGGGATGGCGGTCGCCAACGCGACTGCGTCGACGACCATCGACCTTCCATCCGATGGTGCGGTGCATTTCAGGGGTGAAGTGCTCGTCCAAGGCCATGCAGAACCTGGGGCCACGGTCACGGTATGGGAACTCGGCGAACCTCTTGATGCAGCCGTAGCGGACAATACGGGAGTCTGGTCCAGGACCATTTCCTTCAGCGCGGGTGACCGCGTCATCGTCGCAAAGACGTCCGCGTCGGATCCCAACCCTTCCGGCCCACGTGCCTTCAAGGTGGATCTCAGTAAACCGGCGCCGATCGTTACTTCCCCCGTCGAAGGAGCGCAACTGCCGGAGAAGGACGTTAGGTTCTCCGGGAGCGGCGTTCGCGGTGCGACGGTTAGTGTTCGCGAGAATGGCGGGCCGGAGCTTTGTGGGGCTCATGTCTTGGTGTCGGGAAATTGGAGTTGCTCCCGACTCCTCGGGGCGGGAGATCACGCCGTCACGGTGCTTCAGACCGATGAAGGTGGTACCCCCGGCAACCCCATCTTGCGGACATTCACGATCGACGTGACTCCGCCGCCGTGTGCGATCACCCGGCCGGCGAACGGCACCTTGACGAAGGATCGGTCGGTGCTGTTTGAGGGAACAACTCAGGCGGGGGCAACCGTGACGTTGAGCCAGGGGCAGGCCGGCCAAGCCGCCATCAACGGCAAGTGGTCGATCAACCAGACTCTCGTAGATGACGGCTCCGGTCCGCTCGGCGGAACGACATACGATGTCACTGCTCGCGCAGTGGATCCGGCGGGGAACACGGGAGAAGCCTGCGGCCCGGTCCAGGTAACGGTGGACACGAAGGCTCCCGAGGCACCTGTGATCTCTTCGCCTGCGCAAGGTAGTTGGCTGACTTCGAAGACTGTGGATGTGACGGGAACTTCCGAACCTAACGCCAGAATCACCATTGCGGCATTGACTTCTTCGAACGGTGAGTCCGCGACAAGTAGTGCCGGCGTGGACGGGAAGTGGACCGTGAGAGGGGCGGCGCCGGAAGGGGCCTTGACCCTGGTGGCTGTGGCGACCGACGCAGCCGGGAATGATTCAGCCGTCTCGAGTTCGCGATCTGTGTCGGTCGACGTGACGAAACCTGAAATCCTCTTGGATACGGATAGCCCGGCGGTGTTTACGCCGGCAAGCGCGTCGGCCACGATCGAGGGAACGGTGACGGACAACTTGTCCCGTTCCACGTTGATGGTTGAACTCGCGGGGACCGATGGAAACCCCTTGCTCGTGACTTGGGAGGAGGATGACATCGATCCAACGAAGTTCGCGTTCTCGGTCCCGGTTGGGGGCTTGTCTTCGGGTGTCTACACGCTCACGCTAACTGCTACGGATAAGGCGGGAAACACGCCGCTGGATTCAGTTGTGCAGTTCGTGAAGATAGGGTGACGCCGAGGGTTCCCGTAGATCCTGAAGAAGTTCAGCCTCGTGAGCTAAAGCTCACGAGGCTGAACCATTCGGGCTGGTGGGTCCGACGGGGCGGTCAGCGTCGCCTACTCCGCCGCAAGACGACGATACGCGGCCTCGAAGTACAGCAGTGGGTCGCCTTCCCCCAAGTGTGAGGCCAGAACTTCGCCGATGTAGATCAAGTGGGATCCCGCCTCGATGGCGCGCGTGACCCGGCACTCCAGTGCCGCCAGTGCGCCCTCGATCAGCGGGACGCCGGTATTGCCCGGCCGCCAGGCCAGGCCCTCGAACTTGGCTCCGGTCTTGGATGCGAATCGGCTTGCGACATCGCGTTGGTCGGCCGCCAGGATGTTCACCGCGTACGCTGCGCGTCCCTCGATGGCCTCCCGGGTGCGCGCGGTCGCGTCCACACAAACAAGGACCATCGGAGGCTCGGCGGATACCGAGGTGAAGGCCGTCGCCGTCATCCCGGCGGGCTCTCCGTCTTCCCGGGTCGAGGTGACAACGGTCACCCCGACCGCGAACCGGCGAAGGCTGCCGCGGAACAGTTCTGGATCCACAGTCCGGTTCCTCATGATTCAGGTGGAGGGACGGGCGGCGCGGGTCCCTGGGACTCCCTATCATGCATGAAACAGTGTAGAGAACGAGAAGGAGCGCGCGCATGTCGGAGTTCGTTGATGCCGTGAAGGCCGACGAGGTGGATCCGGAGACGGCATGTGTCGTCGAGGTAGACGGCAGAGAGATCGCCGTCGTTCACACGGGCGGCCGGTTCTACGCACTGCAGAACGAGTGCACTCACCGTCGGCAGCCGATCGGCGAGGGCGATGTCATCGGCGAGGGGGTCATCGAGTGTCCCGGTCACGCCGCCACCTTCAATGTGCTGACCGGCGAGGCGATCCAGGGTCCCGCAACCGATCCGCTTGAGACCTTTGACGTCGAGGTCGTTGACGGGATGGTTCGGGTCGCGATCGTGTGACGAAGCCGGGCGACGCGCGGACCGAGACCGCCGGCACGCTCGTCGTGCATGGCGCGCGCGAGCACAACTTGAAGAACGTCCACTTGGATCTGCCCCGCGACGCGATGATCGTGTTTACCGGCATCTCGGGGAGCGGTAAGTCCTCGCTCGCATTCGACACGATCTACGCTGAGGGTCAGCGCCGCTACGTGGAGTCCCTGTCGTCGTACGCGCGCCAGTTCCTCGGCCAGATGGACAAGCCCGATGTCGATTTCATCGACGGGCTGTCGCCTGCGATCTCTATCGATCAAAAGACGGCCGGGCACAACCCTCGTTCTACCGTCGGCACCGTCACCGAGATCTACGACTACTTGCGACTGCTGTACGCGCGCGTCGGCACGCCGCACTGTCCGAAGTGCGGGCGCGAGATCGCGCGCCAGACGCCCGACCAGATCGTCGACCAAGTGCGCGCGCTGGAAACGGGGACGCGGTTCCAGGTTCTGGCGCCGGTGGTGCGCGATCGCAAGGGGGAGTACGAGCAACTGCTGGCCGACCTTGCGCGAAAGGGGTTTGCGCGCGCGCGCGTCGACGGCGAGGTGCGCGACTTGTCCGAAAAGATCCGCCTCGACCGCTACTACAAGCATTCGATCGAGGTGATCGTCGACCGGCTGGTGATGAAGGACGGAATCGAGCGGCGTCTCACCGATTCCATCGAGACGGCTCTCGGCCTTGCCGACGGCATGGTCGCCATAGAAATGACCGACGACGGCACGGTCGAGCTGTACTCGCAGCACTTGGCGTGCACGCACTGTGGATTGTCGTTCGAAGAGATGCAGCCGCGGCACTTCTCCTTCAACTCTCCCTACGGCGCCTGCGAGCGCTGCGACGGGCTGGGTACGCACCTGGAGGTCGATCCCGAACTCGTCGTTCCGGACCCCGACGTGCCGCTCGCGGAGCGGCCGCTGCACCCGTGGCGATCGGGGCGCACCGAGTACTTCGACAAGCTCCTTGAGGCCGTGGCAGAGACGCTGGGTGTGTCGATGGACACCCCGTGGCGCAAGCTGACGCGCGCCCAGAAGAACGCGCTGCTGCATGGAACCGAGGACGCGCAGATCTTCGTGCGCTATCGCAACCGCTACGGCCGCACGCGCGCGTACAACACGACCTACGAGGGCGTGATCTCCTGGCTCGAGCGCCAGCACGAACGGGCCGAGTCCGAGTTCATGATCGCCAAGATCGAACAGTACATGCGCGAGATCCCGTGTCCGGTGTGCAAGGGCGCGCGCCTGCGTTCTGAGCGCCTGGCGGTGACGATCGGTGACTTAAGCATTTCTGCGTTGTGCGCTTTGTCGATCGCCGATGCCGACAAGTTCCTGCGGACGTTGGAGTTCACCGAGCGCCAACACCACATCGCAGACCGAGTGGTGAAAGAGATCGCGGCGCGCTTGGGGTTCTTGCTTGACGTTGGGCTGGACTATCTCACACTGGCTCGCTCGGCGGCGACGCTGGCCGGGGGCGAAGCGCAGCGCATCCGATTGGCGACGCAGATCGGATCGGGACTGGTCGGCGTCCTGTACATCCTCGACGAGCCTTCGGTCGGTCTACACCAGCGCGACAACCATCGCCTCATCGAAACGCTGGTGCGCTTGCGAGACATGGGCAACACATTGATCGTCGTCGAGCACGACGAGGCGACCATTGCTACGGCCGACTACATCGTTGACATCGGGCCGGGCGCCGGCGAACACGGGGGCGAGATCGTCTACGACGGGCCCGTCGCCGGGCTGCTCGCGCACGAGTCGTCGCTGACGGGGATGTACCTAAGCGGCCGGCGGTCGATTGCGGTGCCCGGGATGCGGCGCGCGCCGGGCGGCGCGTGGCTGCAACTCAAGGGCGCGCGGCAGAACAACTTGCGCAACATCGACGTGCGCTTCCCCGTCGGGTGCTTCATTTGCATCACCGGCGTGAGCGGTTCGGGCAAGTCCTCGCTGTTGTCGGACACGTTGCATCCCGCGCTGATGGCCAAGCTGTACCGGTCCAAGGAAGTGCCGGGTAAGCACAAGTCGATCACCGGCATGCAGCACTTCGACAAGGTCGTCAGCGTCGATCAGGCGCCGATCGGGCGCACGCCTCGGTCGAACCCCGCGACCTACATCGGCGTGTTCGACCACATCCGCAAGTTGTTCGCTCAGACTCCGGAGGCACGGGTGCGCGGCTACCTCCCGGGGCGATTCTCGTTCAACGTAAAGGGCGGGCGGTGTGAGGCGTGTTCGGGCGACGGCACCATCAAGATCGAGATGCACTTCCTGCCCGATGTTTATGTTCCGTGCGAAGTCTGCAAGGGGAGCCGCTTCAACCGCGACACGCTCGAGGTGACATTCAAGGGCAAGAACATCCACCAGGTGCTGGAGATGTCGATCGAGCAGGCGCTTGAGCATTTCGCGGCCATTCCGGTGATCGCGCGCCACATGCGCACCCTCACCGACGTCGGACTGGGGTACATGCGGGTGGGCCAGCCGGCAACCACGCTGTCGGGCGGCGAGGCCCAGCGCGTGAAGTTGGCGAGCGAGCTGTCCAAGCGCGCGACCGGCCGAACGCTCTACATCCTGGACGAGCCGACGACCGGGTTGCACTTCGAGGACATCAATAAGTTGCTCGGCGTTCTTCATCGGTTGGTGGACCAAGGCAACACCGTGATTGTGATCGAACACAACCTGGACGTGATCAAGACGGCCGACTGGGTGATCGACCTTGGCCCCGAAGGGGGATCCGGCGGTGGCGGAATCGTCGCCGAGGGAACCCCGGAGGACGTGGCGCGCGCGCCCGGCTCGCACACGGGAACCTTCCTGGCGCCGGTCCTGGCGGCCTCTTCGTAGGGTGCGCGGGACTACCATGAACACGTGCTGAAGCGACCGCCGTCGATCCCGGATGCTCCCGGCTGCTACCTGTTTAGGGAAGAGGCCGGGCGCGCGCTGTACGTCGGCAAGGCGAAGTCGCTGCGAAACCGCCTGTCGAACTACTTCCAAGACCCGCGCGCGCTTCACCCGCGAACGGCGTCGATGCTGGAGCAGGCGACGGCCGTCGAGTGGATCGTGACCGCGAACGAGGTCGAGTCGCTGCACCTGGAGTACAACCTAATCAAGGCCAACGCTCCGCGGTTCAACGTCCGCTACCGCGACGACAAGAGCTACCCGTACTTGGCGATCACCGTCGGCGAGGAGTTCCCGCGCGCGCTCGTTATGCGAGGGCGCCGTCGCTCGGGCGTGCGCATGTTCGGGCCCTACGCGCACGCGTACGCGATCCGCGAGACGCTGGATCTGGTGCTGCGAACGTTTCCGATGCGCACCTGCTCGCAAGGAGTGTTCGATCGCGCGCGCCGGAGTGGTCGCCCCTGCTTGCTGTACGACATCGGCAAGTGTGCGGCACCGTGCGTCGGCCACGTCGACACGGCCGGGCACCGCGAGATCGTGCAGGACATGATCGGGTTTCTCGAAGGCGACTTCGAGCCGGTGCTGGACCGGCTCGAAAAGCAGATGCACCAGGCGGCTGAACTTCATGAGTTCGAGCGCGCGGCGCGCGTGCGCGATCAACTTGCGAGCGTGCGCACCGCCGTCGAACGGCAGACGGTGGTCGGGGAGCGAACCGAGAACTTCGATGTGGTTGGACTGGTCGAGGATGATGTTGAAGCCGCGCTGCAGGTGTTCTTCGTGCGCGGCGGCCGCGTGGTCGGACGCAAGGGTTTCGTCGTCGACAAGGTGGAAGAACTCGACGCAGCCGGACTGGTCGAGGGCTTCGTGCGCGAGTTGTACATGGGTGAGGAAGAGATCCCGCGCGAGATCCTGGTTCCGGTCGAGCCGGCCGACGTCCAGGTGTTGTCGCAGTTGCTTGCCGAGCGGCGGCAAGGGCCGGTCCACTTCCGCGTCCCGCACCGCGGTGATCGCAAGGCGCTCCTGGAGACGGTGACGCAGAACGCCGACGAGGCATTCGCTCAGCACCGTCTGCGCCGACGCAGCGACTTCGCCGCGCGCGCGGCCGCACTTAACTCGCTGCAGCAGGCGCTCGGCCTCGCCGAGAGTCCTCTTCGGATCGAGTGCTACGACATCTCGAACCTCGGGCCGGCTCAGAAGGTCGGGTCGATGGTCGTGTTCGAAGACGGCCTTCCAAAACGCAGCGATTATCGCCGCTTCCAGATTCGCGATGTCGCCGGCCAAGACGACTTCGCAAGCATGGCGGAGGTCATGCGCCGTCGTTTCACCAATCTGTTGCGCGAGCGGGAGGAGCCGCGCGAGAAGCCGACAAGGTTCGCCTACCCACCGAACCTTGTCGTAATTGACGGCGGCAAGGGCCAGTTGGCGGCTGCGCATGGAGTCCTTCGGGAACTCGGGCTGGAGCACCTGTCGGTGGTAGGGCTGGCCAAGCGGTTCGAGGAGGTCTTCGTGCCCGGACGGGAGGATTCCATCATCGTTCCGCGCGGAACCGAGGCGCTGTACCTGCTGCAGCACGTTCGCGACGAGGCGCACCGTTTCGCCGTGGCATACCACCGAGCGCTGCGCGCCAAGACGGTGACGGACAGCGCGCTGGACAGGGTGCCCGGTGTCGGTCCGGAGCGCAAGAAGCGATTGCTGCGCCGATTCGGGTCGGTGCGCCGTATTCTTCAGGCGAGCGAGGATGAACTCGCAGAGGTCGTTCCGGCCCCGGTCGCACGCAGCTTGCGCGCGGTGATGCAGGGGCTGGAGCCGGGGAAGGAGCAAACGAGTGGCTGAAGTCCAGGCGCACGTGGAGGAGTCCGAGGCTCCTGCGCCATCTTTTACGATCGTCACGGGCCTTTCGGGGGCCGGACGCACCGAGGCCGCGAACGCGCTCGAAGACATTGGGTACTTCGTCGTTGACAACTTGCCGCCGGCGCTGATGGGCAAGATGGTGGAACTGTCGCTGGTGCCCGGAGAGGGTCCTCGCAGCATCGCATTCGTCATCGACGTCCGGGGCGGCGCATACTTCGATCAGCTTGCCGAAGCTTTGCGGGATCTAGCTCGCCGTGGAGTGGACTATCGAATTCTGTTCTTGACGGCATCCGATGAGGTGCTCATCCGTCGCTTCGACGCCAAGCGGCGCAAACACCCGCTGGCAGATCGAGTCATCGACGGGATTACCAAAGAGCGGGCCATGCTGGAGTCCTTGCGCGAGGCTGCCGACCTGGTGGTGGACACCTCGCAACTCAGCGTTCATAACTTGCGTGAGCGCATCGTCACGACCTTTTCGAGTCAGTCCCGCGAAGAGCGGATGCGCACAACGGTGCTTTCGTTCGGTTTCAAGCACGGCTTGCCGATGGATGCCGACATGGTGCTGGACTGTCGCTATCTGCCGAACCCGCACTGGGTAGAGAACCTGCGTCCTCTCCCAGGCACCGATCCTCGTATCCGCGAGTACGTACTCGGTAAGGCCCAGACCACCGATCTCCTTGACCGGCTTCAGACGTTGTTCGAGGGGCTGGTGCCCGGCTTCCTGGAGGAGGGCAAGCGGTACCTGACTGTGGCCATCGGGTGCACGGGAGGACGACACCGGTCGGTCGTTCTGGCAGAGGAACTTGCCGTGATGTTGCGCGCGCGCGGGCTTCCGGTCGCCGTTCGTCATCGCGACCTGGATCGGGAATGAGCGCCGTGCGCGCCCAGCCGCGCATCGTCTGCGTCGGGGGAGGCCACGGGCTGTCGGCCGCGCTGCGGGCCGCCCGCATGCTGACGCCGAATGTAACGGCGGTCGTGACGGTGGCCGACGACGGTGGATCTTCCGGTGTGTTGCGTGCGCACCTGGGGATCCCGGCGCCGGGGGACTTGCGCATGGCGATTGCTGCGCTCGTTGCGGACGAGGCGCGCGAAGCGCTGCTGCAATATCGGCCGCCTACCGACGGTGACCTGAACGGCCACCCTCTGGGTAACTTGCTGATCGCCGCTTTGGCGGAACTGCGCGGGGACTTCGCCGCGGCGGTGACCGAAGTTGCGCAACTGGCCGGCGCGGAAGGCGTCGTGCTTCCGAGCACGATCGCGTCGGTGGCTTTGCGCGCGCACACCGGAGGTTGCGAAGTGCGCGGCCAGGCCGCTATTGCCAAGACGCAAGGACCGGTGGAGCGGATCTGGATGGAGCCCGAGGCCGACGTTTACTCGGAGGCCGCCGATGCGCTCGCCGCCGCTGATTTGGTCGTTCTTGGGCCGGGGAGTCTGTTCACGAGCGTTGTGGCCGCCTTGTTGCCGCGAGGGGCGGCGGAGGCTGCGACGAAGGCCGATCGTGTCGCGTTCGTGATGAACGTTTCTGAGCAACACGGCGAGACGCTTCACCTTGATGCGGCCGGCCACGTTGCGGGACTGCATTCGCACTTCCCCGGTTTGCGGCTGGACGCGGTCCTGGTGCATGAAGGCCCGGAGGTGGACGCCCCTCGGCCCGTGGGCGTGGACGACGATGCGCTTGCTGCCGTGCGCGCGCCCGTGGTGCGCGGCGATCTTGCCGGTCCCGGTGGGACGCACGAGCCGGCCAAGCTGGCGGCGATGCTCAAGGGGCTGCTCTGGTGAACCGATCGCCGGGGACGGCGGTCGTGCGCGACGAGCTTGTCAGGGTGCGCGCGTCGAAGCCGTGTGACCGGCGCGCGGAACTGGCCGGGTTGCTTCGCTCTGCGGGGACGTTTCACGTCCTTGGGGGCGGACGCTTCGCCCTTGAGGCAGTGAGTGAGCACGCCGGTGTCGCGCGCCGGTTGTATGCGGCGCTCGGTGAGGCACTCGGCGCGCGCGCCGAATTGCGTCTACTGGAGCCCGGTCGCGGCCACCCGCACTCCCGGTACGCAGTGCGAGCCGATGGGGTGAGCTTGCAGCGTCTGGTTGAGGCGGGGATCTTGGATGAGCGGGGCGCCCCTGGCGCGCGCATCCCGCGTCGCCTGGTTTCCCGCCGGTGCTGCACGGGTGCGTACTTGCGAGGCGCCTTTCTCGCCCGCGGGTCGGTGAATTCTCCCCGGGGGGGTGCCCACCTGGAGATCCGTTCGACCGACCAGGAGTCGGCGCACAATCTGGCGGAACTGCTTGAGCGGCTCGAGGTGCGCGCGCGCGTTCGAGAGCATCACGGCTGGGCGGTCTACTGCAAGGACGTTGCCGGGATCGGCACCACGCTTGCGGCAATGGGGGCTCACGACGCGTATCTGGAGTGGGAGGCCGGGGCAGTTTGGAAGTCGGTGCATGTCGAGGCCGGACGGCTGGCCAATGCCGACGCTGGGAACGCCGGCCGCCTGGCGCGCGCCGCGGTAACGCAACTCATCGCGATTCACGTGCTTGAGGAGCGCGCCGGACTCGAAACGCTGTCGCCTGCTTTGCGAGAGATCGCGGAGTTGCGCCGCGCCAATCCCGAGGCCAGCCTTGAGGAACTCGGGCATCTGTGCGATCCGGCAGTGACCAAGTCCGCCGCAGCCGACCGCCTGCGCCGTCTCGTTCGAGAGGCCGCGGTGGGCGGCTCCGATGGTTGATATGTCCCAAGCGCAGGAGTAGCGTTCCTGGCCGAGAAGACGCGGCGTGGTAGCCCTGAGCCATACGACACATCAACCCTGATCGCACCGCATGACCGGGGGGGGGACGTGAGAGCGAGCCTGTGTCGAAGGGCCGGATCCGTTTCAATGGCCCTTGCGGCCGCGATCCTGGCGACGTGGGCGTTCGCAACCCCCGCCGCTGCGGAGTGGTCTTCCGATGCGTCCAGGTTCACGGGCGAAGTGTGGGTCGATGGGGAGTACGCGAGCAACCTCCCCGTCACCGCCAAGATCGGCGACATCGACTGTTCGGGGAAGTCACTTTGGGTGGGGGGATTCTCAGGACCATCTAAGGGCTGGGGGGACCGGGCCTCTTCGCGCTACGTGCTCGAAGTCCTCTCCGCCGACGAAAAGCCCGGCTGCGGCACGGATGGGGCGAGGGTCACCTTTTACGTTCGTGGGGAGATTGCCAAACCCACCGGCATATGGAAGGTGGGCGAGAGGCCGGAACTCCGCCTTCGTGCCGGGAAGGACTTCGCGGCGTATTCCGGCGGATACACGTTCGACCACACCGTGTCGCCCGACTCGGACTACGCCATGCGGGCGTTCATTCGGGGCAAGGTCTGCGGGGAGTGGGCCAAATGGCGAGACACGACTTCGTTCCGCTACTTCGTCGTCCTATCCGACGAACTGCGGTCCGGGTGCGGCCGTGAAGGGGACGTCGTGACATTCGCCGTCGCGGGCGAGTCCGCCCGTCAGCAGGTCGTCTGGAAGCCTGGATTCAACATCCTGCATCTGCGAGTCGTCCGCTCCACATCCCTGCCCGCTACGGGCGT
Source organism: Actinomycetota bacterium (assembly GCA_041658565.1). Taxonomy (NCBI): domain Bacteria; kingdom Bacillati; phylum Actinomycetota; species Actinomycetota bacterium. The sequence continues at coordinate 185,208 of JBAZZY010000001.1, read as the reverse complement.
CGCCGATGGCGTTGTCCCTGGCCTACTGGCACTAGTGGTGGCAGGACTTCTCGCGGCGCGCACGCGGGTTCGGCGATTTCCGAGGGGCTTCGGGCGGCGCTGAGGCCGATATCGTAGGCTCTCCCCGGTTTCCACCGCGAGGGGGTTCATCTTCACCGCGCGCGGCGCTATAGGCTTGACTACGGTTTCGAACTACGAGGAGGGAGACCCGGAATGGCTTCGAGGGTTGGCATCAACGGCTTCGGCCGCATCGGCCGCAACTTGTACAGGGCGATCGCCAAGCGCGGCGCCGATATCGAAATCGTCGCAGTCAACGATCTCACCGACGCCGCGACGCTCGCGCACCTTTTGAAGTACGACTCGGTGCACGGGCGCCTCGACGCCGACGTGCGCGTTGACGGCAACGACATCGTGGTCGACGGCAAGGTCATCAAGGTCCTCGCGCAGCGCGATCCGGCGACGCTGCCGTGGGGAGACCTCGGCGTGGACATCGTGGTCGAGTCCACCGGTATGTTCACCAACCGCGACGATGCAGCCAAGCACCTCACCGGCGGAGCGAAGAAGGTCATTATCAGCGCGCCGGCCAAGGGTGAGGATGTCACCGTGGTGCTGGGTGTCAACGACGGGCAGTACGACCCGGCGAAGCACTCGGTCATCTCCAACGCGAGTTGCACGACCAACTGCGTCGTTCCCATGGCCAAGGTCCTGCGTGACAACTTTGGGATCGACAAGGGCCTGATGACCACGATCCACGCCTACACGAACGACCAGAACCTGCTGGACCTCCCGCACAAGGACTTGCGGCGCGCGCGCGCCTCGGCGATCAACATCGTGCCGTCCTCGACCGGAGCCGCCAAGGCTGCGTCGCTCGCGATCCCCGAACTCAAGGGCAAGCTGGACGGGTTCGCTATGCGTGTACCGGTTCCCGACGGCAGCGTGACCGACCTGGTGGTGATCCTTGAGCGCGAAGCGACGGCCGACGAGATCAACGCGGCCTTCGAGAAGGCCGCCGCCGACGGCCCGCTGAAGGGAATCCTTCGCTACACCGAGGACCCAATCGTCTCCAGCGACATCGTCGGAGACCCGCACTCGTGCATCGTGGACGGCAAGCTGACCATGGCCAACGGCACGCTGGTCAAGGTGGTCGGCTGGTACGACAACGAGTGGGGCTATTCCAACCGCCTCGTCGACCTGATCAATCTGGTCGGCTCGAACCTGTAAGTCGATGAACCTGCGTACGCTCGACGGCCTGGAGGTCGCCGGGAAGCGGGTGCTGCTTCGCAGCGACCTGAACGTCCCGATGTCCGCCGGCGAGATCTCCGACGATTTCCGTATCCGGTCGTCCTTTGCCACGTTGCGGGAACTGCTCGACCGTGGCGCGCTGCAGGTCGTGATCGCCGCGCATCTGGGCCGTCCGAAGGGAGAGCCGAACCTGAAGTACTCCCTGGCGCCGGTCGCCGTGCGCCTGGGAGAACTGCTTGGAACGACGGTGCCGCTGGCGCCGTTGCCGCCGGGCGCAGTGCCGAACGTCCCCGTCGTGCTCTTGGAGAACGTGCGGTTCAATCCCGGAGAGACCAAGAACGACCCGGAGTTTGCGCGCGCGCTGGCATCGCTCGCCGACGTCTACGTCGATGATGCGTTCGGTGCCGTCCACCGCGCGCACGCTTCCGTGGCCGCGGTTGCGGAGTTGCTCCCGTCGGCGGCCGGACGCCTCCTGCAGCGTGAGATCGAGGTGCTTGGGCGCGTGTTGGAGAACCCGGAGCATCCGCTTGTGGCGGTGCTCGGCGGCGCGAAAGTGTCCGACAAGTTGCTCGTGATCGAGAATCTGCTGCGCGTTGCCGATCGTTTGGTGATCGGCGGCGCGATGTGTTTCACGTTCTTTCGCGCGATGGGCTATTCGACAGGCACGAGCCTGGTCGAGGAGGACCGCATCCAGGACTGCGCGCGCCTGCTGGAGCAATCCGCAGACCGGATCTTGCTGCCGACGGACGTCGTCGTCGCCGAGAAGATGGAGGCGGGGCAGGCTACCCGGGTGGTCGGAGCCGACGCGATTCCGGCGGGATTCGCGGGATACGACATCGGCCCATCGTCGATCGCCGCGTACGCCGACGCAGTGGCCGGCGCGCGCACAGTTTTGTGGAACGGCCCGATGGGAGTCTTCGAGATCGAGGAGTTCGCGGAAGGAACCAAGGGGCTGGCGCGCGCCGTGGCCGCGACCACAGCCCAGACCGTGGTGGGCGGAGGCGACAGCATTGCCGCCCTCGAGCAGTTTGGATTGCTGGGTTCCGTGGACCACGCGTCCACCGGCGGCGGAGCGATGCTCGAGTTCTTGGAAGGCAAAGAGTTGCCGGGACTCGTTCCGCTGCGGATAGCATGACGCGGCCGTTTCGGCCGACCGAGGAAGGGGATCGTTGATGGCGCGAAAGCCGATCATCGCCGGCAACTGGAAGATGTACAAGAACCACCTCGAGGCCATCGCGCTTACGCAGAAGGTTAACTACATGCTGCGGCGGGAGGATCACGATCGAGTCGAGGTCGTCGTGTGTCCGCCCTTCACGGCGTTGCGTGCGGTGCAGACTCTGATCGAAGGAGACGACTCCTCGATCGCGCTCGGCGCGCAGAACTGTCATTGGGAGTCCGAAGGCGCATTCACCGGAGAGATCTCTGCCGGGATGCTCGCGCGCTTAAAGTGCCGCTACGTGATCGCAGGCCACTCCGAGCGCCGCCGGCACTTCGCCGAGACCGATGAGATCGTCAATCTCAAGGCGAAGGCGATCGTGGCCGCCGGTATGACACCGATTGTGTGCGTGGGCGAGACCCTCGAGCAGCGCGAGGCGGGTCAAACCGAGGACGTGGTCGCGACGCAAGTACGTGGTTCGCTTGCGGGCTTCTCCGGTGCTCAGCTCTCAGAATTGGTAATCGCTTACGAGCCGATCTGGGCTATCGGGACCGGACGGACCGCGCAGCCGTCCGACGCCGACCAAGTGTGCGGATGGATCCGCCGTCAAGTTTCCGGACTCGGAGCCGACGGCGAGGTGGTTCGGATCCAATACGGCGGCAGCGTCAAGCCCGGAAATATTCGCGAGATCATGGCTCAAGAGAATGTAGACGGCGCGTTGGTCGGCGGGGCCTCGCTGGACGCAGAGGACTTCGCGCTCATCATTCGCTATCAGGACTAGGGAGACCCATGAACAAGGTGATTTACGTCGTCTTGGACGGACTCGGCGATGACCCGCTTCCGCAACTTGGGGACAAGACTCCGCTGGAGGCGGCATACACGCCGAATCTCGACGCGCTGGCTGCGCGCGGCCGGAACGGAATCGTCTACACCGTCGGCAAGGACATCGCTCCGGAGTCCGACATCGCGGTGTTTGCGATCCTGGGCTACGACCCGCGCGTTTACCACTCCGGCCGGGGCCCGATGGAGGCGTTGGGATCCGGCATGGAAGTGCGCGACGGGGATCTCGCCTATCGCATCAACTTCTCGACTGTGGACTCCGACGGACGCTCGATCATCGATCGTCGAGTTGGGCGCAACCTCACCAGCGACGAGTCCGCGCAACTGGCCGCCGAGGCAAACGCGGCCATCACGTTGCCCGGCGCGGATGCGGAGCTGCGCGCGACCGTTGAGCATCGAGGTGTGTTGCTCATTCGCAGGCCGGATGCACCGTTGTCGGCCGAGGTCACGAACACCGACCCCGCATACGGACGCGAGGGATCGCTCGGGGTTGCGAAACTGACCTTTGAAGAGGTCGTGCAAGAGTGCAGGCCGTTGCCGGGTCACGAGGACGACGAAGCGGCGCGCGCGGCGGCGGACTTGACCAACGAATACCTGCGGCAGGCCTTCCGGGTTCTGGACGCAAGTGAGGTGAACGCAAAGCGGCGCGCGGTGGGCAAGATGCCCGGCAACATCATCCTGACACGCGACGGGGGAGACCATCTGCCCCAGCCTCCATCTTTCAAGGAGCGTTACGGCGCCGAGTGGGGGTGCTTCGTGGAGATGCCGGTAGAGCGCGGAATTTCGATGGTGCTCGGCATGGGGCAGATCGAGGTGCCGATGAAGGGCGCCGGCACGTTCGAAGACCAGTACAACGCGTGGGCAGAGACCGCGCTGGAAGCGATCGAGGGCTACGACGGGCTGTACATCCACATCAAGGGTCCCGACGTCCCCGCGCACGACGGTCGTTTCGAGGACAAGCTCGAGAACATCAGAGCCATCGACGCGGCGTTCTTTGGGCGACTGCTGCCCGATCTGCCCCGCAACGTCGTCCTTGCGGTGACGGCGGACCATTCGACCTCCTGCGCAAAGAAGGCGCACACCGATGATCCCGTCCCGCTGGTGATCGTTGGTCCCGGAGTGTCGGCCGACGGGGTGCAGACCTTCGGGGAGCGCGCCGCGGCGCGCGGCGACATCGGGGTGATCCAAGGAGTGGAGATCATGCCTGCCCTCATGGGCCTCGCGCGCGGGTGATTTGCCCGGTATGAGTCCCTCATACGGCCTATCCTAGGCCTCTGACCAGGCCAAACGCTCCGGAATCCCTTGCCAGGGAAACCTGGCAGCATTAGGCTGCGGCCGTGATCTGCCGGTTTGAGTGGTGTTTGAGTGACCCCCATTCGGAGGGATCGAATGGCAAGCGTTGATCCCCGAGCGCGGGCGACGCTGATGGCGCCGACCGCGCAGGACCAGGTCGAAGGGCGGTCGCCGTCGCAGTTGTTCTGGCTGCGCTTCCGTCGCGACCGGGTGGCTCTAGGAGCAGCGGTGTTCTTGCTGTGCCTGGTGGGTCTGGCGATTGCGGCGCCTTTCGTCGCCGACAAGATCATTCATCACGGCCCGAACGATCTGTTTCAGCAAGAGATGACAAACGAGTTCGGATTGCCCAGAGGTCCGAACAGTCGGTTCTGGTTCGGCGCCGATACCGTTGGGCGAGACGTCTTCGTGCGCACGATCTACGGTCTTCGTACATCCTTGCTCGTGGCGGTCTTCGCGACCGGAATCGCAATGACTATCGGCATTACCCTCGGCGTGATCGCCGGGTACTTCCGCGGCTGGGTAGACACGCTGGTGTCGCGAATCATCGACATCGTGTTGGCGATGCCGTTGCTGCTATTCGCGATCGGCATCGCGGCTGCGTGTTCGGTATCGAAGGAAGGGTGCCTGGGTGGAGTAATTCGCCCCGGCCTCAGTCTGGTGGTCTTCATCATCGCTTTGTTCAGTTGGACGTACATCGCGCGCATCATTCGCGGGCAGACGTTCTCGCTGCGCGAGCGCGAGTTCATCGAGGCGTCTCGCTCGCTTGGCGCCGGCAACATACGGATCATGTTTCGCGAGGTGCTGCCGAATCTGTTTGCACCGATCATCATCTACTCGACTTTGATCGTGCCCTCGAACATCCTGTTCGAGGCTGCGCTCTCGTATCTTGGACTTGGAGTACCGCAGTCGATTCCTTCGTGGGGACGGATGATCTCCGACGCGACTCGCATCTTCGAAGTGGCCTGGTGGCTAATGTTCTTCCCCGGGCTGTTCCTGTTCATGACGACGCTCGCCTTCAACTTGCTGGGAGACGGATTGCGGGACGCGCTCGACCCGCGGACCGAACGAGCCTGACGGAGAGAGTGGACTCGTGGTCTTAGGATGTCCGGGAGGGAGAGAAGAGGGGAAACAGTGAGGAGCAGGCGCGCCGCCGACAACGGCGCACGAGCCCAAGGGGGCATGATGCGAAGAAACCGATTGACGCTTGGTGTGCTGCTGGTCACGGTGGCACTCGTGGCTGCGGCGTGCAGTTCGGGTGAGGGGCCGTCCGCCGGCGCCGAGAAGGGCGGAACGTTCCGAATCCAGGCTGACGAACTCCCTTGGCAGGGCTCGGGCGGCGGGTTCGACCCAGTCATTGAGTACTACCAGGTGACGTTCTCGATGTTCTCGGACCTGCTGATGCGGCCGCTCATGAACTACAACCACTTGTCTGCCGCCAAGGGAGGAAACGTTCCTCTGCCGGATCTTGCTTCGGGAGCCCCGACGGTCGCGGAAGGTGGAACGAAGTACACCTACAAGTTGAAGTCGGGAGTGAAGTTCGCCCCACCGGTGAACCGTGATGTGACGTCGAAGGATGTCGCATACGCCTTCGAACGCCTGGGCACGGCGGCGATTTCCTCGGCTGCCGGAGGGTACTCCAACTACTACCTCGGCCTGATCAAGGGCATGCAGGACTTCAACGACAAGAAGGCGACCACGATCTCGGGTATCACGACGCCCGACGACAGCACCATCGTCTTCGAGCTGACCAAGGCTGCCGGCGACTTCGATTTCCGTGTAGCCATGCCCGCGACGGGTCCGGTGCCACGCGAGGTCGCGAGTTGCTTCACGCAGGCGCTCGAGTACGGGCAGTACTTCGTCTCTTCGGGGCCGTACATGATCGAGGGTTCTGACAAACTCGACATCTCGAGTTGCGACAAGCTCAAGGCCGCGAAGCCTTCGGGGTTCGACTTCGAGAAGCACATGTTCCTGGTCCGGAACCCGAGCTACGACGCTTCGACGGACAGCAAGGACGTGCGCTCGGCGCTGCCTGATCGCTTCGAGATCACGCTGAACACCAACGCGGACGACATCTACGCGAAGATCGAAGCGGGCGAAGTCGACTACGGCATCGCGGCGGTTCCTCCGGCCGTGTTGCAGAAGTACTCGACGACCGACGCGCTTAAGCCGTTCTTGCACGTAGAACCGGACGACTCGGTTTGGTATCTGACGATGAACCTGACTGAGCCGCCGTTTGACGACGTGCACGTTCGCAAAGCAGCTAACTTCATCATGGACAAGCAGGCCTTGATTCGGGCTATCGGCGGCAGTTTGAAGGGCATCCCCGCCGAGCACATCATCCCGCCCGACATCCTCCAGGGCCGGCTGGCTGTGGGCGAGTTCGACCCGTACGCGAGCCCGAACCACGCCGGGGACCTCGAGAAGGCCAAGGCGGAGATGAAGCAGTCGAAGTACGACGCCAACGGTGACGGCATTTGTGAAGCAGCTGCGTGCAAGAACGTGACGCACGTGACCCGCAACACGCCCCCGTTCCCCGACATGGCGCCGTTCATCGAGGCTTCGATGAAGAAGATCGGCATCGAGTTGAAGACCGTAGAAGTCGCCAGCTTCTATGGAGAAGCAGGGACTCCGAGCAAGAAGGTTCCGTTCACCTCCGGCGCCGGCTGGGGGAAGGACTGGGCCGACGCGATCACCTATGTGGAGCCGCTGTTTACGGCTAAGGGCGTCGGAGATGCCGGGAACGTCAATCTCTCGCTCGTCGGCCTCGGGAAGGACCAGGCAACGAAGTTGAAGACCAGTTACCCCGCCGACGGTGTTCCGAATGTCGATGCGGACGTAACTGCATGCACTGCGTTGTCGGGCAGCGAGCGCCTCGACTGCTGGGCGAATCTCGATAAGAAGATCATGAACGAGATCGCCCCGTGGATCCCGTGGCGTTGGTCGCGGGCGACGCACATCGTGAGCGAGGCGGTCACCAACTGGACCTTCGACGCCTTCGCGACGTTCCCGTCCTTCGCCCACATGGGGGTCGACCCAGCGAAGCAAAAGTAGTCGAGGGTTTTAGAGATTCAGCAGGGCGTTTGAGTGTAGGGCGAGGCCGCGTCAGCGGCCTCGCCCTACACGGCTCAGGTGGCGCGAGGGCGGGGACGGAGAAGGTGATCTAGATGCTCCGATACATCATCCGACGGGTGCTCTGGCTCATCTTCGTGCTGTTCGTCATTACGCTCATCACTTTCACGATCTTCTACGTCATGCCCCCTACCGACCCCGCCGTTTCGTTCGCGGGGAAGGCCCCGACGCAGGAGACGCTCGATGCCGTCAGGAATACGTTCGGTCTAAACCGGCCGCTGCACGTGCAGTATTTCTTGTTTGTGAAACGGTTCTTCCTCGGCGATCAGTATGGGTGGCCGGGTCTTGGGTTCTCGTTTGCCACGCGCACAGCCATTCGCGCCAGCGTCGTCCCGCGCGCCTGGGTCACGGCGCAACTTGCGATGGGCGCCGCCGCGACGTGGCTCTTGCTGGGGATTCCGATCGGCATCATCTCGGCGCTGAAACGCCGCTCGCTCGCGGATCGCGCTGCGATGGGTTTTGCGCTGTTCGGAGTTTCGGCCCCAGTGTTCTGGCTCGGCTTGATCGGACTGTTCATCTTCTGGCGCAAACTCGGCATCAGTCTGGGTACCGGCTACGTTCCCTTCGCCACGTCTCCGGCGGCCTGGTTCGGCCACTTCTGGCTCGCGTGGCTGGTCTTGGCCTTGCTGTATGCGGCGTTCTACGCCCGCATTGTGCGTGGAAACATGATCGAGGTGATGAGCGAGGACTACATCCGCACGGCGCGCGCGAAGGGGTTAAGTGAGCGCCGGGTCGTGATTAAGCACGGCCTTCGGGCCTCGTTGACGCCGATCGTGACGCTGTTCGGTCTGGACTTCGGCAGTTTGCTGGGGGGCGCAATCATCACAGAAACCGTGTTCAATATTCCCGGACTCGGCCCGTACACGATCAACGCCGTCTACCGCGGTGATCTTCCGGTGGTACTTGCCGTAACGATGTTCGGTGCGTTCGCCATCACGTTTTTCACCCTGGTTGTTGACGTTGTCTACGCATACGTCGACCCGAGAGTGAGATACGAATGACGGGCCCGCTGCTGGATGTGCGTGACCTTCGCGTCCACTTCCCGACGCCCGACGGGATCGTGAAGGCGGTGGATGGCGTGAGCTTTTCGCTCGAGGCCGGCGAGCGACTCGGGGTTGTTGGGGAGTCGGGGTCCGGCAAGAGCGTCACCTTCTTGACGGTGATGGGGCTGATCACGCGCAAGCACGCGGTCATCGAGGGGGAGATCATCTTCCGCGGGCGCAATCTGCTTGAGGTATCGGTGGACGAGATGCGAGAGGTCCGCGGACGGGGAATCGCAATGATCTTTCAGGACCCGATGAGTTCGCTGCATCCGTTCTACCGCGTCGGCTGGCAAATCGCTGAGGCAATCCTGGCGCACGAGGATGTTCCGAAGGCGCAGGCGCGCGCGCGCGCCGTTGAGATGCTGCGCGACGTCGGGATCTCCGAGCCGGAGGATCGCGCGCGGCAGTATCCCCACGAATTCTCCGGAGGAATGCGTCAGCGTGCAATGATCGCGATGGGCTTGGTGCTCGGCCCAGGAGTGCTGATCGCCGATGAGCCGACGACGGCACTTGACGTCACCGTCCAAGCGCAGATTCTCGACCTGATTGATCGGTTGCGAGGGGAGTTCGGGACGGCGATCGTCATGATCACCCACGACCTCGGCGTGGTCGCCGAGCACGCCGACCGCGTGCAGGTCATGTACGCCGGCAAGATCGTGGAGTCGGGGATACGCGACGACATCTACTACGCGTCGCACCACCCGTACACGTGGGGGCTGCTCCAATCGATCAGCCGCCTTGATGACAAGCGCGCGCGTCTGCGTCCGATCGAAGGCAGCCCACCTTCTCTGATCTTCGTGCCGCCGGGGTGTGCGTTTCACCCGCGTTGCCCATACCGCTTCGAGGGGTGCGATCGAGAGATGCCGCCGCTTGTCGAGGAAGAAGCCGGACACAGCTCGGCTTGCCTCCTGCCGATGGAGGACAAGAAGCGTGTGTTTCGCGAGGAGGTGGCTCGGCGAGCATGAGCGTCGAGGTTCGCGAACCCGTGAGCGACGCTGCCGGAGAGATTCGGACGCCGTTGGTGCGCTTGGTCGGTGTAACGAAGTACTTTCCGGTGACGCGGGGACTCATCTTCCAGAAGCGGATCGGCAACGTCCACGCCGTTGACGGAGTCGATCTCGACATCTACCCCGGCGAGACGGTCGGCCTCGTCGGCGAGACCGGGTGCGGGAAGTCCACGACGGCGCGACTCATCATGCGACTGATGGACGCTACCTCGGGCAGTGTGATTTTCGACGGGAAGGACATCACCCGCTTGTCGCGCAGGGACATGCGCCCTTTTCGCAAAGACATGCAGATGGTGTTTCAGGATCCCTATGCGTGTTTGAACCCTCGCAAGTCCGTGGGCTCGATCATCGCGGAGCCGATGCGCATCCACCGCAGCGTGCCGCGCGCTGGAATCATCGGCGAAGTTCAGCAATTGATGGAGTTGGTCGGACTCAACCCCGAGCACTACAACCGGTTCCCCCACGAGTTCTCCGGTGGACAGCGACAGCGAATCGGGGTCGCGCGCGCGCTCGCGCTGCGCCCGCGCTTGATCGTCGCCGACGAACCCGTGTCTGCGCTCGATGTCTCGGTGCAGGCGCAGGTTCTGAATCTGCTGGAAGATATTCAGCGCGAGTTCAACCTTACGTACTTGTTCATCGCGCACGACCTGTCGGTCGTGAAGCACATGAGCAACCGAGTCGCAGTGATGTACCTGGGCAAGATCGTCGAAATGGCGTCGGGGGACACCCTCTACGCGCACCCGCGCCACCCGTACACGGGAGCCTTGCTCTCGGCGGTTCCGGTGCCGGACCCACGCTTGGCGGCGCGAAAGCAGCGCATCATTTTGGAAGGCGACGTACCGTCGCCGATAGATCCGCCGTCGGGATGCCGCTTCCACCCGCGCTGCCCGAAAGCCCAATTCCCCCGATGTCGTCAGGTGGAGCCTGAACTGCTCCCGCACCGTCAGGGTCAGTTTGCCGCCTGCCACTATCCACTTGCGGACCCGGACGATTCCGACGCGCGGTAGCGCAGTGCTCGCCGGCATCCTGCTGGTCGCATGCACTGCGAGTCCGCCGCGTCCGCCCGTTGTCAGGGGGCCGGAGCCTGTGCGCGGTGGGGTTCTGCGGGTTCTGTTCGCAGAGGACGTGGATTCGCTGGATCCTCACCGGGCGGGCCGTCCTGGGTCGTGGTTCGTGGCGCGCGCGCTCCACCGGGGACTGATGGCCTTCCCCTACACCCAGTACCCCTCCGGCGCGCGCCCGGTCCCGGATCTGGCCGCTGCGGAGCCGACCATGTCCGACGACGGCTTGGTGTACGTCTTCCGGCTTCGCGAGGATGTCCGCTTTGGAGCCCCGGCATCGAGGGCTGTGACCGGAGCGGATGTGATTGCCAGCCTCACGCGCGCGCTGCGGGCAGGCGGGGACATCGCTTCAGGGTTGGACGTGGTCGCCGGGGCGCCGGCATTCGCGGCAGGCCACACAGAGCATGTGGTCGGGCTTTCAGTATCAAAGCTGGGGGCGGTTCGCATCAGGTTGAGTCGCCCTGCTGCGGATCTGCTCTCCGTCCTTGCTCACCCGCAACTTTCGATCATCCCCGCCGAGACGCCGCGGTCGGGGACTTCGAACCCCGCGAAGATCGCCGGTGCCGGTCCGTATCGCGTTGCTTCGTACGCCCCCGAGCGTTCGCTCGTACTTGAACGCAATCCTGCGTGGTCGGCGATCTCGGACTCAGTTCGCGCGGCCTACGTGGACCGGATTGAAGCGCGAATGAACGTCGCCGCCGATCAGGCTGGGAAGTTGGTCGCCGCGGGGGAGGCGGATCTGGTCGCCGACCAAGGACCGCCCGATGCGGGCGCTCCTGTGTTTCCCCAGGGCGCGCGCCGGGTGCGTGCGATACCTGTTCATGAACGTCTCGTCGCGGCCGTTCGGCTCCACGCACGTGCGGCGCGGGATCGCGGCACTGGTGCGGCGCGCGCGCATCACACCCGCGGAGGCTTCGGCGGCGGTTCGGATCTTGCCTGCCCTGGTGACGGGCCACGGCGGTGCGGCGGAGATACCCGAGGACTTGCAGGGCGCACGCGCATCACTGCAGGCTGCGGGACTGACGGACGGGTTCTCGACGACGCTCGTGGTTGGGGATTCGGCCCGAGACCGTCGCGAAGCTGGAGCGGTGCGTGCGTCGTTGGCGCGCGCCGGTATCCGCGTCAGGGTCAAGGTCGTCGGCGCCGGGACTTTGCACCGCCGGTATTACGAGCGGGACGGGGCCGCGCCGATGGGGATCGCGACGTGGTGCGCCGACTTCCCGGGACTTGCCGGAGCGGGCGTGCTGAAGGGCGTCTTGGCGTACTCCGGGGACGATGCGGCATCCAACGAAATACGGAGTGCCCGCGCCGTCGCGGGATCCGCGGCAGCCGAAGCATGGCGAGTCGCGGAGACTGCGGTCCTGCGCTCGGCGGTCGTGGTGCCGCTGTATTGGCCTGCGGACCTTGTCGGACTATCCAATCGCCTGTCGGGGTACGTGCCGGCCCCCATGTGGGTCGCGGGGGATCCGGCGAACGTGTGGGTCGGGCCGCAAGCCCCTGCCGCTTCCGCGTCCTGACCCTCGGTGCCGGCAATGGTAAGATGCCGCGCCAATATCGAAACGGAGGCGCTGTGACCCTGGCCATCACGATCGTGCACATCATCGCGTCGATGGTGCTGATTATGTTCGTCTTGCTGCATGCTGGTCGCGGCGGCGGGCTGTCGGACATGTTCGGCGGCGGGATGGGGGTCGGAGGGTCGTCGGTGGCTGAGAAGAACCTCGACCGGCTCACGGTCATCGCTTCGCTCGTCTTCACCATCACGACGGTCCTGCTGCACTTCCGTTTCCAGTAGCCGTGCGCCGACGCGCGGCCGTCGTCCTGCTCGCGGTCCTCTCGCTGATCGCAGGGAGCTGTTCGGTCCGACGACCCGGCCCTGCTTCCGAACGACCTGTTCCCGGCGAGACCCTTGCGGTGGCGGTTCGAGATCTCGAATCGCTCGACCCGGCGAGGGCCACGAGCAAGGGCGCCCTTGGCGTGATGGCGCAGATCTACGATTCCCTGACCGCGGTCGATTCGACCACCAACAAGATCCGGCCGGCCGCGGCTCGATCATGGTCGGTCTCCGACGACGGACTCACCTGGAAATTCCGGATTGCCCCGGCTACGTATACCGATGGCCGGCCCGTGCGCGCTAGGGATTTCAAGTTCGCGTTCGATCGGATCGCGCGCCGCGCGACCGCTTCCGAGGCGGCGTTTCAACTCGAATCGGTTCGCGGGTTTAGCGAAGCACACGTTGAGGGGGCGGCCTCGGGCCTGTCGGGAGTCAAGGCTCCGACCGATCAGGTGCTGACGATTCGCACTGAACGCCCATTCGCCGAGCTTCCGTACTACCTGTCGCACCCCGCCCTTGGCCCCATTCCGATGCATCGGTACGGCAAGTCCGTACGAGGACTCGCCACGGCGCCGGTAACCAACGGCCCCTTCCGCGTCCGATTGGCCTCGAAGACACGAGTTTCCTTGGTTCGAAACGACACTTACTCTCCGACTCCATACCTCGATGGGATCGAGTTTCGCGTGGTGTCGACCGCCGAGGATGGGTGGCGACTGTTCCTTGGCGGCGAGGTCGACGTCGCGGATGTGCCGGCCTCTGCGGTGGCTGCCGCGCGCGGAAGTTATGGGGAGGGGGGATTCACCCCCATGTGGGCTACGCTGTCGTTTGGTTTCAACCTGCGGCTGACCAAGTACCGGGATCCTGCCGTGCGAAGGGCAATATCGCAGGCGATCGATCGCCGCTCGATCGCGGAGACTGTGTACGGAAACACCAAAGATGCGGCGACGGGCCTGCTTCCTGAAGGCGTGCGGGGGTTCGCGAAGGAAGCTTGCAGGTACTGTGCTCTTAACCGGGACGCGGCACGCGCTGCAGTTCGCGCGGCGTTTGGATCTAAGAGGCCGACCATCGCCATCGACCACTTGAACGACGATTCCAGCCGGCAGGTGGCGCGGACCGTCGCCAACGATCTCACTGGAATCGGCTTCGCGACGAAACTGCGCGGGCATTCGTCAAGGGAGTATCTGGCGCTGCTCGAGCAGGGAAAACACGACCTGGCGGAACTGGGGTGGCTGTCCCCGGTGTCCTCGCCCGACGGTTTTCTGGTTCAGCAACTGCGTACCGGATCGCTGAACAATTCCACGGGGTTCTCCGACGCTCGGTTCGACGCGCTCGTGGACGCGGCCCGCAAGGAGAAGCGCGAGCAGGCTCGGCTGGATCTGTATCGTCGGGCCGAGGCGAGGGCACTGGCGCTCATGCCGCTCGCTCCGATCGTGTTCTTCCGGAATCGCACAGCGGTAGCGCCGCGAGTCCGACAATTCTCACAGGACGGCTCAGGCGTGTTCGACGGCTCGCGTATCTGGATCGCGCGCGCCTAGACGCGCTGCGAGCATGCGGCGGAGGAGTTGGTATTCTTTGCCCCGGTCGTGTGGTGCCTGCGAGGGCGAGCGACCGGCGAGGGGCGAGTATCCTCGCAGTTGAGCGGGTGTGCTGGAATAGGCAGACAGGCATGGTTGAGGGCCATGTGGGGGTAACCCCGTGGAGGTTCAAGTCCTCTCACCCGCACCAAAACCTCGTTAATGGGGGATCGCATGGATCGAAGCGCGCTCCCTTCGGTGTCGTTCGAGGAGTGCACCCTCGGCAACGGGATGCGGGTGATCGTCGCACCGGATCGCAGCGTGCCGCTCACCGCGATCGCGATCTGGTACGGGGTCGGCAGCCGCGACGAGCAGCCGGGACGCACCGGACTCGCGCACCTGTTCGAGCACGTGATGTTCCAAGGCTCCCGCAACGTCAAGAAGGGCCAGCACTTCGAGACGATCCAGAAGCTCGGCGGCGAGTTGAACGCCTCAACGTGGTGGCATCGCACGAACTACTTCGAGTGGGCGCCAGCCGAGCACCTTGAGACGCTGTTGTGGCTCGAAGCCGACCGGCTCGCGACGCTTCCCGAGGCGATCAACCAAGAGAACGTGGACAACCAGCGGGACGTCGTCAAGAACGAGCGTCGGCAGGGCTCTGACAATCAGCCCTACGGGAGCTGGCTCGAGAAGATGCAAGCGCGGCTGTTCCCCGAGGGCCATCCATACCACCACTCGATGATCGGTTCAATGGAGGACCTGTCTGCGGCCACGGTCGAGGACTGCATCGGGTTCTTCAATACCTTCTATGCGCCGAACAACGGCGTGCTCTCGATCGTCGGCGACGTCGAGGTCGAGGACGGCTTCGCGCTCGCCGAGAGGCACTTCGGCTGGATCGAACCGAACCCGTCGATCCCGGCGAGCCCCGACGCGTCGAGCGCACCCGGCGGGCTCGGCGGACGCGACACGTTCCGAGACAAGCTCGCGCCGTTGCCGCGCGTGTTCTTCGGGTACAAGGCTCCCGCCGCGGACGATCCGATGTACGACACGATCGCGATAGCCGCGAACGTGCTCGCATCGGGCCGCTCCACGCGGCTCTACAAGAACCTCGTTCGCGATCGGCAGCTGTGCCAGGACGCGACCTTCGAGCCGTGGCCGCTCACGGGTAGCTCGGTCGTTGTCGGCTTCGTCACCCCGAAGCCGGGGACGACACTGGAGGACGCCGAAGCGGCCTTCGAGGAGCAGGTCGCGTCGCTCGCGAGCGATCCTCCCGGCAACGAAGAGCTCGACCGCGTCCACGCGCTCACCGAACGGCAGGTGACCGAGACCGTCTTCCAGCGATGCTTGGAGCGTGCCGACGGGTTGAGCGAGCACGCGCAGGTGTTCGGCGATCCGGGAGCGCTCAACGAGCGGCTGCCGGCGATGCTGGCGGTCACTGGCGAGCAGATCGCCAAGGCTTCCCGCACCTGGTTCGATCCCTCGAACCGCATCACCCTCACGTTCATCCCGGAGGCGAAGTGAACCCGCTTCCCGCTCCCGGTCCCGCACGCCGCTGGGACTTCCCGCAGATCCATCGCGCGCACCTCGACAACGGCGTGCAGATCGCGACGATCCCGCTGCCGGGCAAGACGCTATGCGCTGCGGAGCTCGTGCTAGACGCAGGCGCGACCTTCGACGAGGTCGAGGGCGTCTCGAGCCTGCTCGCACGAGCCTTCAACGAAGGCACGCAGCGTCGCGACGCCTCGGCGTTCGCCGACGCGTGTGAGTCGCTCGGCATGCAGCTGTCGGCGAGCACGAGCTGGGATGCCCTCACGCTGTCGCTGACCGCACCGCGATCCCGCCTCGGCGAGTCGCTCGCGTTGCTCGCCGAGGCCGCGTGGACGCCGTCGGTGCCGGCCGACGGCTTCGGGCGAATCAAGCGCGAACGGCTCGTGCAGATCGAGCAGGAGAAGGCGAACCCCGCGAACCGCGCTACACAGGAGTTCCCGAAGCACGCCTATACGCGGGACTCGGTGTACTCCCGTGCGATCCGCGGCACCGCCGAGACCGTCGCTGCGATTCGTCGCGAGGACCTCGTCGCCGCGCACGAGCACATGGTCTCCCCCGGCTCGGCGACGCTCGTCGTCGCAGGAGACGTCGAACCCGCTTGGGTGCTCGAGCAGGCTGGCCTCGCGTTCGGCTCGTTCACGCGTCCGGAGACCGGTCGCAAGGTGCCGACCACGACCTCGGCGATCGACGCGACCCGGATCGTGCTCTTGGATCGCCCCGGCTCAGTGCAGACGAACCTCGTGATCGGGCATCGCGGCATCGAACGCACGCACCCGGACCTCGATGCGATCCGCGTAGCCTCCTACATCCTCGGCGGCTCGTTCACCTCCCGGATCAACCAACGGCTTCGCGAGGAGTTCGGGCTGACCTACGGTGCGCGCGCAGGTTTCGAGCCGCGACGCGCTGCGGGGCCGTTCCGGATGACCGCGCCGGTGCAAGCCCCGAAGGCACCCGAGGCGATCCGGGAGACGCTGCAGATTCTTCGGACCTTCCGCGATGAAGGCCTCACGGACACCGAGCACGAAGCTTCTCTCGATTCCCTGCGCGGCGCGTTCCCGCTGCGCTTCGAGACCACCGGCGCGATCGCCGGCGCCGTGGCCGACCTTGCGATCTACGGGCTGCCGGACCAGGATCTGCAGGCCTATCCGGAACGCATCGGTGCGGTGACGCGGCAGCAAGCGAACGAGGCTGCGCGCGCGCACCTCGACCCGGACAGGCTGCTGATCGTGGCCGTCGGTCCCGCCAACGAGATCCGCGGCGAGTGCGAGCAGATCGCACCGACGATGATCGCCACCGACTGACCGTCAGCCCGGGGTCTTCACCCGGGCTACGAGCGCAGACGAGGGCGGCCATGTTCCCTCCCGGGGTGGTGGTTCTCGAACTCCTTCGCCACATTGTGGCAGTCGGACTCTCATGGTTCATGGACCCGTCTCAGGGGACCCCGTCAGACCCTTTGGGATTTCGACTAGACGCTCGACTTCTGCACGAAGGTTCAAGAGCTGTCCTATCAGGTGCACCAAACGGACACCATGTCCGCTGGCGTCCAAACATATTTGCGCGAGGGCCCAACCTGGGTTACAAAAGATCCGTCGCGCGGTCCGGAGTGGCCGCGCGCCGTCATGCTGGCCCGCCGAGTGTGCGGGGTGCGAGAGAGGGGTGGGATGTACGAGCAGCCGAAGTTTGTGTGTCTTGCTTCAGGAGCCGCTGAAGGCGACTCAGAACTAACAGCGTTTGATAACGCGCTACGTAAGGCCGGGATTGGGGACGTCAACCTCATCCGCGTGAGCAGCATCGTTCCTCCCGGCGCCTCGATGTCTCCGCTTCCCGACCTTCCGATGGGCGCTCTCACGCCCGCCGCGTACGCGAAGGCGGTCAGCAACGTTCCCGGACAAACCATCGCCGCTTGTATCGGCGTGGGCTGGACCCCGCGCGGCGGTGTCCTCATGGAGGCATCCGGGATCGAGACGGCGGAGGAAATCGAAGCCCGCACGCGCTTGATGGTCGAGGAAGGCATGCGTGTTCGCGGCATGGAACCGTTCGAGCTCTACTTCGCGACGGCCGAGCACACCGTGGAGCGGATCGGATCTGCGATCGCGGCTGCGGTGTTGTGGAGGAGGTGACGAGATGAACGCGCTAGGGCGGCATTTTCTCATCGAATTGTGGGAAGCCGATAATCTGGATAATCCCGAGATCGGCGAGGAAGCGCTGATCCAAACCGTGAACGCGACCGGGGGAACACTGCTGGATACGCGCGTCATCCCGTTCCCGAACGGCGGGTACTCCGGCGTGTGCATCATCGCGGAGTCGCACGTCACGATCCACACTTGGCCCGAGTACGGGTACGCCGCAGTGGACATGTTCACGTGCGGTCCCCACATGGACTTCGATGCGGGCCTCGACATGCTCAAGAAGTACTTCTCCCCGAAGACCATGCAGGTCGTCGAGGTGAAGCGCGGTCTGGTCGTTTGAGGTTCGCCGAGGAAGTATCTCCGGGGTTCTTCTACACCTATGAGGGCGACCTCGTTACGTCGGAACATTCGCGGTTTCAGCGCATAGAGATCTGGGGTAATGAAACCTTCGGGCGCATCCTCGTGCTCGATGGACTTGTCCAGACCACTGAGCGCGATGAGTTCATCTACCACGAGATGCTTGCGCATGTACCGATGCTGTCCGTGGAAGCCCCGCGGTCGGTCTTGGTGATCGGCGGCGGAGACGGTGGGACGCTGCGTCATGTGTTGATGCATCCGAGCGTCGAGCGCGCAGTGATGGTTGAGATCGATGAGCGCGTGACGCAGCTATGCCGCGAGTGGATGTCATCGATCGCCGGAGAGGCTCTGGAAGATCCGCGCGCCGATGTCCGCTTCACCGATGGAATTGCATTCGTGCGCGACTCCGACGAAACGTTTGATGTAATTCTCGTGGACTCGTCGGACCCGGTCGGACCCGGGGAGGGCCTGTTTACTCCGGAGTTCTATGGGACGGCAGCGGCGCGCCTTCGTCCCGGCGGCGTGCTGGCGGCGCAGTCGGGCTCGCCGATGTTCCAACAGGACGAGATGCACCGAGCGCATCGTCACGCGCGCACTGCGTTTCCCGACGTGCGCGCCTACACCTGCACCATCCCGACCTACCCCGGGGCGTGTTGGAGTTTCGTGATGGCCGGAGAGAGCCTCGATCTCGATGCCGACGCAGCCGCCGAGCGGGCGTCCGCGCGCGGATTGGTTACGCGCTACTGGACTCCGGCCTTGCAGCGGGGTGCCTTCGACCTGTCCGCAGTCGCCGAAGCCGTTGTTTCTCCGCACGGGCCACCGCACACCTGGGGGCGATCCCCAGAGGAGAATCGCCGCGTTGTTCCTCGAATCTAGGCCCGACGACGGCCGGCCGGCCGACGTCCTGATCCACGGCGTTCCGTACGACGGCAGCGTGTCGTATCGGTCCGGCGCGGCTGCAGGGCCTATCGAGGTTCGCCACGCTTCGGACTCGATAGAAAGTTACTCGCCGCGTACCGGCCGGGACCTTGGTGACATCGACTTCGCCGACGCCGGCGATCTGGACGTGACGGGACTCGAAGGCGCTCGACTCATGGATCGCATTGCGCAGACGACTGAGGCGCTGACGCGGCGCGGTCGCCTCGTGGTGACGTTCGGCGGGGACCACTCCGTGTCGATCGGAACTGCGCGCGGGTTGCGCGCCGCGCACGCAGATCTCGTGCATGTTGTGTACGACGCTCATATGGACATGCGCGCGTCCTACGACGGCACCGAGTTCTCGCACGCGTGCACCACGCGGCACCTCAGCCTGACGGGTTCGACGTGGTTGCTGGGGGTGCGCTCGGGAACTCGCGAGGAGTACGCAGACGCAGACGGAATGCTGACCGGATGGTCGGACCGCGTCGATCTTCCGCCGGGCGCGCGCGAGTCGATCTCCGGGCGCCCGGTGTTCGTAAGCGTGGATTTGGACGTGCTCGACCCGAGTATCTTGCCGGGCACAGGCACGCCTGAGCCTGCCGGAGCCTCGTACCGGGATCTTCGCGAGTCCTTGCTCGGCCTGGCGGGACTTCGCGTCGTCGGAATCGACTTCCTCGAACTCGCGCCGGCGCTGGACCCCAGCGGACTCTCCGCGGTCGTAGCCGCTGAGCTTGCGCGCGAGAGCATCCTGGGTCTGCTCACTCCATAAGTTCCCTTTCCCCGGTCCTCCCTCATCGCCCCTCTGTGCCGTTCCGCGGGGTGATTTCCTTCCGGCGATCACGGGAATCCGGTACCGGCTTCGGCGAAACACGGCAAAACGCCCGGAGCGCCCCGATGCCCTTCCGCGAGAAATCTCGGATGCCGCGTAACAAACCGGCACGGGGCTTCGTTTGGGAAGGAGAAGCCGGTTCGCCGGCGAATCCTCCGGTTGAGGGACCGGGGAACACTGAGGGGCGGTCTCCCAGCGAGACCGTTGGGACAGAGGATGAAGCCAGAGCTGGAACCGACAGGCCAGAGCCCGGAGCCACAGGGCCCGCCGCTGGCCGTCGCGTCGCCCGCCGGTCTGGCGGTCGAGGTCAGCGCAACCCCCCCGGAGATCCCCGAACTGGTTGCCGCGGCCAAGGCAGGAGATCGCGCAGCCTTTGCGGCCTTGTACCGCAACTACTTGCCGACGGTCTACAAGTTCATCTACTACCGCATGAACTCCAATCGGGCAGTCGCCGAAGACATGACGGCCGAGGTTTTTGTGCGGGCGTTGCGCAAGATCGGCGACTTCAACTGGACGGGAGCGGACTTCGGGTCCTGGCTGTTGCGGATTGCTCGGAACTTGGTGCTCGACAACGCGAAGTCCAGCCGAGCGCGGTTCGAGATCCTCAACGACGAGATGCCTGAACGCGCGACACACGAAGAGCATTCGACCGAGTCGGCCGCGATGGCGAACCTAACTAATCAGGGGGTCTACTCGGCGATTCGCCGCCTCAGCCCCGACCAGCGCGACGTCATCACGATGCGCTTCATTCAGGGCATGGAGGTTGGAGCCGTTGCTGCGGCGCTTGGGAAGAAAGAAGGGACCGTCCGAACCTTGCAGTTCCGCGGGCTTAAGGCGCTGCAGAAGCTGCTGGTCAAAGACGGCGTAGTTGACCTGACCGACGCAGCGATTCGCCCCGACGGGGTGCGAATGGCGTCAAATGGTCGCGGAGAGGGCCGAACGGAATCGGAGGCCGCTCGTTTTGGCGTAGCGGAAGGTGACCGATGAGTGCACGAATGGGGGAAGAGCAGGCCTTGGCGCTCGCGCTTGAAGGACGCGAACCGGCGCGCGACGATGTCGTGTCGCTGATCGCCTTGACCGGCGTGCTCGCGTCGATGCCGGAGCCCGAGATCGACGAGGGGTTCGCCGCGGCGCTGGAAGCACGCTTGATGACCGAGGGCTTGCAGGAACAGCATGCTCCTCGGCGCCTGACGTTGGTTTCCTCGATTCCTCCGACTCCCGCAGACGAGATCGTCCGTCGGGCCGACATCGTGCGCATGCCGCGTCGTCGCATGGTGGTGCGTCGCGGGATCGCAGCCGCGGTGGCGGCAGCTTCGCTTGCGGCTTACCCGCTGGCGGCGGCGGCATCTTCGCTGCCGGGCAGTCCCTTCTACGGCATCAAGAAAGCCGTCGAGCAGGTTCAGATCACCTTTGCCGGAAACGTGGTTCAGGATGGATTGGCGTACGCGCGCCTCGCGCAGCGCCGAGCCGACGAGATCGCGCAACTGGTTGCGCTCGACGAAGACGCGAACTTGATCGCAGCGACGGCGTCGGAGGTCGGCGTTGACTTGCGCAAGGCGAACGATCTGGTGCTCGGGAACACCGTCGACCCCGCGATCCTGCGCGCGTTGGCGGTTATCGCCGGTGCGACCGGAAACGGGATGGCTGCGTTGGATCTGCCGATGGGCGCGCGCGCGGCTGTCGACGACGCAATCGCAGCAACACGCGAGATCGAGGCTGCCGTGGCGCGAGCACTCGGCGGGGCGACGATCGCTGCGCAGGCGCCGGAGCCCGCGGTTGAGATGTCGGCGACAGGGATCAGTCTAGGTTCGGACGGGGTCGGCGTCGGGGTTTTGGGAGAGGCTCGCACGTCGTCGAGGGCCTCGATCGTCTCGCCGAAGGCTCCGCCGGTCGTCGAGGAACCCACGGGCGATGACGGGACAGGCAAAGCCGTCAGCGATCCGGTCCCGGGATGCGCGATTCCCGGCAGCGCCGACGGTCTCGGTGACCTTGGAGCTCCGTTGGCACCGCTGTTCTGCGAATAGCGCCGGCATAAGCGACCACAACAAAGGCGGCCCGTGGGCCGCCTTTGTTGTTTGGTGCGACCGTTTGCGCGGTACGCACGAGAACTAATGTCGCAACACGGATTGTCCGATGAGAAGAAATGACTAGATACACCAACGTTTCAGGCCCGAACGTTTCGCCGTAAGACTCGTTTTCCGGTGTGGAACGGACAACAGGCACGAAGGCCCGACAACACAATGAATGCCCTAAGCGGAAGATGAAGGACCGGACGGGCAGATGGTGCAGCGCCGGTCACATGGGGGAGATGGGGAGGATGCAGCAGACACGAGGAACTCGGAAGCGTGGGTCCGCCATAGACCACCACCGCATCTCGTTAGATGTAACGGATCAGCAGGATGTGCTGGACCGCAAGATGCGTGAAGCGATTGAGCGAATCGAGCGGGTGCGATCCAAGGCGCTTCTGGCAGTCGGCTCGATGCTGGCTGCCGACCGCTAGGCGCGCGGCAGTGATCGCCGATGGGGGATGAATGAGAGCACGGACGGCAGTGGCCGCAGGCATAGCGGCCGCCGTGATGCTGGGATCCGGTGGCGCGGCCGCCGAGGCTCCGGCGCAGGATTGCGTCGATGGTGCTGCGTTCAGATACTGCGGTGAACACGTACCGGCGGGCCTTCTTCCGTTGAGGTTCATGGTCAACCTGGCGAGCGCGCCGGCGAACTTGCGGGACGACCCGAAGTTCGGGGATGAGGTTCAACCCGCGATTGCGGCCGCGGCGGCGGAGTGGAACCGCTACTGGCCGATCAACAGAGGTTCTGTCGGCTGTGAGGGACTCTGCGGCGATGGGGAAACCAGCGCACAGATTCTCAGAGACGGGCAGAACACGATCAGTTGGGGAGCCCCCGCGTCATGTCCCGGCGGAACGACCAACACCATCGCGATCGCCTGCCTGTACTACGAAGGTTCGACGAAGCGAATCATCGAGGTCGACATCGTGTTGAATGCTCAGAAGTCTTGGCGCTATCCGCATGCGAGCCTGGGAGGGCAGGACGGTCGGAGCGAGTTGGCCGCCGATAATCCTCAGGACGTCGTGATTGGAGAAGCGGGCGGAGTGTTCCCGTCGCCGGCGCTCAACCCGACGGGATCGGCCTCCTGGTACGACGTGGAGTCCGTGCTGGCGCACGAGTTCGGGCATGCGCTGGGGCTCGAGGACATCGGGAACCCGACGCAGGAGTGGCCGGGCGCGCTAAGCGACTCCGCCATCTACACCGAGACGATGTACCGCTGGTATTACCCGCGGACGACAAACAAGCGCACTCCCGGCCCCGGAGATATCGCAGGTTTGCAGCTTGCCGCGCGGGATTCCCAGTCGGATCGCTGAGCGGGTCTTCCCCCTGCCGGTACCATGGTGCTCTCATGCCGGCTGCCGCGCGCCATCCTGCCGTGTCGAGAGGTCTGCGCATCGCGCGGCCGTTCGGCATTGATCTTCGCGTGGACCCAAGTTGGTCGGTGTCGCTGCTGATCTTGTCTGCGTTCGCGTACGAAATGATCGTTCCCAGCGTGGCTCCGCATGCTGTGACCGGCGCGCGCGCGGCGCTCGCCGTAGTCTTCGCACTCCCAATCGCGGCGTGCATCGTCGTGCACGAACTTGCGCACTCGCTCGTGGCGCGCGCCTGGGGGGTGCCGGTACGCGGCATCACCCTGTTTGCCTTCGGAGGCGTGTCGCAGATGGACGGTGAAGCTCCCAGCGCCGTTTCGGAGTATCAGATCGCGGTCGCCGGGCCGCTGGCAAGTGTGATGATCGCCGGTCTGATGGCGGGAGTTGCACGCGGGATTGCGGCGGACGGGCATCTTTCGGGTCCGTGGGGCGCGATCGCGGTCGTCAATTTGTACCTCGCGCTGTTCAACTTGCTTCCGGCTTTCCCGATGGACGGAGGTCGGATCCTGCGGAGCCTGCTGTGGGCGGGGAGCTGTAGTCGCGCGCGCGCGACGAAAGTGGCCGCGTTGGCAGGGCGCGGCTTCGCGGTACTGTTCATTGCCGTCGGGGCCATCACGTTCACCTTGTCGACGCTGTCCGGGGACGGCGGTATGGGCAGTGGGATCTGGATCGCTCTTGTGGGCTTGTTCCTGTACAAGGCCGCTCAAACTTCCGGCCGTTTCGAGGGCGGGGAACATCCGAACGAGGAGCCACGATGAACGCAGACGAGGGTCGCAACGTATCGACGGGAGGCGCATTCGTCACGGGCGATCGCGTGTTGCTTCTCGATCGCAAGGCCCGCCGTTATCTGTTGAAGTTGCGGACGGGAGCGCAGTTCCATTCCCACCGTGGCTATGTTGACCACGACTCGATCCTGGGCGAGGCTGAGGGCGTCGCGGTGCAGTCCTCCGGAGGAGCAACCTTCGTGGCGGTGCGTCCTTCTCTGACGGATTTCGTGCTGAAGATGCCTCGGGGAGCCCAGGTTGTGTATCCGAAGGACATCGGAGCGATCATCATCGGTGCCGACATCTACCCGGGCGCGACGGTCATCGAGGCCGGGACCGGCTCCGGGGCTCTCACGATTGGCCTTCTACGCGCCGTAGGCGCGCAGGGCAGAGTCGTTACGTACGAGAAGCGGCCGGAGTTCGCCGAGCGCGCGCGCTTGAATATCGAGTCCTTTTTTGGCCGGATCCCGGCTTCGCTCGACATGCGCGATGGTGACCTTGCGGATGCCGATCTTACCGGGCCGGCAGACCGGATCGTGCTCGACATGCCCGAACCATGGCGAATCATCCCGTTTGCGACGCGTGTCCTTCGACCGGGCGGAGTGTTCTGCTCGTACGTCCCAACCGTCCTGCAGTTCGCGCAGGTGACCGAGGAACTCCGGGCTGCGGGCTTTATCGAGGTCGTGACCTCCGAGACGCTGGTTCGCACTTGGCACGTCGAAGGACAGAGCGTCCGCCCCGACCATCGCATGGTTGCCCACACGGGCTTCCTTACGATGGGTCGATACATGGGCGCCCCGGCGCCCGACGCCACCTGACGCAGAGTTCTTTAGCGTGGCCTTCCGTGTGTCGAGACAGGGGGCAGAGGAGTCAAACCAAAGTGTGCTTGTGCCGGGTGGGCAGCGACTCGACCGTATAATCGAATCGTTGCCCGGGAGACCGGTGTCACGTCGACCGGCGGGGCGCAGGAGGTACGCAATGCGTGACAGAGCGAGCGGCGGGGACGCCTTCGACGAGGCACGTTTTGTCGAGGCGCAGAAGGAGGTCGCCGAACTGCGACTCCAGATGCGTCACATCGAGGAAGAGGCCGGAATCCTTCGGCGTCGCTTGGCGGACCCTTCGGGACAAGTTGCCTTACTGGAGGATCGACTCGCCGAGACTCGCGCGCGCCTTACGTCTGCGATTGCCCAGAATGAGCGTTTGGCATCCGTTCTGAAGGAAGTTCGCGAGCAGATCGTGACATTGAAGGAGGAAGTCGAGAAGCTCTCGGCTCCGCCGTCCGGCTTCGGAGTCTTCATGGCGACCAACGAAGACGGCAGCATTGACATCATGACCGGCGGCCGCAAGCTCCGCGTGAACATCGCCAACGAGATCGACCCGAAAAGCCTCGTCCGCGGACAGGAGGTCATGCTGAATGAGGCTATGAACGTGGTCGCGGTGCGGCAGTTCGAGGTCCAAGGCGAGGTTGTCACGCTCAAAGAGATTCTCGATGCCGAGCGGGCCATCGTGGTCGGTCGCGGCGACGAGGAGCGCGTCGTGTTCCTCGCCGATCCGCTCACGGGGCAAAGCCTGCGCGCCGGCGATCACCTGATGATGGACCCGCGTTCAGGCTACGC
This sequence comes from Actinomycetota bacterium, assembly GCA_041658565.1. NCBI lineage: Bacteria > Bacillati > Actinomycetota > Actinomycetota bacterium. The sequence goes on along the minus strand of JBAZZY010000001.1, from coordinate 159,494 downwards.
CTTCGAGCGCTTGCCGAAACCTGAAGTTGAGGAGTTGGTCCTGGAGGAGGTTCCCGATATCTCCTACGAGGATATCGGCGGACTCGGAAACCAGATCGAAGCGATTCGCGACGCAGTGGAGCTTCCGTTCTTGCACACCGAGTTGTTTGTCGAGCACCAGTTGAAGCCGCCGAAGGGCGTGCTGCTGTACGGCCCTCCGGGCTGCGGAAAGACCCTGATCGCCAAGGCCGTCGCCAACTCCCTGGCGCGCCGGATGAAGGAAAGGGCGCAAGGAGAGACCTCGAAGGCGTACTTCTTGAACATCAAGGGACCTGAGTTGTTGAACAAGTACGTCGGGGAGACCGAACGACAGATACGCCAGATATTCCAGCGGGCGAAGGAGAAGTCGGACGAGGGATTCCCCGTCATCGTCTTCTTTGACGAGATGGACTCGTTGTTCCGCACGCGGGGGTCGGGTGTTTCAAGCGACGTCGAGAACACGATCGTCCCGCAGCTGCTTGCTGAGATCGACGGCGTCGAGACGCTGTCGAACGTCATCGTGATCGGCGCTTCCAACCGCGAGGACATGATCGACCCGGCAATCCTGCGCCCCGGGCGCCTGGACGTGAAGATCAAGATCGAGCGCCCAGACAAGGCGGCCGCCGGCGAGATCTTCGCCATCTACTTGCGTTCCGATCTGCCTCTGGACTCCACGGAAGTCGAGGCTGCGGGAAGCCGAGAGGCGTGCGTCGCGGGAATGATCGCAGCGACGGTCGAGCGGATGTACGCCGACGAGGAGGAGAACCGCTTCCTCGAGGTGACGTACGCCAACGGCGACAAGGAACTGCTGTACTTCAAGGACTTCAACTCCGGCGCGATGATCGAAAACGTTGTGGCGCGCGCGAAGAAGGAGGCAATCAAGCGCGTGCTGGCCACCGGAGAAAAGGGACTACGCCTCACGGACTTGATGCATGCGATTCGCGACGAGTTCAAGGAGAACGAGGACCTTCCGAACACCACCAACCCGGACGACTGGGCGCGCATCAGCGGCAAGAAGGGTGAGCGCATCGTGTACGTCCGCACACTGGTGAGCCACGGCGACGAGGGCTCCAGCCGCACGATCGATACGGTGGCGACCGGCCAGTACCTGTAAGGGCTTCTCTCCGCTCTGCCCACCGGTAGGATGGCTGCACTGCCGTCCGGGCGGGAGGAGGGTCGCGTGGCAATCCCCAAAGTGATGGGGATCGAGACCGAGTACGGGATCACCGTGCAGAACGCCCACGGCTTCAATCCGGTGCTCGCGTCCAGCCTGCTCATCAACTCGTACGTCAACCAGGAGATGCGCCGCACTCGCTGGGACTACGAGGAGGAGAGCCCGCTTCGGGACGCCAGAGGATTCGAGGCCGTGCTCCCGGCAGAAGCCCTCACCGACGAGGATCTGGGGCTTGCCAACGTGATCCTGACGAACGGTGCGCGCTACTACGTCGACCACGCGCATCCCGAGTACTCAACTCCGGAGTGCTTGTCGCCTCGCGACCTCGTCGTGCACGACAAAGCGGGGGAGCGAATCCTGGAGCGATCGTGCGCGCGCGCCGGCGCAGGGCTGCCGCAGGGACAGCAGGTTCTTGCATACAAGAACAACACGGACAACAAGGGCGTTTCGTACGGCACGCATGAGAACTACTTGGTGGATCGCGCCGTGGCGTTCTCGAGGATCGTGACCGAGATCCTCCCGTTCTTCGTCACGCGCCAGATCTTTTGCGGCGCGGGCCTGCTGGGGGGAAAGGTGAAGGGAGCCGTCCCGTATCAGATCTCGCAGCGTGCCGACTTCTTCGAGGTCGAGGTAGGCCTCGAGACCACCCTGAAGCGCCCGATCGTCAACACGCGCGATGAGCCACACGCCGACCCGGAGAAGTACCGACGGCTGCACGTCATCATCGGCGACGCGAACATGAGCGAGGTCGCTACGTACTTGAAGGCCGGAGTGACCGCGATCGTGCTGATGATGATCGAGGACGAGGCCGTTACCCACGACTACTCCATGTCGAACTCGGTGCAGGCCTTGCACGCGATCTCTCACGACATCAGTTGCGCTGAGACCGTGCGCCTGCGCAACGGGAAGTCGGTGCGCGCGGTTGACGTGCAGTGGGGGTATTTCGAGATGGCCGCGAAGTACGTCGCCCGTCACGACGTGCCTGCCTGGGCGGGTGACGTGATGTCGCGCTGGGAGGAGGTGCTCGGAGGCCTTGAGCGCGACCCGATGTCGCTTTCCCGCCAGATCGACTGGGTCGCGAAACTCGCCATGATGTCGGCCTACCGGGATAAGCACGGGCTGGAGTGGAATGACTCTCGCCTACGGATGCTCGACCTGCAATACCACGATGTCCGCGCGGACCGCGGCATCGCAAACATGCTTGTGCGAAAGGGCAAACTGGACCGGCTTTCGACCGAGGAGGAAGTGCTCCGGGCGGTGGACTCGCCTCCGGTCGACACACGCGCGTACTTCCGCGGACGGTGCCTGGCGCAGTACGCGTCGCACGTTGCGGCAGCCTCGTGGGATTCGGTGATCTTCGACATAGGCGGAGAGAGCCTGCAGCGTGTTCCGATGCACGAGCCGTTGCGAGGCACCGAGGCGATGGTGAAGCCGTTGCTGGACTCGTGTGCGACTGCGCAGGAGTTGATTGCGCGGCTGCAGATCTGAGGTACCCACCACGCGGCGATCGGCGCCGGGCCGCACGTATGATGAAGGGACGCCTGGCGGAAGGAGGGGCCGTGACAAAGGGCGGCGAGCATCAACAGAAGAGGACCGACAAGCAAGAATCCGAAGCCCCGCAGGCGGACGCGACGTCCGAAGTTGCGGAGCGCGCGGAGGAAATCAAGGAAGAGATCGACGATCTGCTGGACGAGATCGACGGCGTCTTGGAGCAGAACGCCGAGGAGTTCGTACGGTCCTATATCCAAAAAGGCGGCCAGTAGCGTAGATGTGATTCTCGCCGGCGCCGCGATGCGTTGTCGGGTGACGGTTTGATGCAAGCCGAGGTGGAAATCATGCGGAGTCTGACATTCCCGAGTGCGGCCGGGATCGCCCTGGGCGAGGAGGGACGGCGGTGACCGGTTCTTCGGAGTTCCCCCCGAACTGGTCGCGCGCGGCATTCTCGTTCGATGCGAATCCCTCGTTTGCGGATCTCGTTCGTCGTATCGACCCCGGACTGCTTCCGCGCGCTGACTTAGCGTCGGGAAGCCCGGTGCGAATTCCCGTCGCTACCACGATCCTGGCACTGCGTTTTGCCGACGGCGTGCTGGTGGCCGGCGATCGTCGTGCGACCGAGGGGTACACGATCGCCGACAACAGGATCGAGAAGGTGTTCGCTGCGGATGAGTTCTCGGCGGTGGCGATCGCCGGGGCCGCAGGACCGGCGTCGGACATGGTGAAGCTGTTGCAGGTCGAGTTGGAGCACTACGAAAAGATCGAAGGTGAAACGCTCTCGCTTGAGGGCAAGGCGAATCGCCTGGCGCAGATGATCAAGCAGAACTTTCCGATGGCGATGCAAGGCATCGTCGTCGTACCTTTGTTCGGAGGGTTCGACCGCCGACGTGACGAAGGGCGGATCTTCCGATACGACGCCATCGGAGGCCGGTACGAAGAGATCGACTACCACGCGACCGGGTCCGGGGGAGTGCATGCCCGGGCTACGTTGAAGAAGCGTCACCGGGGAGACATGCCGCGCGCGGAGGCCGTACGCGCAGCCGTCGAGGCGCTGATAGACGCGAGCGAGGAAGACGCTGCCACCGGCGGCCCTGATCTTGGTCGTGGGATCTTCCCCGTTGTGGCCCTGGTCACGACCGACGGATACGAAACCATCGACGATGCGGAGTTGCGTGGCATCACTGAGGACTTGCTGCGCGAAAGGGGTCGTCTCTGATGTCGCCGATGCCGTACTACGTTTCGCCTGAGCAGTTCATGAAGGACAAGGCCGACTATGCGCGCAAGGGGATCGCGCGCGGCCGGTCGATCGTCGCATGCGAATGCGAACCGGGGATTCTGGTCGTCGCTGAGAACCCCAGCGCCACGCTCCACAAGATCAGCGAGATCTACGACCGCATCGGCTTCGCTGCGGTCGGCAAGTACAACGAGTTCGAGAATCTGCGCATCGCCGGCGTGCGTCTGGCGGACATGCGCGGATACTCCTACGGGCGCGAAGACGTGACTGCGAAATCCGTTGCAAACGCCTACGCTCAGGCGCTCGGGTCGATCTTCACCGAGCAGATGAAGCCGTTCGAAGTCGAGATCTTGGTGGCACAGGTAGGCGCGAACCAGGATACCGACGAGATGTACCGCGTTTTGTACGACGGGTCTTTGCAGGACGAACACGACGTCGTCGCAATGGGTGGGCATGCCGAGACGCTGATCCAGTCGTTGCGCCAGGGCTATCACACAGGGATGGACTTGGCGGACGCGGTGCGTTTGGGCGCGCGGGCATTGGGGGATGCCGACCCCTCGCGTCCTCTCGTCGCCCGAAGCCTTGAGGTTGCGCTGCTCGATCGAACGCGTTCGCGGCGCGCGTTCCGTCGCATTGCGACCGAGGAGGTCGAGGCGGCATTGGCGGCGATCGGATGACGGTCGAAGACGAGATCCCACCGCAGGATTTGACCTCGTCCCCACCGTCGGCTCCGCCACAGGGCGGGGCGGCGCGGGCGCTGCTGACGCTCGCACTCATCTTGTCATTGACGGCAAATGGGATTCTCGTGTTTCGCTTGCTGGAGGCAGAGAGCAGCGCGACTAAGGAGCAGAAGCGAAGTGGTGTTCTCGCCGACGAGCTTGAGGCGGCGCGAAAGGCATTGCGGGCGGGCGCGCGCCCGGACAATCCGATCGACGCCATTGCGACGGCGGTCAGCCGGCTCCGGGGCCTTGCATTCAAGACCTCAGTGATACCCGAGGTGCTGACCCCGGCCAAGTTCAAGCAGCGCGTCGCGGAGCAGTTTCGCAAGGATGCCGATGCCGAGGAGTTCGCCGCCACCGGCAAAGTCCTCAAAGTGATGGGATTGCTGGCTCCCCAGGCGGATCTGTTCGCGATGGTTGAACGACTGCAGGCCGAGCAAGTCGTCGGCTTCTACGACAACAAGACGAAGAAGCTTGTGGTGTCGGCCACAGGCACAGGAGCGTTGTCGCCGCTCGACCGCGCGCTGCTCGCGCATGAGTTGACGCATGCGCTGACCGATCAGCACTTCGACCTCGGGCGCCTGGACGAGTTGCAGGACACGCAGAAGGACGACGAGGCCATGGCGTACTTAGCGCTGGCCGAGGGCGACGCGACTTTGACGATGCGTTTGTATCAGGAGCAGATTCTGACCGAAGAGGAGCGTCGCCGGCTTTCCGAAGAGGCCCGCGGGCTGTCGCAGGACGTGCTGGATGCCGCGCCGAAATACCTGCAGTACGCGCTGGAGTTTCCCTACGTTCGAGGCTTTGACTTCGTCAAGGGCATGTACGACCGCGGGGGGTTCGAGCTCGTCGATCAAGCCTACGGGGATCCTCCGGTTTCCAGCGAGCAGATCTTGCACCCTGGGAAGTACCTCGATACCAGGGACGCGCCCGTGTCGGTGCGGATGCCGGATGTGCGCGGCGCAATGGGTGCCGGATGGCGGACGCTGCAGGACGGCGGCATGGGGGAATTCGATGTGCGCGCGCTTGTGGACTACGGCGGAGCCGGGTTGTCTCTCAGCGACGCAATCGACGCGTCGTCTGGGTGGGACGGCGGTCGCTACGTGGGAATCGAGGGAGAAGATGGCGTTCTGGTGGCGAGCCTCACGGCGTGGGATTCTGTAGGACGGGCTCGGGAATCTACTCGCATCCTCGGGCGCTGGTTACCGATGCGTTTCCGCAACCAAGGCAAGGCGTTTGAAGTTGGGGGCGACGGCCGCGGGTGGAGCGCCAAGAACGGCGCCGCGGTCGTACTTCGAAACGGAGATCGCGTCCTTTTGTTGATCGGGCCCTCGATCGACGCGGTGAAACGGGCTCGCACTTCGTTCGACGGATTCTAAGAGACCTACGAGGTCCCCGCGGGGTCGCCCTGCCCGTCATCGGACGCAACTATCGGTGATCCCTCATCGATCATGCGGCCGACGTCCGATTCGCTATTGTCCGCGCTTAGGACGGGGCGGCTTCGAGCAAGGCGAACCATAAAGACGGTTCCTCCCAGGATGATCGCGACCGATATCCACTGCGTGCCGTGGAGCCACAGGAAGGTGGCAGCCTGGGTGCGGATGAAGTCGGTCGCGAAGCGCGCGACGGCATACCACGTGGCTGCGAACGCGATCAGGAACCCGTTTGGGCGAGGTTTCCGGGACACGTACAGCAGGACGCAAAGCAGGACGGTGACGTTCATCAGGTCGTATAGCGCCGGCTGATGCACCACGGCGCCGACCGGCAGGACGCGGTCGGGGAGACGCCCGCCGCGGTACTGCCACCCCAGGAAGAACGTCGTCGCCCCCCCCAGATGGTCGCCGATGATGAGGTCACCGATCCGCCCGAAAACCAAGCCGAGCGGGAAGCCCGGGGCGGCTGCCTCCAGCACGTGGACGTAGTTCAGGCGGTGCTTGCGGGCATAGGGGTAGGCGGCTGCGATTCCTCCGAAGATGCCCCCGTACAGAACGAGCCCGCCTTCCCAGACCCTGAAGATGTCCAGAGGGGCGGTGGCGTAGTAGTCGATGTGTCCGATGACGTAAAAGACGCGCGCGCCGACAACAACTCCGAGCACGGCGTACATGAGCATGTTCCAGATGTGCTCGCGCGCAATCCCGAACATCCGCTCGGCGCGACGAGCGAGAAGGTTGCCGCCGGCGGCGTAACCCAGAGCAATGCCGATGCCGTGCGGGGAGATCGCGAGTGGACCGAGATGGATCCGGTCCAAGACTCGCCAGCCGAGGTACGCAAGAAGGCTCATCGAGCGGCAGGCTACCACCGAAGGGGACGGGTTTCTCTCCGGCGCGCACGTAAACTGAACGCATGGACCGGCGCATCTTCGGGCTCGAGAACGAATACGGCGTCACATGCACCTTCCGAGGGCAACGGCGCCTCAGTCCGGACGAGGTTGCGCGGTACCTGTTCCGTCGGGTCGTTTCGTGGGGACGGTCCTCAAACGTCTTTCTGGAAAACGGCGCGCGCCTGTACCTGGACGTCGGGTCGCACCCGGAGTACGCAACGCCCGAGTGCGACAACATCCTGGACCTCATCGCGCACGACAAGGCCGGAGAGCGCGTCCTGGAGGGCTTGCTGGCGGCCGCCGAGCACCGGCTGCACGAAGAGGGCATCGCGGGTGAGATCTACCTGTTCAAGAACAACACCGACTCGGCAGGCAACTCCTACGGCTGCCACGAGAACTACCTCGTTTCTCGCTACGGTGAGTTTCAGAAGCTTGCGGATGTCTTGATCCCGTTCTTGGTAACCCGCCAGATCTACGCCGGCGCCGGCAAGGTGCTTCAGACGCCGCGCGGCGCGCTGTTCTGTCTGGCTCAGCGGGCCGAGCACATTTGGGAAGGCGTATCGAGCGCTACCACGCGGTCACGCCCCATCATCAACACGCGTGACGAGCCTCACGCCGACGCGGAGCGTTACAGGCGTCTGCACGTCATCGTGGGCGATTCCAATATGAGCGAGTACACGGCCCTGCTGAAGGTGGGGACGACCGACCTCGTCTTGCGCATGATTGAGGAGGGCGTTGTGATGCGGGATCTTTCCCTCGAGAACCCAATCCGCTCGATCCGCGAGATCTCCCACGACATCACATGTCGCCGCCGCATGCGCCTGGCCGGCGGTCGCGAGATGAGCGCGCTGGAGATCCAGATGGAGTACTTCGACCGCGCACAGAAGTTCGTGGAACGGCGTGGGCTCGATGGACTGCCGGCCAGGGTGATCCGGATGTGGGGTGAGGCCCTGAATCTGCTCGATGCGCAAGACCTCGGGCCTCTGGACGGGAAGCTGGACTGGGTCACCAAGCACGCCTTGATTGAGCGCTACCGCGCGCGGGACGACCTGCCGCTCGCGCACCCGAAGGTCGCCTTGATCGACCTTGCCTACCACGATGTGAACCGGCAGCGCGGGCTGTATTACCTGCTGGAGCGCCGCGGCAAGATGGTCCGGGTCATCGACGAGCAGGATGCGGTGCGGGCAATGGACGAGCCTCCCCAGACGACGCGCGCGCGCCTGCGCGGTGAGTTCATCCGTAAGGCCAAGGAGCGCCGACGTGACTTCACCGTCGACTGGGTGCACTTGAAGCTCAACGACCAAGCTCAGCGCACGGTGCTGTGCAAGGATCCGTTCAAGGCGCACGATGAGCGGGTGGAGCGCTTGATCGCATCGATGTAGCCGACGACGCAGGGCGGTCAGCGCGGGGCTTCGACGGCGAGGACGGCGGCGGCGGCGGGGGAGCGGAAGTAGTCGGGATCGTCGGCGAACCCGCGCCCCATCGAACGCAACGGAACGGGGGACGAACTCAGCGCTTCCTCGGCAGGACCGAGCGGCACGTCGAGGATTCGATGGTGGCTCTCCGCGAGTTGAGAGTGGACGATCTCGTACCGTTCTGCGACGAGCGGGTGAGGGAGCGCAACGTCGACAACGGCATGGGTCACCGAAAGGGCCGTCAGCGTGTGGTGAGAAACCCCGCGATGTCGCTCTCTGGGATCAGCGAACGACATCCTCGGCGCGATGATTGGGCGGCCTCCCATCGCAGCCACGGCGTCGGCGATGCCGGCGGTCTCCAAGAGTGCGAACCCCCATCGGCTGCCGGTCCCCAGGTTCCCCGGACCCATGGCCACGATCACGATGTCGGCGCGCGCCACGGCCTTTGCGGCGGCCAGCGCCCCGTAGATCGTGACGGCCTCGTAGTCGCCGCCGGTGGCCTGGCCGGTGGTGATCGTCGCGTCGATCAGTCCGGCATCGCGAAGTCCGGCGAGCGTGCGGCTGAAGGCTGCATGTAGGGCTCCTGTGTCGGTCATGACGTAGGTGAGGCGCGCGTCGGGCGCGACGGCGTGCGCAGCAATTGCCGCAGGGGCAAGTGCACTGTGCAGTCCGGCTACGACAACCGGCAACCCCTCCAGCGACTCGACTGCGTCGATCGCCTCACGGTGGGTTTCCTCGACCGCGTCGACCGAGGTCTGTACCGGCGTGTAGCGCAGCTTCATAGCGTGTCCCGAGGGCTTACTGAGGTCACTTTCGGCGCCTTCGACGGCTACAACGAAGTGCACGCCTCCGGTACCGAGCCCAAGCGCGACCGCCGTGGTGTTGCAGATCACGGTCTGTCCGGCGCGAACGTCGCCCGTGAGCGAGGGGTAAGCAACCGCGCGTTCACGGGCGCCGTCTATCTCGACAACGAGATCGACGAGATCGCGGCGGGTCGGCCGCGCCTCGATCACCGTTCCGCGTCGTAGTCGTATCATGCGACAAGGCTACCCGTTCGCGGCAGGTTTATGAGAACCCCATGAGCAAGACCGAACGCTTGTTGAATCTCGTCGCGCTCTTACTCGACTCTCGACGCGCGCTCACCGCCGAGGAGATCCGCAATCGTATCCCCGGCTACGAGACGCAGTCCGACGACACCTTCCACCGGATGTTCGAGCGCGACAAGAACGAAATCCGCGAACTCGGGTTTGTGCTTGAGCAGGAGGATGATGTCTGGGGCGTCGACGTTCGCTACGGGATCAGCAAGGATCAATCGCTGCTGGGCGACCTCGGGCTCACGCCCGACGAAATGACGGCGCTTTCCCTCGCAGCGCAGGTGTGGGAGACGACCGGCGCTGAGGGATCGATGGGCATGCTCAAGCTCTCTGCGGGCGCAGGCGTGCAAGGTCCGGGGCCGGCCGGTTGGACGATGCCGAGGGTTCCGGTTGATGCCGACGTTGCCGTTCTGCTGGACGCCGTCGCGCGCCGCAAGCGTGTGACGTTTCGATACCACACCGGTGGCGCCGTCGATTCGCGACTACGTGTCGTTGAACCTCATGGGCTATATCACCGAGGTGGGTGGTACCTCGTCGGATACGACCGAGAGCGCGAGGCTGCGCGCAACTTCAAACTGTCCCGGGTCGACGGAGCCGTGGAAGTTGCTGCGGGGAAGGACTCAGATTTCGAGCGTCCGGAGCCTCCCCGCCTGGGTGTCCCTCGCGGGCCGTGGGAAGGTGCGGTCGTCGCAGAAGCACGCGTCGCGTTTGGGCCGAACTCGGCCTGGTGGGTCGAGCGCACAACCGGCGCGCGCAGAGTCGCGGACACCGAGGACGGTTGGGTCGAGCTGGTGATTCCCATGGCAGACGTCGATTCGTTCGCCGGATGGCTCGCAGGTTTTGCCGACGATGCGGTGGCGCTCGAGCCGGTCGAGCTGCGTGAGGCCGTCATACGCCGCTTGCGCGCGCTGGCGGGGTCCTAGAGATGCCTGCGGAGCGGACGGTTGAGCGCCTGCGGCGGATTCTGGTTCTCGTGCCGTGGGTAATGACGCACCCCGGGTGCACGGTAGATGAGGTGTGCGAGCGCTTCGGGATGAAGCGGGGCGATCTCGTCGCAGACCTCGAAATGCTCTTCGTATGCGGCGTACCTCCTTTCGGCCCCGGAGATCTCATTGTGGCCTTCGTCCAGGAGGATCAGGTTGTCGTGCAGATGGCCGACTACCTGTCGTCGCCGCCCCGGCTTACGCGAGCCGAAGCCATCGGGCTTTTGGTCGCAGGACGCGCGATCACCGCGCTACCTGGATTCGAGGAGGCGGAATCCCTGCGCGGGGCGCTTAAGAAGTTGGAGCGGGCGATCGTTCCCGGCGACGTAGACGATGTGCGCGAGGCGGCCTCGCGGATTGAGGTTGACCTGGCGACGGCCGGCCTCGATCTCCTTGGCGATCTTCGTGTCGCCATCGACGAGCGAAGGCGCCTCCGAATTCGCTACTTCTCGCGCGGGCGTTCCGAGATGACCGAACGGGAGATCGACCCTCTCTTGCTGCTGGCTGCCGCCGGTGCTTGGTATCTGGTGGCCTTCGATCATCACAGCGGAGAAGAGCGGACGTTCCGTGTCGACCGTATCCGGGACGCAGCGCGAACGGACGCGACTTTCACCATGCCCGCGCACTTCAACTCCGCGCAGTATGCGGCGGCTCCGCTGTTCACGCCGTCGCCGCATGATTGCACTGTAATTGTCGACGTCGGTCCGGACGCGGGGTGGCTACTGGAGGCGATACCCCACGAGGCCGCGCCGGCACCCTCTGAGGGATGGGCTCGAATGCGCATCCGCACGTCGCACTTCGCGTGGCTGGTGCGTTTACTGCTCGCCGCGGGACCGACAGCGCGCGCGGTCGAGCCGCCTATATTCGCCGAGCAGGTGCGTGAAGCGGCGCGGCGAGGGCTCGCTCGCTACGAGGCGCGCGACGACTGAGTTCCGGAATCGCCGGCGGCGCTGTTCGCGGCCGGCAGGCTGAAGGTGAATGTTGATCCCTCGCCTGGAGTGCTCCGCGCGCAAATGTTGCCGCCGTGCGCTTCCACGAATGCCTTGACGATGTACAGCCCAAGACCGGTGCCCTGAGTGGAGGAGGCTGTTGCGGGCAGGCGGACGAATCGGTGGAACAGCTTCTTCAAGTCGTCGGGACCAACTCCGCATCCCTCGTCACGCACGGAGACTTCCACCATCGATCCGGCACGGCGGACAGAGATCCGAACAGGCGCGCTCTCGGGCGAGTACTTAACGGCGTTGTCGATGAGGTTAATGAGGATCTCTTCGGTCTTGTTCCGATCGGCGTGCACCAGCGTTTCCGGATCGCCGACGATGTCGATCCGGCGTCCCTCCCACTTCCCGCCGAATTGGTCGCGCACATCCTCGGCGAGCCCGGCGAGGTCGATGTCGCTGGGGGAAAGCGAAATTCGACCCGCGTCGATGCGCGACACCCTGAGCAGATCGTCGACGAGGTGCGCGAGGCGCTCGGACTGATCGTTGACCATGCCCAAGAACTCAGTCCGGCGCTCGGGCGTGATGCGGTCGGCCTTCGTTGCGAGCGTGCGGGCATAGCCCTTGATCGCCGTCACCGGCGCGCGCAGTTCATGCGCTGCGATCGACACGAAGTCCCGCTGTGCGGCTTCGCGTTCGCGGTCTGCCTCGAATCGCAGCATCAGTCGCTCGGTTTCAAGCTGCTCGCGTGTCGCGCGTTGGTTCGCGTCGGCAAGCGCGCGCTCGGTCGCCGCGACGTACAACATGAACGCGGACAGCGCGACGCCGAGAGCTGCGCCCAGCAGCAATGGGGTGGTCGGCGACCCGGCCGCGCTGCCGGCGGCTAGGAATGCGACCGCACCGCCCAGCAATCCGATGACGACGAATGTGACGAGTCTGAGATGCCCACGTGCACGCGTGAGTTCGCTCTGGATCCGCACCAAGCTCCCTTCTTCCTTCAACAAACATCGGCGCGCGGCGGGTGCGGGTATAGGCCCGTGATGCCGGACCTGTCCCGATCTTGGCCCTCCGCGAACTGTGCCCGAGCGCGCCGCTGCGTCCGATTGATCCCCTGGTCGGACCCCTGCACGGGCGAACCGCTGAAGGGCGTCGTCGTTTGTACGGGAGAAGGCGGCAGTTCGCGGGAAATCAGTTAAAGCGGCACCCGCTGATGCCGATACTCGGGTCAAGCAAGACGATAGGCATGGAGGCGGACGTGACAACTATCAGGGCAACGTGCCCCACGTGTGGAGAGGTCGAGCTGACGCCCGACGACATACTTCTCATGGTTTGCACGCAGGCCGCCGCTTCGTACTACCAGTTCGATTGCCCGTTGTGCTCTGAGGAAGTCCAGAAGCCCGCAGACGATCGCGTCGTGCAGTTGCTGATCTCCGGAGGCGTCGCGGCGACGGTGTGGGACTTGCCGGGCGAGGATCACCCCCGGTTCCAGGGACCGCCGATCACGCTCGACGACCTGCTCGACTTTCACCTGCTGCTGCAAGAGCCGAACTGGTTCAACCACTTCCTCGAAGTCAGCGCGTAGCCTGCGCATCCGGCGCAGTAGACTGGCGCCGACATGCACACCTTCGCCCTTGCAACCGCCGGCATCGCGTTCCTCGCGGCCCTGCTTGTTTTCGGCGCCCTTGTCGTGGCGACCTATGCGCTCGGACTGGCGCGCGCCGCGAGAGATCTCGCCTCCCACGCCGCACGTACCGACGCCGACCTCCGCAGCGGTCTAGCGGTCGTTCGTCGCGAGATGGACCAAGCGGAGACGAAGATCGAGCGAATCGGGAGGGAACGTCGCGGCCGGCACCGCCGGCCTCCAACTCCTACCCAAGGTGTAACATCTGAACTGCTGGCGACACAGGGTCCCGCGAACGGAAGGAAGATCGGATGAGAAGCATCTTGGCCCTCGATGTTGGCCCGCAGGAGATCATTGTCGTTCTCCTCCTTGCTCTTCTGCTGTTCGGCGCGAAGCGCTTGCCGGAGATCGGGAAGGGCCTGGGCAAGGGCATTAGGGAGTTCCGGGATGCCACCAAGGGACTCGCGGATGATGTCAAGAGCGGGCTGGAAGGCGATGGGAAGTCGGCCCCTGATGCGAAGACGTCGCAAACCACTCCACCGCCGGCAAGGCAGGACGACGGCAACAACTCGCCCGGTTCGTAGGCCGACCGGACCCCACTCGACTTGAGGCTGCGGCTGCGCAGAAAGGCTCGGGACGGTCGGATGACCGTCATCGAGCATCTTGACGAACTTCGCTATCGACTGGTCATTAGCATCGTCGCGTTCGTCGTCGGATCCATCATCGCGTACGTGGTCTACAAGCCGGTGCTTCAGTTTCTCAAGGCCCCTCTCGATGAGGCTGTGCGCAACGGAGCGGTCGGGTCCGAAGTTCGCGGCGAACTCGATCTGTACGTGACCGGTATCGCCACCGGTTTCATCATCCGCATCAAGGCAAGCGCGTTTGCCGGCTTGATCTTTGCGTTGCCGGTCATCCTTTATCAGTTCTGGCGTTTCATCACGCCGGGCCTGGAGCCCCGTGAGCGCAAGTTCGCCGTTCCCTTTGTCCTGTCCGCGCTGGCGTTGTTCGCGCTTGGCGCCTACGTCGCGTTCCTCATCCTGCCGCTGGGCATCAAGTTCTTGCTCGGGTTTGTTTCTCCGGCGCAACCGTTGATTCACCTGACGGAGTACCTGTCGTTCGTGTTTCTGATGATCCTTGCATTCGGCGCGACTTTCGAGTTCCCGCTCGTGTTGGTCTTTCTCGCGATGGCGGACATCTTGACGTCGCGCCAGTTGCGAAAGGCCCGGCGCGCGGCGTTCTTCATTGCCTTCGTCGTCGCGGCCGTGGCGACTCCCTCGGGGGATCCGCTGAGCCAGACGGTGATGGCGGTTCCGCTGTACGTGTTGTACGAGGCCTCGATACTAGTGATCCGTTTCGGCCTGAAGAAGTAACCGATGGACCTTCTCTCCGCATTTGAGCGCACGTGTCCATTTCCTCTGGACGACTTCCAGCGTGCTGCCGGTGACGCCCTGGCCGGTGACCGCAGCGTCCTGGTGTGCGCTCCGACGGGGGCCGGGAAGACCGTGGTCGGGGAGTTCGGTATCTGGCTCGCGCTGCGGCGGAAAGAGAAGGCTTTCTACACGACACCTCTGAAGGCTCTGTCCAACCAGAAGTTCGGGGACTTCATCGCGCGCCACGGAGGGCCGAGCGTCGGACTGCTTACAGGCGACAACTCGATCAACGGCGAGGCGCCGGTTGTCGTGATGACGGCCGAGGTGCTGCGCAACATGATCTACGAGGATTCACCGACGCTGCGTGGACTTGGCGTCGTCGTGCTGGATGAAGTGCACTACCTGAGGGACCAGTACCGCGGCGCCACATGGGAGGAGATACTGATCCACCTCCCACGTGAGGTTCGAATCGTGGCTTTGTCGGCCACGGTTTCCAACGCATCCGAATTCGGAGCATGGTTGCGAACAGTGCGTGGCCCGACCGATATCGTCGTGGAAGAGCGGCGTCCCGTTCCGATCGAGCATGTGTACATGGCAGGCACGCGGATGTACCCGATGTTTCTTCGCGAGGGCAACCGCTTGGTTTCAAACCCGGCCCTGCGTCGCCTCCGGGAGCCGGAGCGGCACGGAGGCGGTGCGCGCCGCGGTGGAAGTGCTCCTGCGCGCGGGCGGGTGCGCATTCCGGATCGAGTTGAGGTCGTCGAGCGCCTTCGCGAGGAGGGAATGCTGCCGGCGATCACGTTCGTCTTCTCGCGGGCCGGATGCGAGCAAGCTGTGGACATGTGCCGCGCTGCCGGCCTGACGCTTACCGACGCGGACGAGCGTGAACGTATTCGCGAGTACATCCAGATGCGCACGGCGCTCCTTCCCGAGCAGGACCATGGTGTGCTTCGTTTCGAAGAATGGGCTGACGGATTGGAGCGCGGAATCGCGGCCCACCACGCCGGGTTGATCCCACTGTTCAAGGAAACAGTCGAGGAGTTGTTCGAGCGCGCGCTGGTCAAGGTGGTCTTCGCAACCGAGACGTTGTCGCTCGGCATCAACATGCCGGCGAAGACCGTGGTCATCGAGCGGCTGATGAAGTTCACGGGGGAACGACACGAGTTGTTGACCCCCGCCGACTACACGCAACTCACCGGCAGGGCAGGACGGCGCGGTATGGACCCCGTGGGTTACGGGGTGACATTGGTTCAGCGCGACGTCCACCTGGACAAGATCACCGCGCTGGCCCAAGCGGCGGCGTATCCACTCGTGTCGTCTTTCAGGCCGTCCTACAACATGGCTGTGAACTTGCTGCGCTACAACACGGTCGCGCAGGCGACGCGCCTGCTCAACCTTTCGTTTGGGCAGTTCCTGGCGGACCAAAGCGTCTCGCAGCACGTGGGTCGCATCGGGCGAAACGAGCGATTTCTCGAAGGGTATCGGACGCACGTCACGTGTGATGCGGGGGACTTCGCTGAGTACTGGGCGCTTGCGCGATCGATCCGAGCAGCCGATCGAGCCTCGCAGGACGAGTTCCGGCGCGACCGGACCAGGATCGTGCGCGCGGCCTTTGAGTCTCTGCGCCCCGGTGCCGTCGTGCGTGTTCGACGCGGGCCCCGTTCGGGGGTCGCCGCCGTTCTGGAAGTGCGCAGAGGCAAGGGCGGGGAGCCGCATCCGGTTGCGATGACCGCCGACGGCAAGATCGTTCGCCTTGCCATTCGCGACTTCCGCGAAGCCCCCGATGTCGTCAGCACGATGCGCCTGCCGCAAGGAGATCCTCGTTCCGGCCCGTTTCGCGATGCCGTCACGCGTCGCCTTTCGTCGTTGAGGCAGGAGCAGCACAACGGCGGAGCGTCGGCACCCGCGCGCGCGCGCAGTCAAGCCGAGGATCTTCGGGCTCACCCGGTGTGGTCCTGCCCCGATCGCGACGAGCACGAGAGATGGATGCAGCGCATCGAAGAGTTGGAGCGCGAGACCGCGATCTTGCGAAAGAAGGTGCGCGCCCGCACGGAGACTCTCGCCCGCACGTTCGAACGGGTGATCGCAGTGTTGGATCGATTCGGGTATCTCCACGAGGGCTCCTCGACAACATCCGGACACCGGCTGTCGCGGATCTACAACGAGAGCGACTTGCTGGTCTGCGAGGCGCTGGACGCGGGAGTGTTCGACGGGCTGCAACCAGCCGAGCTTGCCGCCGTCGCCTCCACGCTGGTGTACGAGACTCGAATCGGCGTGCCTCGCCCCACGTACCCCAGCGACGCCGTTCGCCGGTCGGTGCGCGCGCTTGGTCGACTCTATAGACGCGTTCATGACGCGGAAGAAACCGAGCACTTGGAGATCGTCCGCGAGCCCGATCCGGGTTTCATCGAGCAGATCCACGCGTGGGCTACCGGTTCGTTGCTGGAGGACGTGCTGGACCTCGGTGAAATGACCGCCGGCGACTTCGTGCGATCGGCGAAACAGGTCGTAGATCTGTTGCGGCAGCTGGCTGAAATCGAGGCGCCGGGGGAGTTTCGGACCGCATGCAAGGCGGCCGCGACTTCCGTCTACCGCGGTGTCGTCGCCTACAGCGGGGCCTTGTAGTCGGTCGGGTAATATCGGGCATATGACCACGTCTCCGTTTGGACGAATGCTCGTCGTCGTCAACACGCGCGCCGGCCGCGGCGCAATGCGCCACGCGTGGCCCAAGGTCCGCGAGGTGCTCGAAGCGGCGGGGCTCGAATACGAGGTTGCGCCGACCGAGCGTCCCGGACACGCAACCGAACTCGCGCGCGCCGGAATCGAAAGCGGCATTCGCTACGTCGTTGCCGTGGGCGGAGACGGGACCGTTCACGAGGTCGTGAACGGAATGATGGGGGAGAACGGACCCCTCGACCCCGAAGCGGTACTGGGCGTCGTGCCCTCGGGAAGTGGATCGGACTTCGGCCGGACGTACGGCATGGCGCAAGATCCGGCGATTGCCGCGCAACACCTTGCCGGCGACACGTTGTGGGGTCGGATCGACGTCGCGCGCATCGCGTACACCGCCTTCGACGGCACCGCGGGACAGCGGTGGTTCGCCAACATCGCCGAGGTGGGCATCGGGGGCGACGTCGTCGTCGAGGCGGTGCAGATGCCCAAGTGGCTGGGAGGTCTGACTTACCGGCTGGCGGCAGTGAAAGCGATCACTCGCTTCCGCCCGCAAAGGGCGTCGATCCGCATGAACGCGCGCGCGGCGACGTCGCGCGCGGCGACGGAGCCGCTCGCCGACGTCGTGCACGAATCACCGGTATCCCTCGTCGTCATCGCGAACGGACAGTTCTTCGGCGGCAACCTTCGGGTGGTGCCGCGCGCGATTCCCAGCGACGGAATGCTGGACGTTCTGATCGCATCAGGAACCAAGTGGGACGGAATCCGGATGCTTCAGCGCATGCCGTCGGGCACGCACATCCCGAGTCCGAACGTCTTGGAGTACCTAGCGAACAGCCTGTCTATGGATGCCCCCCGGCCGATGACGGTGGAGGCCGACGGCGAGCCGCTTGGAACCACGCCCGTAACGGTGGATCTTGTTCCGGCGGCCCTGCGTCTGAAGATCTAGGGCCGCTCGCGGCTAGATACCCACCATCCAGCGCCGGACTCGCCCGCGGTGCAGCCACAGAGCGCCTAAAGCCGCGACGATGAGCAGTACCGTCGATCTCGTCGGAAAGGCCGGAGATTCCTCTCCCGGGCTGATCGCCAACCCGCGCGTGGTCCCCTGCGATGTCGTGCGGCCCGGGACGTACGGCGATGGATACGCCGGAGGCGGCTGGTATGGCTGCGCAGCGGACGCGCCGGGGAATCCCGGCCAAGACGAGGGGAAGCCGGTCGGGAAGGCAAACGGGGTCAACGTCGGCTGCGGCGCCGGATCCGGAGACGGTGCGCGCGTCGGCGACGGTGAGGGAGTCGGTGTCGCCGAATGCGTGGGCGTCGGAGAAGGGCTGGGCGACGGGCTTGGGGAGGGGCAAAGCCGGCCACCCAGCGGAGTGCCGTCAAAGGTGCAGTCCGCGCGCGCAATCGATGGGAACGCCCCGATCAGGACGCACGCCAAAACCGCAGCCCCCGCAAGGGCGGCCGTGCGAGCGAGGCGGTATCTCATCATCAGTTCAACGATGCCATTCGCCTTCGGGGTGCACAGTTCCTTCTCTCATGCCCGCAGAGGCCGACGGTTCGCGGCCTCTGCCCGATATGCTCCACATCATCGCGCATCGATCGGCGCGACGCCCGGCGGCCGGCCGCCGGAGGAACGAGGAGGCTTAGTGAGCGAACCAGTGGGATTGACCGAGGAGCGGCGCGCGCTGCTGGACGTAGTACGCCGGATTTGCGCGCGCGAGATCGCCCCGCACGCCGGCGAGTGGGAAAGGACTGCGACGTTTCCACGCGCCGCCTTCAAGGCGCTCGGTGCGGCCGGGCTTCTGGGGCTTCCCTACCCGGAGGAGTACGGCGGCGGCGCGCAGCCGTACGAAGTGAACTTGATGGTGATCGAGGAACTCTCCTCGGCGCTGCTGTCCGTCGGTGTTGGCGCAAGCGTCCAGACGCTGACGATCTTCCCCACGGCGGTCTTCGGCACCGATGAGCAGCGCGCCGCGTGGATGCCGCCGGCGTGCGCCGGGGAGTGGCTCGGTTCTTATTGCCTATCCGAGCCGGAGAGCGGCTCCGACGCAGCGGCACTCACGACGCGCGCGCGCCGCGACGGCGATACCTACGTCGTATCCGGAACGAAGGCTTGGGTCACTCACGGCGGGGAGAGCGATTACTACGTTGTCTTCGTGCGCACGGGCGACGCCGGCCCCGGCGGAATCTCGGCGCTGTTCGTTCCCGCCGACACTCCGGGAGTCTCCCGGGCAAAGCTCGAACGCAAGATGGGACTGCGCTCGTCGCCGACCGGACAGATGCTGTTCGATGATGCCCGGGTTCCGGTCGCGAACCTCATCGGTGTGGAGAACGAGGGCTTTCGCATTGCGATGGCGGCGCTCGACGGCGGGCGACTCGGCATCGCGGCCGCATCGAACGGATTGTCGCGCGCGGCGCTGGCGGCTGCCGTGGCCTTTGCTAAGGAACGGCGACAGTTCGGACGCCCTGTGATCGAGTTCGAGGGGATCTCGTTCATGCTCGCGGACATGGCGACGGCACTGGAAGCCTCACGCAGCTTGACGTTCGAAGCTGCACGACGTCGCGACGCGGGCATGTCTTTCGCGAAGCAGGCGGCGATGGCGAAGCTCTTCGCGAGCGATACCGCAATGCGAATTACGACGGACGCCGTGCAGGTGCACGGCGGGTACGGTTACGTGGAGGAATTCCCGGCCGAGCGCTTCATGCGCGAAGCGAAGGTGCTCCAGATCGTCGAGGGGACGAACCAGATCCAGCGGCTGGTCATCGGGCGCGCGCTGGCGCGCTAAGCCCGGGACGCGTCACTGGTCCTGCTGGGTAATCACGCGACTTCCCTGAGGCGACTTCTCGATGATGATGCGACTGGGGAGCCGCTCGGCTAGGTCGCTGATGTGCGTGATAACGCCTACGGTGCGGCCGGTCCCGCCGATCTGCTCAATGGCTTGGACCACTTGCTCGAGGGATTCGGAGTCGAGCGTCCCGAAGCCTTCGTCAAGGAACAGGCTGTCCAGGCGTGCGGTTTGCAACATGCTCAGTGCTTGCACATGTTCGCTTAATGCCAGCGCGAGAGCCAGTGACGCGAGGAACGTCTCGCCACCCGAAAGCGTCTTCACGCTGCGGCGGTCCTCTCCGTTCCACACGTCCACGACGTGGAACTCGTCGTCTTCGCTTACCAGGCGATAGCGTCCATCCGAGAGGGCGGCCAAGTGCGCCGTCCCGGCGCCGCACAGCACTTGCAGCGCTTCGTTTTGCAGGAAGGCGATCAAGCGGTCGGCGCGCAATTCGGTCGCGAGCGCTTGGAACGCCTGCGCGCGCGCGCCGAGGCGTTCGACATCCTGCGCCATCTCGTTGCGGGTCGCCAACCGCCGCCGCACCGAGTCGGCATGGGCTTGTGCCGTCGCAGCGTCGCCGGCCGCCTTGCGAACTTCGGCGGCGAGCGCGCGCGCTATGCCTTCAACCGAACCGGTCGCCTGCACCAGACCCGCCGCGGCGGCCTCAGCTTCAGCGCACAAAGCGGCGCGACTTCGTTCTGCCTGCGCGGCGACATCGCCCAGCCCTTCGCGAACAATGCGCGCTCGGGCGACCACGTCGCGTGCCCAGATTGCAAGATCCGCAGCGCCCATGGGCGCGGGTTCCGGGTCTGCGACCGCGGCGCCGAGTTCGCCCGCGCGCGCCAGTACCGCCCCGGGATCGCGCGCGAGCATGGCCGCGCGCTCCGCGAGGACCTCGGCCTCAATGGCTGCGTGGCGCCGATCCGCGTCCGTCAGCCGCCCGGCGGCGGTTGCCAGCGTCTCTTTGGCCTGGGTTTCCAAGGCTGAAGCCGCGTCCAGGATTTCGATGCGTTCTTCAACCGCACCGACGGGATCTTCGGGCAGGGGCTCACCGAGGATCGGCGCGAGCGCGCTGGATGCCGTGGCATTGACGTCCGCCAGGGACATCATCTCCCGGTCGATTTGAGCGATCTCGGCGTCTAGATCGGCGCGATTGCGCTCGGCGTCGCGCAGCGCGCGCTCGGCGGCGACGACCCCGCCCTCGGCCGACTTCAGCTTGGCAGCGGCACTCTTGTCGGCAGCCTGCGCGCCTGCAAGCGTAAGTGCCGCCTCGGGGGAGGGGAGGTGCTCGAGCGTTCCGCCGCAGACCGGACACGCGTCGCCCGGATGCAGGCCGTCGCACAGGGCCGCAGCAAGATCGGCTCGTCGCGCCGCATCCAAGACCGCGTGCGCCTCTTCGATCGCGGTTTCCGCAACCGCGCGCGCGTCTGTTGCGCGAGCGACTTCCTGTGCGGCTGCTGCCACGGCGCGATCAAGTGCGGGAATGCGATCGACGGCTGTGGCGCGCGCTCGTTGCGCCCCCTGCATTCGCGCGCGCGATGCCGATAGCGTCTCAGCCGCACCGCGCGCGGCGGCCAGCGCGCGCATTCCGCCCGACTCCTCTTCCGCGCGCGCGCGAGCGGCCGACGCGGCTTCGGCGGCCTCGCCCGCGGCCTGGTGGGCGCGCGCCAGTCTGCCGAGCACGGGCGCTGCCTCGTCCAAACGACTTGAGGCTCTCGAGATCACCACTGCCGAGGTGTCCAACTGTTCGGCCACACGATCCAGCTCGCCCACGCAAACACGCACCTTCTCGTGCGCGCGGCGCTCGTGCTCCCATCGATCCGCAATGTCGGCAACCCGCTCGGACGCCTTCTCGATCGACTCCTCGCGCGCACGCGCTGCGTCGGCACGCTCGCATGCCGCAGTCAAGGCCTCGTCATCGACGCCCTCGTACTCGCGCTCGATCAGCGACGAATGTGCGGTCGCCTGCTGGTCGGCGTCACGCGCAATCGTGCCGGCGCGCTGTGCCATGTCCCGGAACAGCCGCAGTCCGAGCAACTCTGTGAGGATCTCGCGGCGCTTGGATGCTTCACCGACCAAGAACTCGGCGAACTTGCCTTGCGGGAGCAAGACCGAGCGGGTGAAGCCGTCGTAGTCGAGCCCGACGAGATCCTGGATGCGCGCGTTTACCAGGCCGACGCGATCGGCGCCGTCTCCGGCCTGGACCCACTCGCCGTCGCGCAGTTGTTCCAGGAGCACCTTGGTGCTCCCTCCGGAAGCCGGCGTTGCCCGCGTGATGCGATAGCGATCGTCCCCGACGCTGAAGACGAAGCCGACCGACATCTTCGCGCGACCCTGGCTCACCAGTTGTCCGACCTCGCGGCCGACGCGCTCGACTCGTCCGTACAAGGCGTAGGTGATCGCATCCAGGATCGAGGACTTGCCCGATCCGGTTGGGCCCGAGATGGCGAAGAGGTCGAGACCCTCGAAGTTGAGTTCTTGCCGTTCGCGGAACGAGGTGAACCCGGCGAGATCCAGGAGCACTGGTCTCACAGCGACTCACCCGCCATCTCGGCCAGGATCTCGTCGAAAGCCTCGGCGACCGCAGGATGCGGATCGCTTCCGTGCGCTTGGCGGTAGTAGGCGTTGAACTGCTCGTGAGGATTGAGCGTCGACAGGCCGGCGTGTGCGGCCTCGCCCTCGACGCGCTCGTACGCCAGGCGCACATCGACGGCCCCGGGAATCACCTCTCGAACACGTTCGGCCATCCCGGGAACCGGGCCGTCGGTCGCCACGAACGCGCGCACGTAGGCGCCGGCTACCTCCGGCGCGCGCGCCGCGACCTCGTCAAACGTGCCACGAATGTCGATCAGACGGCGTCCGGCCGACAGCTCGACCTCGCGCACCTGGGCCGGAGTTCCCGGCTTCGCGTCCACGATGGTGACGGACTTGGCCTGTCCTACATCGCCGAAGTCGAGTTGAAGGATCGAGCCCGGATAGCGCGCGTGCGCAGGCGCCCCCGGCACATCCTGTGCGCGGTGAACGTGACCGAGCGCAAGGTAGTTCACCGTGCCGGGCAGACGGGCCGGCGCGATCGCGTAGTTGAGTCCTATGGTCACTTCGCGCTCGCCGCCGCCCATGCGGGTGCCCGCCGCAAACACGTGTGCCAGCACGATGCGCACCCGATCCGGACTCATCGCCGCCGCGTAAGCGCCGAGCAAGTGCCCCATCCCGTCCGCGTACGATTGGTGCCACTCGCCGGCCGAGCCAAACAAGGCCGCGGGTTCCGCGTAGCGGCGCTCGGGAACGAAGGGCACGCACGCGATCTCGGCTTCGGTTCCGTCCCGCCCCTGAATGCGCACGATCCCGCCCGCATCCGGCCTGAGTGGCTTGTGCACGACGGTGATGCCCATCGGGTGCAGCAGTTGCGCGAGCGCACCCAAGCGGTCGGCGGAGTCGTGGTTGCCCGGGATCGCGACAACCGGAACGCCCGCCTCGTGCATGCGGACGAAGAACTCAAAAACGAGATGATCAGCGCCGGGGACCGGAAGACGCTGGTCGTAGATATCTCCGGCCAGCAATACGGCATCGACCCGCTCGTCGCGCGCGATTCCGGCGATTTCGGCGAGGGCGTCGGCGAACTCCTCCAGCCGTGAGCGCCCGCGAATCGCTTTGCCGACGTGCCAGTCGGCGGTGTGCAGGAATCGCACCGCTAGTCCTCGTCGAAGCGCGCGAAGGGGTCCCCGTCGGGCGCCATCGCTTCGTCGGCGCGCGTTGCCCAGCTGGGGAAGGGAAAGCGCAGTTGAATGGGAATGGGGATCTGTGGCTGCTGCAAGATCATAGAACCGGGCTTGAGGATCCCGGCGCGCGCGCGCGTGACGGCGGGCAGAAACCCGTATTCGCCGCGCTGAGCCTCAGCCGTGTCCAGTCGCCCGACGACGCGAAACGCCGAGTTGGAGACGACCCGGCGCTCGACTTCGCTTGCGGTCTGCTGCGCGCCTACGAGAACGATTCCAAGCGAACGGCCTCGCTCCGCGACGTCGAGCAGGACCTCCTTGATTGGGCTCCATCCGTCGCGCGGGGCGTAACGATTCAACTCGTCCAGAACGAGGAAGGTCAGCGGCAGGCGCGTGCCCATCCGCTCCTTGTGTTCGAACAACCGGCGCACGACGACGCCGGTGACAAAGCGTTTCGCCCGGTCGTGGAGGTTGTGGATGTCGACGACGGTGACTTGACTGGAATCCCAGTCGATCGTGTGCCCAGCCGCATCGGCCGCCTCGCGACCGCGGATGAGATGCCCGATACGACGCCGACCGGCGTCGAGACGCCTCTGAAACGCTGCGATCGTTCCGTCGGCGATACGTCCGCGCCAGTGCGAACTCTCATCGTCAAGGGTGTCCTGGATCAAGGCACACAGACGATCGAAGGTGTCGATCGGCTCTCCCGAGAAGCGCAAGATCGCGGAGTTGGCGGGGTCGTCTTCGCACTCGAGATCCAGGTGGTGCTCGACGCGCGCCACTAGGTCGGCGATCTGCGATCGATCGTCCTCGGCCTCGGCAAACATGAAGCGCAGGAAACGCTCACGGACGAACTCCCGCACCGTCCAGAAATACGCTCGGATCCCGTCAGCGCGGCCCTCGACGTGAGGCATGATCTCGTCGCCGGCACCCACGCGCGGCGGAGCCCACAACCCCACGCTCTCGAACGGCCCGACCGGCAAGCCGAGGCGCTCGTATTCGGCATGGGCTTCTTGCGGAAGTCGGGCATTCGGGCGGTCGAGCCAGAGCAGATCTTCGCCCTTGACGTTGAACACGATCGCCTTCGTGTTCGCCGCGTGACCCCCGAGCACGTTGGAATGAAAGAGCCCGTACAACAAGAACAGTGCGTACGTCGTCTTGGTTGCGATCCCGGAGATCCCTGAGATGTTCACGTGAGCGCCGCGGGTTCCGTCGAGGAAGTCGAGGTCCATGTACACAGGCTCACCGTCCCGCGACAGACCCGCCGGCAGTCGGCGCTCCATCTTGTCGAACGAGAGCACCTCGTCGCGGTCCTTTCCGCGCGCGCGCGATGCCTGCAATCCCGGCATCGGAGGGATGAAGACCTCCGGCTCGAACCGGGTCGCGATCACGTTGGCGGCGACCGCGATTTCGGCCGGAAGCACGCCCTCGTTGATTGCGAAGACGTCCGAATCAAACGCGACGCCCTCGTGGCGCGCGCGCACTTCCTGGACGATGCCCGATATCCGCAGCGGACCGCGCCCGGGGACTTCGGTGTCCACGATCACCGGGTCGTCGAGCTGCAGATAGGAGCCCGGAGAAACGGCGACCCAGAACGACAGGGGAGTGGCATCCTCTCGCCCGAGCACGTAGCCGACAGGCTCGCTCAGTTGGTGTTCGTCCATTCCCGATCTCCTCGAACCAGGCGCGTCGTGAGTGCGCGGCGGATCTTCAACTCGTTTCCCATACGCCGGCGCAGCCGGTCTTCCAATGCTCCGATCGGGGCGAGATTCTGTGGCGCGCGCGGGTCCGACGGCCGCCCGGCGAAGCGAGGGAGCAGTCCCGCGACGCGATCGGCCACCGCCGCCGCCGCAGAAGCTCCGGCACTCGCTTCGACCTCGCACCGAACGATGCCGGCATGCGAGTGCCAGTGTGACCGTCTTGGTACGGGGCGCGCGTACCAGGAGTAGCGCTGCAATCCGGATCCCGCGCCTCCGATCAGGAACAACGGCGTGCGCTCCCCAGGGCCCAGTCGTCCGATGAGGGGATCGCTCTCCGGCGAGAGGTAGACGCGCTCGATTCGCTTGACGACGCCCACGATCGGCACGCCTGCAGGATCGGCAAACATCAGGGGCCCATCGGCAAGAATGAGCCTGTCGGGGTGCCCCGCCAACCGGCGCGCGAGGGCAGCCTCAGCGTCCCGCATAACCTGGCGAAGCCTGGCCCACGGGGACGCGGGGTCGGAGCCCGGGACACTCACCCCGACGAAGTCCAGGCGGGCGCGGCCGATCTCCACATTCGCCCCCTCCGACTTCATCCCACCGCCCAGAACCAGGACGCGCCCGACCACATGCTCTCCGAACGAAGCCGTGTCGTCGCAGTGGACGCAACCCACGGCGAAGGATCCGAAGAGCCCGGGCGCGCGCCGAATGCCCTCCTCGGCGATCAGGCGCAGGTCCACCCGCAGTACGCCGTCGATGAAAGTCACCGAATGCCCTTCAGGTGCCGTGCCATTGATAGGTCGAGACCAATCGGCGGTCTCGACCTTCTCGTCAACGACCGCGGCGGAGGCCTCGTCGACGTCGGCCTCAAAGCCCATGCCGTACCCGGGATCCCACGGGTCGGCTCTAAGTTCCGGCATGGCGCGCACGATAACACCCGAATGTGACACCGACCCGTTGCAGCCGAGTGCGGGGTGGTGTATACAGCGGGCTGCAAACCGGAGGTGGCGAATAGCGTGGCAGACGAAGACGAAGATCTAGCAGTTGAAACGAGCTTTGAGGAGCTCGCCAAGCGCGCCGAGGGCGCGGAAGAAGAAGACGAGGACGAAGTCCTCCTTGATCTCGGGCGCGGCGACGAAACGTCCGAGAGTTTGGTTGAGAAAGTGATTCCCCCTCAACCGAACGAGTTCACGTGTCGCTCCTGCTACCTACTGAAACACCAGAGCCAGCTCGTAGACAAGAAGAAGATGCTCTGCCGGGACTGCGCCTGATTCACCCCTTGCCGTGAGCGCTAAGCCCCGATCCCTCGCAGTTCGGGTCCTAGGCGCTTCGGTTTCGGGTGTTCTGCTGAGTCTTGCTTTCCCGCCCGCCGACTACGCGTGGGTGGCGTTTGTAGCGTTAGTCCCGTTCGTCCTTGCGTTGCGTGGCGCGTCGGGGCGAACGGGCGCGCTGACAGGTCTTGCTTTCGGCGTCACGTTCTTCGGCATCCTCGTCTACTGGATCTCGTACTTCGGGTATGCGGCATGGATTGCCCTGGTCCTGCTCCAAGCCGTAGCAACGGTGCTGTTCGGTGGGCTGGCGGCTCGCCTGGGCGCGCGCTACGGGGCGGCCGGGCGCCTGATTGCTTGGCCGGTTCTGTGGTCCGGGCTCGAGCTGGCGCGTTCGCGGGTTCCCCTCGGCGGCTTCGCTTGGGGCGACATTGGGTACACCCAACACGGCGGGGGAGCAGTGTTGCATCTTGCCCGCCTCGGGGGCGTCTATCTCCTCGGACTCGCGATCGTGGTGGTGAATGTACTGGCCGCCGAGATGATCGGGACCGCTTCGACGCGTCGGCGTTTCACGCTGGCCGTTGCAGCGATCATCATCGTGATAGCGCCGGCAGCGCTTCCGCTGGGCGCCGGCGGCGCCCGGACGGGGTCATTGGACGTGGTGGCAATCCAGGGAAACGTGCCGCGAGACCGATTCACGGGGCTCGGTCGTCAAGGCAGGATCGGTCCGGAGGACTTCACAATCGTGGAGAACCATCTTCGGGAGACCCGCGCCCTGCTTTCGGCGCCGCGACCGGACCTGGTGCTCTGGCCGGAGAACTCCTTCGATCGCGACCCGCGGGAATGGCCGCAGCTCTTTGATCCGGTACTCGACCTGGCCGCAGGCATCGGAGCACCATTCCTGATCGGTGCGATCCTGGATGAGGGGGAGCACTGGACGAACTCGAATCTACTGCTTGAGCCCTCGGGGGAGATCACTCAGCGCTACGACAAGATCCATATGGTCCCGTTCGGCGAATACGTGCCTTGGACGTGGGCGCGCCGACTGGTGCCCGCTTTGGACCGCGAACTGCCGCTGGACGGGACTCCCGGCAAGAGCCCCTTTGTGTTTCAAGTCGGGGACGCTCGCCTGGGCTCACTCATCTGCTTCGAGTCCACATATCCGTCGTTGGCGCGCGCCCTCGTCCGCAACGGGGCCCGAGTCCTGGTGGTCACCACCAACAATGCATCCTTCGGGACCAGTCCCGCGGCACGCCAGCACCTCTCGATGAGCCGGATGCGCGCGGTCGAGCATGGGGTGCCGCTTGTTCAGGCGGCAATCTCGGGGATTTCGGCAATCGTGGAACCCGACGGCACAATCGTTAAGTCCGCCGGTCTGTTTACCGCGGCCTCGTTGCGTTCGGCTCTGCCGCTGTCCGACGGTCGGACCCCATACACGCGGTATGGTGCATGGATCGAGTTTTCGCTGGCCGCTCTGGCATTCGTCGTCGCGCTCGGTGCCATGCGGAAGGAAGGCGCGACGTGAAGACGTGCGTGGTGGTGCCGACCTACAACGAGGCCGCCGGTATCGGCGAAGTTGTGACGTTGGCTCGGGCATCTGCGCCGACCGCTGACCTGCTGATAGTTGACGATAACTCGCCCGACGGCACGGGGCGCATCGCCGATGCGCTCGCCGGGCAAGACGCGGCCATCCACGTCCTTCACCGTTCACGAAAGGGTGGCTTAGGGCCCGCATATATCGCCGGATTCCGCTGGGCGCTCGCGCGCGACTACGCAGCTATCGTCGAGATGGACGCCGACCTCTCGCACGACCCAGCGGACTTGCCTCGCCTTATCACTGCCACGGCCGAAGCCGATTTGGTCCTCGGATCGCGCTACGTTCCCGGGGGAGACACTCGCAACTGGAGCCCTAACCGAGTCCGGCTCTCGCGCGCCGGCAACGCATATGCGCGCGCGCTGCTGCGCCTGCCCGTCGCCGATGCGACCAGTGGGTTCCGCTGCTTCCGTCGCGAGGTGCTCGAGGCGGTGCCGCTGGACGAAATCCGCTCACACGGGTACGCCTTTCAGATCGAGATGGCCTGGCGTACGTGGCTTCTTGGGTTCCAGATTATGGAAGTTCCGATCGTATTCGTCGAACGACGCGTGGGCGCATCGAAGATGTCACGACGCATCGTTGGCGAGGCCGTCGGGTCGGTCGCACGTTGGGGCGTGAAGTGTCGCCGACCGCCATCGGCGCCACACCCGCGCAGCGTCGTTTCGTCAAAGGCCTGAGCCTGCGGCTCGGCAGACCCTAGCGCAGTTCGGGCTAACGCCCATAATAGACGTTACGTAAACTAGATTACTGTGAGCGCACGAGAGCACTACTCCGCGGGCGGATACCACCTGGCGTGAAGGTCCCGTGCTGCGCGCGCTTCGTCGGGGCGCGACACCGGAGCGCTGATCGGCGCGTCGTGCAAGAGTCCCGGATGCTCGTCGATCTCGCGGTCGACCGCGCGCATGGCCTCGACGAAGGCGTCCAGCGTCTCGATCGACTCCGTCTCGGTCGGTTCCAACATCATTGCTTCATCCACGATTAGCGGGAAGTACACCGTCGGCGGGTGGTAGCCGTAGTCGATCAGGCGCTTGGCGATGTCCATGGCGCGCGCGCCGCGAGCCTTCTGCCGGCGCGCGGTCAAGACAAACTCGTGCATCGGCTGTCCGGGGAACGCATGTTCGAATACGTCTCCCAAGCGAGCGGCGAGGTAGTTGGCGTTCAGAACGGCTCGCTCCGACACATGGCGCAGCCCCTCGGCCCCCAGGGCGCGCGCGTAGACCGCCGCCCGCAGCAGAATCCCGAAGTTCCCCCAAAACGAAACGAGTGAACCGATTGACCGCGAATCGCCTGCGTCCCAGCGGAACGTGCCCGTCGCAGGGTCGAGAACTGCGCGCGGAGACGGCAGGAACGGAACGACCCTCGGCGAGACGCCCACGGGTCCCGCACCTGGTCCTCCCCCGCCGTGCGGGGTCGCAAACGTCTTGTGCAAGTTCATATGCACGATGTCGAAGCCCATGTCTCCGGGACGGCAGTGCCCGATGATCGCGTTGAAGTTCGCTCCGTCGTAGTACAGCAACCCGCCGACGGAGTGGATCAGGCCGGCAATCCGCTCGATGTTCTCCTCGAAGAGTCCAAGGGTGTTGGGGTTGGTGATCATGAGCCCCGCTACGTCGGGCCCGATCAGCTTCTCCAGAGCGTCGATGTCGACGAGCCCGCGGGCGTCGGAGGGCACTTCGCTAACCTCGAAGCCGGCAAGGCGTACGCTCGCCGGGTTGGTGCCGTGGGCCGAGTCGGGAATGATCACCCGCGTGCGTCGCTCACCGTTGGCTTGGTGGTACGCCCGCATCATCAGCAAGCCGGCCAGCTCACCGTGCGCGCCGGCTGCAGGCTGAAACGTCACTGCCGCCATGCCCGTGATCTCGCACAGCGTGCGTTCGAGATCCACGAGTAGTTCAAGCGCGCCTTGGACTTGGCTCTCAGGCTGAAGCGGGTGCAGCGCCCGGAATCCAGCCAAAGCCGCAGCTTCTTCCGCCATTTTGGGGTTGTGCTTCATCGTGCACGAGCCGAGTGGGTAGAACCCAAGATCGATTCCGTAGTTGCGTTGCGACAGGCGCGTGTAGTGGCGAACAAGATCACCTTCAGCGACTTCCGGCAACACGGGGGCGACCCGGCGTCGCAGCCCTTCAGGGATTGCGTGCAGCGGAGCCGGCGGTACGTCCAGAGCCGGCATCGAGCTTGCCCGGCGCCCGGGACGGGACAGTTCGAATACGAGCTTCTCGGCGATAGCGCCCAGGGCTTCAGCCATCTCAGGCCACCTCCTTGCAGGCCCGGGCAACCGCCTCGGCGAGCCCGTCGATGTCGGCGCGCGAACGCTTCTCGGTTACGGCCACCAGCAGCGCATCGTCGAGGCCGCAGCCCGGCATCACTTGCGCCAGCGGAACGCCGGCGAGGAACCCATCCTCAGCCGCGCGCGCGCACACCGCCACGGGATCTACGGGAAGTCGCACGGCGAACTCCTTGAAAATCGGCCCGGAGAACACCGGCGTCGCGCCGGCAATCTCCACCAGGCGCGCGCGCGCATAGGAAGCGCGGGCCAGGCACTGCTCCCCCATCTCGCGAAGGCCCTGAGGTCCGAGCCAGGCCAGCGTCACGGCGACGGCGAGCGCGTTTAACGTCTGGTTGGTGCAGATGTTGCTCGTTGCCTTCTCGCGACGAATGTGTTGCTCGCGCGCTTGCAGTGTGAGCACGAAGGCGCGCCGTCCGAGACGATCGAGGGTCTCCCCCACGATCCGCCCCGGCATTCGCCGGACGTCGGCGCGGCGACACGCGATCACCCCAACGTAGGGACCGCCGAACGAGAGGTGGTTTCCAAGAGGCTGCCCCTCGGCAATCACGACATCCGCGCCCAGTTTCCCCGGCGCTTCCAGGATCCCGGCGGACGTCAGGTCGAAGTGCACGACGAACTTCGCTCCGGCCTGGTGTGCGATCTCGGCGAGCATCGCAACATCCTCCAGGCATCCGAAGAAGTTCGGCTGCTGAACGACGACTGCCGCCGCATCCTCTGCGGCCGCGCGCACGGCGTCCGGCGACGCGGTGCCGTCAAGACCCCATGCCACGTTTCGGATCTCAATCTCAAGCCCGGCGCCCTGAGTCGCAAGCACGCGCGCGTAAGCGGGATTCATCGCTCCCGCCACAACCACGGCGCGGCGACCGGTCGCTCCCTGCGCGAGGTTCACAGCCTCTGTGAGCGCCCCGGCGCCGTCGTAAAGACTGGCGTTGGAGACGTCCATCCCGGTCAACTCGCAAACCATGGTTTGGTACTCGAACAATGCCTGCAGTACGCCTTGCGACAGCTCAGGCTGATATGGCGTATACGAGGTTGCGAACTCCCCTCGCGACAGCAGCGGCCACACGATCGAGGGGATGTGGTGATCGTAGGCGCCTGCCCCCATGAAGCAGACCAGATCCTCAACTGAGCGATTCCGACCGGCCAGCGCCGAAAGGTCCCGCAGGACCTCCATTTCGCACTTCCCAGAGGAAATGTTCAGCGGCCGATCAAGGCGGATCGCCTCGGGAATGACGCGAAACAAGTCGTCGACGGACGAGATCCCGAGCACGCCGAGCATGGCGCCGAGGTCGTCGTCGGTATGCGGAGCGAATTCCAACAGGTCCCTCCCTCGCGGGCGCGCCGAGGAAAGCCGGCGCGGGACGCCATCCTACTTCTTGCGGTTCAGCCCGTACTTCTCGAGCAGCGCGACGTAATCGCGTTGGTAGAAGATCTTGACGCTGACTTCCGGGTATAGCTCCCGCAAGCGACGGACTTTTCTGTTCTTCTTGGTGACCAGGCGTTGCGCCATGGTCGTCACTTCAATGTAGACGTCGAACTGCGGGAGGTAGAAGTCCGGCGTGAAGCGTCGAGTGACGTTGCCCTCGTCGTCCCACTCGATATCGAACGAACGAGGCTCGTAATCCCAATCGATCTGGTAGAAGTCGAGCAGTCGCGCATATTGCCGTTCGCTCTGGTGAGCGAAGTCGGCGAGATCGCTCGGAAGGACGTCGTCGCCGGAGCGAGATGCCGCGGCGTCAGCCGCGGGACGCTCCCGGCGCGGTGTCGCCGGACTGCTCGCCTTCGGTGCCCTCGGGCGGCTTTCTGAACTCGGCAATCGACCCCTGAAGCTCCTCGTAGACCTTGCCGACCGCGATGGCAAACACAGCTTGTCCGCCGGCCAGCAGGTCGATGATCTCGTCCGGAGACGTGCGCGCATAGATCGTGCCGCCGTCGGAGATCAAAAAGACATCCTGTAACGGCCGCCTCAACTCGTCACGCACGTAATCCAGCGCCTTGCGGATCTGCTGGAGGCTCACGCCCGTCACCAGCAGTTTGTTGATGAGCTTGAGTCTGACGACGTCGGAGAAGCTGTACAGGCGCTGGCTCCCCGAGCCGGCGGCGTCCTGCAGGCTCGGAACCACGATTCCCTGTCGCGCCCAGTAGTCGAGCTGACGATAGGTAATCGCGGCTAATTTCGCGGCCTTCGGCCCTCGAAATCCGTGCTCGACACTCGAAGCTGCTTTGCTCATCGCGCCTCCGGCGACCGGTATCACAAACCGGTAATTACGAGAATGTCACGCTAGTCCCGGAACCGGGCCGATGTCAACGAGCGACAGCGATTTCGGCGATCTTGGTCGATCAGGGAGCGAAGTCCTCCGGAGTCACCGATTCAATGAACTCGCGGAACTTCGCGACCTCCTGCTCCTCATCGTCGTCCTTGATGAGGATTCCGGCCTCGTCGAGCACCTCAGGGGCTGCGAACAGCGGGATTGAACCCCGGACGGCCAGCGCGATCGCGTCCGACGGCCTGCTGGAGATCGAAAACGTTTCACCGTTACGCGTCATCTCGATGTTCGCGTAGAAAGTTGTGTCGCGGAGTTCGACGATGACGATTCGATCGACGACGACTCCGGTGGTCTCGATAATCGACTTCAGCAAGTCGTGCGTCATCGGGCGTTGGGTCACGATTCCCTGCAGGGCGAAAGCAATGGCCGTGGCCTCTACCGGTCCGATCCAGATCGGAAGGAATCTCTCTCCGGTGCGCTCGCGCAGCAACACGATCGGCTGGTTCGTCGGCAACTCGACACGAACCCCGACCAGCTGCATTTCGATGACGTTGGACTCGTCCATGCGCGCAGCCTAACACCAGGAATCAGAGCCGAACAACGCCGAGGGTGACGTCAGTTTCCCGACGCGGATCTTTCGTTGCGCGCGCGGCTTACCGCGTTCGAGTCCTCCAACGCCGCGACGTCGCGAACACCCAAGACCTCACGCAAATTTCGGTACCGGCCTCGGAAGTCCAGTCCGTACCCAATGACGAACTCGTCGGGGATGTCGAAACCCTTGTATCGGATCGGCACGTCGATGATGCGGCGCGCGCTCTTGTCCAGCAGGCCGCAAACCTCGAGGCTTGCAGGACCGCGCGCGCGCAGTGTCGCCAGCAGGTAGGTCAGCGTGAGCCCGGTGTCGATGATGTCCTCAACGAGGATGACGTCCTGCCCTGCGATTGCCTCGTCCAGATCCTTCAGGATGCGAACGACGCCCGATTTGGACTGCCCGTCGCCGTAGGCCGAAATCGACATGAAGTCGACGCGTGCGGGAAGTTCAATCGCCCGAATCAAGTCGGCGACGAACACCAGGGCCCCCTTGAGGACACCGATCAGGATCGGACTGCGCCCCGCGTAGTCATGGCTGATCTCTTCACCGATCTCGCGCACACGCCCTTGGATCTCGTCCGCGGTAAGCAGCAGGTGAACGGGGTCCGCCGACACTCAGGCTTCCTCATCCAGGGTCGGACGCAAACTCTGGCTCACGTACGCCTGATGCAACGATCGCGAGAGTTTCGTCAGCTCAACCAGGCGTCCGCGCGCCTGATCTCGAGCCTCAGGGCGACGGTTCCGCAGTGCCGGAACCACGAGTTGTTCGAACAGGTTCGCCTCCTGCTCGGCAAAGCGGCGAAGGGTTCGCAAATGCCGAGCCTCCAGGCCCAGTCGCAGGAAGTCCCGCGCGATGCGAGCAACCTCCAAATCGTCACCGTCGAAATAGGTCGCACCGTTCGCCTGGTGTTCGCAAAGCACGCCGAACTCTCGCAGCGACTGTACGTCCTTCACGTCGAGTCCGCTGGCGGTCGCCAGGTCGCTCTGAGTGAGGTGGACTGCGGGCGGCGGACGCAACAGATCCACAGCCTCGGCGGGCGGCGGGCGATTGGAGTCGTCGGGCACGTACGCCGACTCACGCCGCACTGAGGCCACGGCGGAGCCATCTTCAGGCGGCATCAGGCCGGCGTCGAGGGCGGCGAGCCTTTCGCGGATCACTTTGAGGGGAAGGAAGGAGTCGCGCTGCATCGTCAAGATGATGCGCAAGCGCTCGACATCCGCGGGCCCGAACTTGCGGTACCCCGACGGCGTTCGCTCGGGCCGAACCAGCCCCTCCCCCTCCAAGAATCGGATCTTCGAGACGCTGACGTCGGGGAAGTCGGACTTCAGGGCAGCCAAGACCTCCCCGATGCTGACGTGCGCGCGACTGGAAGACGTCATTAAGCTCCGAAGAAAACGAGTTTGAACTTGCCGATCTGCAATTCGTCCCCGCTCGCTAGCTGGGCGACGTCGACCCGCTCCCGATTGACGTAGGTTCCGTTCAGGCTCCCTGCGTCTTTAAGCGTGAAGGTGTCGCCTTCGCGGAGAAACTCGGCGTGTTGGCGGGAGACGGTGATGTCGTTGAGGAAGACGTCGCACTCCGGCGCGCGACCGGCTCTTGTCACGTCCTTGTCCAGGAGTACCGTGCTTCCCGCGGTCGGCCCCGTTCGGATGACGAGTAAAGCCTGACCGGGACCGAGTTCGTCGAGCGATGGAGGTGCCTCTTCCTGCACTGCGTCAAGGGAAATCGCGAGAGTCTGCTCTTCGGGTCGTTGCTGCGCCTCACCGCACGCACCGCAAAACCCGGCTTCATCTGGATTTCTGTGACCGCATCTCGTGCAGTACATATAGGACCCCCTGCGCCGGCAGTATGAGCTTATACCACAGGATGAGGGATCTGAACCAACCCCACGGATCGCTCTAGGCCCGTCTGCCTGCGGATTCGGCTATTCGGCGCTCTGAGCCTCCACGAAGGCTTGATAGTCAGACGCCGTCAGTAGATTCTCCAACTCGCTGGGGTCGGCCAGCTCGATCGTCACAATCCAGCCCCTGCCGTAGGGATCTTGGTTGACAAGTTCCGGCGCGTCCTCCAGGTCGGTGTTTCGCTCCGCGACGGTGCCGGTCACCGGCGAGAACAGATCCGAGACCGACTTGGTTGACTCGACCTCGCCGAACGGCTGACCGGCGCCCACCGACGTCCCCGGCCCCGGGATATCGACGTAGACGATGTCGCCGAGGGAATCCTGAGCGAAGTGGGTAATCCCCACCCGCACGGAGTCGCCGTCTCGACGCGCCCATTCGTGTTCTCTCGTGTATCTAAGATCTTCGGGGTACATCCTCACCTCCGGGCGCGTGGCTGCGCATATGTGAATGCTGGGGTAGTGCTGGTCGAAAGGATACTGACAGAACTCGATCGCAGGATGCGAACAGAGGCCCCGGCTCGCGCGGTCAGGGAGTCCTGGAATCCCCCCGGAATCCGCATCGCCTCCGCCAGGGTGGCGGAGGCTCCTACCGCACGCACAACGTAGGGCGGCGTGAGCGATCTGCTCCCGACGGTGATTTCGCCCGGATTCCCGGCGAAGGATGTCGCTGCCACAACTCGCACCATTCCCACCTCGATGGCTTCCGCACCTGCGTCGCGCAACTCCTGCACTGCATCCAACAGGACCTCCGGGCCGACCGTGCCCTGCGGATCCTCGACCGTCATCACGATTCCCGGCCCCTTGACTGCAGCGATTCCCAGCATCACGCGTAGGGCGTTCATGCGAGCCGTCGCCTCGTCGAGGAGCGCCCTGCGCTGCTCCGCCGAACCCGACACGTCCGCGAGACGAACACGCAGGTTCAGAATCTCCTCCTCAAGCAAATCGTTGCGAGTCGTTAGCTGGGCCAGGATCTGCCCGAGGTCGGATTCCCGCTCGATCTTGAGCCTCTCTGGAAGGTCCTGCTGCGCGCGAAGCTGTGTAGCCAGTAAGAAGCCAAGGATAGCCACGGTGATGGCGATGACAACGTGCCCGCGCGATGCAGTCGCCCCGCCGGCGGACGGTTGCCCCGGCTGGCGACCCGACCCAAGCTTGCTCATGCGTGGAAGAGGATGCGGCGCAGCGCCGCGAGGTTCTGAAAGATCCTAACCCCGAACACGACCACCACCGCGATCGACATGTCTTGGACGCCCAACCGATTTCCGGCCCATACCAGCAGCGCGGCCAGAATCGCATTCGACAGGAAGGACACCACGAACACTCGATCGTTGAATGTGCCTTCGAATCGGGCTCTTAGCCCTCCAAAAACGCTGTCCAAAGCGGCCATGACCGCCATCGGCAGATAGGGGGCGACCTCAGCCGGCACGTCGGGATGCACCACCAAACCGAGTCCGATCCCTACCAACAGCGAGACGATCACAAGCATGTCCCCTCCCGTGTCAGTCCAACTGCTTTGCGTATCGAGCCCGGACGGGTCCCCCGTAGGCGGGCACGTCGATCCGGTTGTGCCCCTGGACTTCGAAGCCGAGGCCGTAGATCTCCGCCCAACCTCGGAAACGCTCTGCCGTCGCGGAAGCCTCGAAACGTTTCCGCATAGCCGCCGGCCCGATTGCAGTAACGCGATACGGCGAGGACAGCACTCGGTAGTTCACGAGAACGGCGTCCCCGGCGTTGCGGATAGCACTGGTCGCAACAAGTCGCTGGCCGTTTACCGCGATCGCTTCAGCGCCGACGAGCCATAGCGCGTTAGCAACGGCCTGGATGTCGACGTCTTGGATGCGCGAGTCCGACGGGACGGCGGTGGCGTCTTGCGGGGCGGCGTCCGCCACAGTCACCACGATGCCGGGGCCGCTCGCCTCCGTCGTCCCTGCCAGTTCCGCCAGGCGTCGCACGCGATCCTGAAGCGGAGCCAGGCCCCGCAGCCCGGCGGCATCGGCCGCTCGGTCTATCTCCGTCTGCAACGCGGCGATCCTAGCCTCGAGCTCGACCGCGCGATGTTGTCGCGACTCGAGAATCCTCACGAGCCCTGCTCGGCGCCCTTCAAGTGCCATCGTTGCGGCACTCTGCGCGCGCCACTGAACCGTCAACGCGAAGGCTAAACCCCCGACGAGCACAGCCGGCCCGACCGAGTGCAGGATCGATCGGGTTCTCAATCCAGAGCTTCCTCGATCAGGGCAGCGTAACGGTCGACAAGAATCTCGGACGCCTCCTCATCGGTCCCCTCTGCCCAAACGTGAGTCACTGGGTCCTCCGGATCGGGAATCACCAGCGCCCACGCGCTACCGTGGTAGAGCTTCAACCCCTCGGTCTCATCGGTACGGTCCGCCCGGTGTTCCGTCGCAACCTGGCGCATGACCGTCCCCTTCCGATCCCACGCCGTCGGGAGGGCGCGGTGTACGACGTGCCCAGTCGGGAGCGCCGCGAGTCTCTGCACGACATTGGTCTCGGTCTTGGCGAGAAGCTCGTGCAGCACGCAGAAGGATGCGATCGCATCGAAGGCTGCCGCGGCATCCGGGAAGACGTACGCGCCGTGCTCGGTAGCTCCCAGCACTGCGCCGCTGTCGACTGCGGCGCGAAGCATGGCCGCCGGTGAGCGCCGCGACCGCAGAACCGACCCCCCGCGAGCTTCGACGATCTTCTCTACGGCGGATGGCGCGCTCACGGGTACGACAATCGGCCGCTCCGGGAAGACCTCGCTCGCAAGGTCCACCAGGAGCAGCATCGCCGTCCGGCGCGACACGACTCGACCGCCGGCCGCAACGAAATCCAGTGACTCCCCCGTGGTCTCCAGCAACGCGCCGATGTCCGCGCGTGATGTCCGCACCAAAGCCGACAGGTTGGCGAGGAGCTTCTCGCGGTCGGCTCGCAATATGGTGGATCGGGCCTCGTCCACATACCCGTTCACGATGAGAGTCTCGGATCCGAGGCGACCCAGCAGCCCCGGCAAAACGATGGCAGTCGGGCCGAATCCGCAGTCGACGACGCTTTTTATCCCGCCGGCTTTGATGGCATCCAAATCGAGTGCTCCCAAGAGCCTCTCTTGGTACAACTCGAGGGCGCGCGGCGGGTATCGCAACTCCCCGATTTCGTCCGGGAATGCCCGTCGAACGTCTTCGCGGAAGAACACGCGTTCAATGTCGCGCTGCGCCGGCTCTCCGATATCAGCACCGTCGGATCCGATGAAGCGGATCTCCAAAGACTGCGGATCGCCCGGGACGTTGCCGATCGCGAGACCTCCGCGCGCGCGCGACGAGCGGACCAAGAAGCGCGACAC
Organism: Actinomycetota bacterium; assembly: GCA_041658565.1. Taxonomy (NCBI): domain Bacteria; kingdom Bacillati; phylum Actinomycetota; species Actinomycetota bacterium. The sequence goes on along the minus strand of JBAZZY010000001.1, from coordinate 120,964 downwards.
CGGAACGGGAGCGACCTCGAGGTCTTGGACGTGCACACCGGATCCGTTCAATCCGGCGATCAGAGCGCGTTTGATCGTGCGCGCCGCGCGCGAGGCGTCGCGGCTCATCACGACGCTTGCCCCGCGCTTCAGCGTCGTCGCGTAAGCCATCCCAAGTCGGACGGCGAAGTCCGGCGTAATGTCCACGTTGATCAGACCCGAAACCCCGTAATTGCCGAACAGGCTGCGGGCGCCGCGCGATTCCCAGATGATCGAGTGGGTAATGACGGCCCCTGCGTCAACACGCTTGTACGGGTACACCTTCACGTTAGGTTGGAGCACCGCGCCTTTGCCGATAACGGAGTCGTCCCCGACGACGACCCCTTCCTCGATCCGCGCGTTCGCTCGTACGTCGGCGTTGCGCCCGATGATGCAGCCGCGCAGCGTGGCGCCCGGTCCGATGTAGGCGTTGTCGTACACAATGGCTCTGTGCAAGAAGGCTCCGGCAGTAACCGAAGCGTTGTTTCCGATAACCGAGTACTCGCGTACCGTCGCGCCGGCCTCGACCTTGGCGTGCTCTCCAATCAACGCCGGACCGTCGATCCTAGCGGCCGGGTCGATGATGGCCCCCTCGCCCACCCAGACGCGGTCTGCGATCTCGAACCCGGGGATCTCAACGTGCACACGTCCCTCGAGCGCGTCCTGCTGAGCCTTACGGTAGGCCTCGACGTTGCCGACGTCGGTCCAGTACCCATCGGCCACGTATCCGTAGATCGGCGCCCCGCGCTCGAGGAGTTTCGGAAACAAGTCCTTGGAGAAGTCATAGGAAACCCCGTCGGGGATGTCGGCGAAGACCTCCGGCTCGATGACGTAGATGCCGGTGTTCACAGTGTCCGTGAAGACTTCTCCCCAACCCGGCTTCTCAAGGAAGCGCTCCACACGACCGTGCTCGTCGGTGACGACGATGCCGTACTCCAGTGGGTTCGCCTGCCTCGAGAGCACGACGGTGACGAGCGCGCGCCGTTCCTGGTGGAACGCGACAACCTTCTCGAGATCGATGTCGGTCAGCGCATCACCCGAGACGACAAGAAACGTCTCGTCGAGCGCGCCCTGAGCATTCTTCACGCTTCCCGCGGTCCCCAGGGGCGACTCCTCAGTCGCGTAAGACAATTGCACGCCGAGGTCCTCACCGGTTCCGAAGTAGTTGCGGATGAGGCTGGCCAGGAACTGAAGAGTAACGACGATGTCGGTGAACCCGTGTCGCTTGCACAGAAGAACGATGTGCTCCATGAGCGGCCGGTTGGCCAACGGCACCATCGGCTTTGGCTGGTTGCTCGTGAGTGGGCGCAGACGACTTCCGGCGCCACCCGCCATGATCACTGCTTTCATATTTTGATCCGATCTCGAACGGCAGACGCGTAGTCTATCGACCGCGACCTCAGCGACCGGTACTCTCGGCAATCGCGCGCCGGCCAGCGCGCACATACCCGACTGCCGCTAGGTAGTACATCAAAAGGCCGGGGGCCATGAACACCCAGGCCGCGCTTCGCAGAGCAATCGACGGATCCGCGATGCTCGAGATGCCCGAGGCGAGAAACAACGCGAAACCAGCGGAAACCGCGAACGAGCCGCGCTTGCCCAGTCGCGACACCGGCGGGATCTCGGCTCCGGCCGTCTTGATCAACGTCACGCCTACGAACAGCAGCGCCGCGTCGCGAACAACGACGGCCGCCACCACCCAGACCGGAGCCAGGTGGTGCGCGATGAGCACCACCGCGCCGGCCGCAAGCGCCAGTCGGTCCGAGAGCGGATCGAGGCGCACGCCGAGCTTCGATACCTGTCCGAACCGGCGAGCTATCTTCCCGTCGACGAGATCGGTCGCCATACCGACGGCAGCTAGGGTGAATGCGAGATCCATGCGCCTCGGGCCGAGCGCCAGCCACACGAAAGCCGGTACGAGCGCAAGGCGAGCGAATGTCAGTAGGTTCGGAACAGTGAGGATCGCATCGGAGGGTTCGGGCGTCGATGGTGCTGCAGTCATGCTTAGCCTCCGTCAGTCGCGGACCGCCCGGCCATGCCGGACTCGTCAGCGATGGTCGGGACGGTCGGATTCGAACCGACGACCCCCAGACCCCCAGCCTGGTGCGCTAACCAAACTGCGCCACGTCCCGTTGTCGGTGAGTATAACGCCCGAGCGCAGCGCCTCGCGCGCCGCCGACTACAGCCGCGGCTGCGGTGTCCGCGTTGCAATGCGGATCGGAGTCCCTTCGAAGCCGAAACGACCACGCAGCCGGCGCTCGACCGCACGTGTCGCACCGGCAGTCAGCCTGCCGCTGGCGAATATGACGAACTGCGGGGGCCGGGTGCGCGCCTGAGTGATGTAACGAATCCGAACCGGCCTGCCACGTTCGGTCGTACCGAGCGCCAATCCCTCGATCCCCTCGCGCAGCCACGCGTTCAGTTCTGCCGTTGCGACGCGCTGCTCCCAAGAGGCTCGCACGATTTCAACCGCCGGCGCGATCTTGGCGATCCCGCGGCCGGTCAGCGCCGATGTTCGCACGATCGGAGCCCACGACAAGAACCTGAGGGCGTCGCGAACGTCGTCCGCAACGCTGTCGGCATCCTCGCCGGCGACGTGATCCCACTTGTTTAGAACCACGACCGCTCCACAGCCGGCCTCTGAGATCACATTGGCAATCTTTTGGTCTTGCTCGGTCACTCCCTCGTCCACGTCGACCACTTGGATGGCGATGTCGGCCTCGTCGATCGCTCGCAAGCTCCGGACCAGTCCGTAGTACTCGGGACCCTTCGCGTCCTTTACTCGGCGGCGCATGCCTGCCGTGTCGATGAAGCGGTAACGCTTCCCCCCGATCTCGGCCACGGTGTCTACCGCGTCTCGCGTCGTACCGGGTAGATCGTGGACGATCGACCTCTCGTCTCCGACAAGTTGGTTGAACAGCGAGGACTTCCCTACGTTCGGCCTACCTACGAGGGCAACCGCGAGAGCGTCCCCCTCGGAATCCGGTGCCGTGGAGTCGACCTCTGAGATCCGCTCCACAACGACATCGAGCAAGTCGCCCGAGCCGCGGCCGTGAAGGGCGCTGACGGGGAATGCCGGACCGAGCGCAAGGCGGTCGAACCCGGGAACCTCATCCTCGATCTCTCGCGTGTCGACCTTGTTGGCAACCACGATGATCGGAGTCATCGTTCCTCGAAGACCGCGAGCTACCGCCAGGTCGTCCTCGGTGATCCCGGTTCGAGCGTCGACTACAACCAGGATCAGGTCGGCTTCACGAGCCGCCCGCTCGGCCTGCGCGCGCACCTTGGCCGTCAGGCCGCGAGCTCGCGGCTCCCATCCACCGGTATCGATGAGGGTGAATTCAGCGCCGGCCCAGTTGGCCGCGTATCCTCGGCGGTCGCGCGTAACTCCCGGCTCCGGGTGCTCGATAGCTTCCCGTCGCCCCAGGATCCTGTTGATCAGCGTGGACTTGCCGACGTTGGCGCGCCCGACGACCGCGACGACTGGAAGGCGACTCATCGCGATCCCTTCGTCGCAGGCGCGCGCCGGGGCTCGCGCAAGTTCGACCACGCCTTAACTAGGCGCACAATCTCAGCGATCACTTGGCGAGGGGTCTTCTCCGTCGAATCCACGATGATGGCATCGGCCGCAGGTGCAAGCGGCGAGAGCGCGCGGCCCGAATCCAGCGCGTCCCGCCGGGCGATCTCCCGCTTCAGGGTTTCGAACGAGACGTCATCGCCGGCCGCGACCATCTCTCGACGCCTGCGTCGCGCACGTTCGTCGATCGATGCGGTCAGGAACACTTTGACGGGAGCACGAGGAAACACGACGGTGCCGATGTCTCGCCCCTCGGCGACGATGTTGCCCTCGCTCAGGATCGCACGCTGCATCCGCACGAGTTCGCGCCGGACCCCGCGGTGCGCGCTAACGGCAGACACCGTGCTGCTCACCCGACGCGTTCGGATCTCTCTGCCCGCCGGGCGGTCATCCACGATCAGTCCTTCCGGACTGAACTCAACGTGCATCTGTCGAGCCAGCCGGGCGAGAGCCGGTCCGTCGGATGGGTCGATGCCGGCTTCCAGCGCCTTTGCAGTCAGGGCGCGGTACATCGCCCCAGTGTCCAGATGCGCGAGGCGAAGGGCGCGGGCCGTGCCGCGAGCGACGGTGCTCTTGCCTGCACCGGCCGGACCGTCAATAGCGATCACTAGGGCGCGCTTGACCGGCGCGCGGCGGGCGCGCGCGGCGCCAAGTGGGCTGGAGTCCGCAGTCATGGGGAGCACAGGGTACGACGGCACAGGCCGCAGGACGATTCGGCGAACCAAGAGGGCTCTATCAACGCACCGCTACCCGGTCCAGCGCGTGCTCGAATCCGGGGTATGAAACCGCAACGCAACCCCAGTCATGGACGAGCGTAGTCCCCGCTGCCGCGAGGCCCAGAACGGCCATGGCCATGGCGATCCGATGGTCCCCTCGCGGATTGACCGCGGCCCCGCGCGGCACCGTTCCCCCCCGCACTGAGAACCCGTCGGAGGATGCCTCGCAGTCGACGCCCATCCTTCGGAGGTTCTCGACGACAGCCTCAATGCGATCGCTTTCCTTGACCCGCAACTCGGCAGCATCCCGGACGACGGTGACCCCGTCGTCTGCCATCGCCCCGAGAACGGCTACGAGAGGCAACTCGTCAATCGTTTCGACCACCAGCGGCCCTGCAACCTGCACCGCGCGGCGGCTCGAATGGGTCACAGTCACGTCACCCACCGGCTCCCCGCAAACGTCGCGGACGTTTGATACGTCCACTCCAGCGCCGAACGCCCTCAGCACCTCCAGGATGCCGGTCCGCGTCGGGTTGACCCCGACATCGCGAACACGGATAGACGAACCCGGCAAGATTGCGGCTGCCACCAGCAGAAATGCTGCAGAGGAAAGATCCCCGGGGACCTCCAGGCTGCCGTTAAAGACCCTTGTCGACTTAACTACTAAACCATTTAGCGACTCGACGACAGGAACTCCCAAGTAGCGCAACATGCGCTCGGTGTGGTCCCTGGAGCGCGCAGGTTCCCACACCGACGTCTGTCCCGATGCTCCAATGCCGGCCAACAAGAGGCAGGACTTCACCTGCGCACTTGGGACCGGAAGACGGTGTGCCATCCCACGCAGGCTCGTCCCACGGACTCGCAACGGCGCATAACGACCGCCGTCCTCTCCCTCGATATTGGCGCCCATCTCACGTAAAGGAGCGACCACTCGCAGCATCGGTCGCGTCAGGATCGACGCATCACCCAGGAGTACGGACGAGGTCCGCGACCCGGCGAGAATCCCAAGCAGCAGGCGAATCGTCGTGCCCGAATTGCCCACGTCAATCGGAAGATCTCCAGCGTCAAGGCCACTCAGACCAGGCGAATCTGCCAGGATTTGGTAAGGTTGAGACCCAGCACCCTGACACAGAGGGTCTAGTTGAGGTGTAGGGTTGTTGAATGCGACACCGAGTTGCCGGACGGCGGCAAGAGAAGACGCGACATCGCCAGCCGGCGAAATCCCTCGGATCGCCATTCGCCCCTCACCCATGGCCGCCACTAACAGTGCACGGTGCGAGATTGACTTGTCCCCGGGGACAACGACGTCTCCGTCGACACGCTTGCACGGAGTCACTGCAAAGCCGTTCATGTCCACGGGCAGCCTTCTGTGTGCAGGCAAACCAGGACGTCAGCGATTCCGCCGTGATGTGAATCTACTCGGCGATCAATCTCTTCAGGTACTTGGCGGCGAAGAGATTGATCCTGAAGTGCTTTTAAAGATGAAGCTATAGACATCTTTGTCGACATATCGTCATGTCCCGTACTTTCGCTGGTCGCACGCCCTGGTAGTTCACCGGTTTGAAGATATAGTCATTTGTCGACGAACCGCTTTGACCACGAAGTGACTTGTCCCGACGTCGACAAGTCACTTCGTGCCTTCATAACTCCGTATCCGTTGGTTCGTATCCAAGACGCTGCAGGATCTCGCGCACTCGACGGGTGTTGTCGGCCCCGAGAATGGACAACCGGAGGAATCCCTGTCCGCCCTCTTCTGCGTGGGTGATGTCGAGGCCTTCAATGTTCACGCCAAGATTCCCTACTGATGTCGTCACTTCCGCGAGAACACCTGGTCGGTCCGGAACGGGAACACGAATCTCGTAGGCCTCCCCTTCTGTCGCCTTCCCGGGCAAGCTCTTGCGAGCCTCGCGCGCGGCGGCCAGGACATCCCCGAGCCCCTCTAGATCCTCGTCTTGCACCAGGTCGCGCAGCGCAAGCAGGCGATTTGCCGCCTCCCCCAACGCGATAACGATGGCGTCTTTGTTGTCCCTACAGATATCCAGCCAGATGTCTGGATTGCTGGCTGCCACTCGAGTGACGTCTCGAAAACCTCCGGCGGCGAGCGCAAGAAGCCCCGCGTGGTCCTTGCCTCGGTCGGCTGCCATGTTCATCACGGTCGTCGCGACCAGTTGCGGTAGGTGACTCACGGTTGCCATTAGATCGTCATGCTGTTCAGGCTTCAAAGCCATGATCCGAGCGCCCAGAGCGGTCAGGACTCCGTGCAGGAACTGATACGTGGCCGGCTGAGAGCCCTCTGTGGGCGTCAGAATCCACCAAGCCCCCTCGAACAGGTCTCCCCGCGCTCCGGCGATCCCCTCTTGCTCGCTTCCGGCCATGGGATGCCCGCCCACAAAGAACACGCCCGCCGGCAGAAGACTCTCGACCTCAACTACTACTCGAGTCTTGGTGCTGCCAACATCTGTCAGGATTGCGCCAGGTTTTAGCCCCGGGACTGCGTCCGCTACCGCCGTGGCGATTGAACGCACCGGCGTGGCGACGAAAACCACGTCAGCCGCGGCGACCGCAGCCGCGGCGCTCAGCTCAAAGCGATCAGCGGCACCTCGATCGACGGCCGCGCGCGCCGCTCCAAGTTCACGATCGAACACGACGATCTCGGACGGTCCGCCGGGATGCCCCTTCAGAGCGAGCCCGATAGACCCTCCTATCAGACCGCACCCAAGGATCGCCGCCTTCATTGCGGAAGGTCCGTTCGCAGCGGCCGGGCGCCCTCGAGGTACACGTGTCGAAGCTGATCTGGGGAACGCTCGGTATACAGGTGCATTAACACCCGAATGCACAGTGGAAGAGCGTCGGTCACGCTTAGCTCCTTGGCGCACAGCAGTGGCACCTGCGAGATGCCGATCGCACGTGCGGCTGCGGCCGGAAACTCGGACTTGATGTCGTCCGTAGCAGTGAACAACACGCTCACGATGTCTTCACTCTCGATCTCGTTGCGCTCGACCATCGCCCTGATCAGGGTCGATGTGCGATCCATCACCTGCTCGCGGCTGTCCGAATCTAGGGTGATGGCCCCACGGAGTCCTCTTATCATCTTGGTCATAAGGCCAAGATGATAGCGGTGCCCGGCGGTGAGCCCCGCAGGAACGCTTGCTTAGAGTCCCACCGACTCAAGAAGGCGGCCAACTTCCGCAGGGGTCAAGGAGCGGGTCTTCCCTGAAGGAAGATCATCCAGTCGAAGCGTGCCGAAGGCAACTCGTGCGAGGTAGACAACCGGGCACTCCACGACATCAAACATCCGGCGAACTTCGCGCTTGCGCCCTTCGGTCATGACGATCTCTACCTGACAACGGCCGCCGGTGGTTCGCATCAGGCGAACTGACTTCGCGGCCGCCGGACCGTCCTCCAGCAGGACCCCCTCGGTCAACCTCGCAAGCACGTCCGGCGAAGGGTTCCCCTTGACCTCTGCTACATAGGTCCTGGGCACCTCGTAACGAGGATGCGCCAGGCGATGGGCCAACTCGCCGTTGTCGGTCAGCAGGAGCAGCCCCATCGTGTCGGCATCGAGCCGGCCCACGGGGAACAACCGGCGGCGACTCTTCACCAAATCAAGCACGGTCGGACGACCCTGAGGATCGTCCGCCGTGGTCAGAACCCCCGACGGCTTGTTCATGATCAGGTACTCGTGATCGGCCGACACGTTCACTCGCTCGCCGTCAACCTCGATTCGCGCCGTCGACGGATCCACGCGCATCCCTTGGACGCGCACAACATCGCCGTCGACCCTGACCCTACCGGCGTCGATCAACTCCTCGGCGGTCCGCCGCGATCCGACTCCACCGGCCGCCAAGACCTTCTGCAACCGCACGCCGGTCGCCGATTCGTTCCGAGGCGACGGCGGCCGGCGATCGCGCGCCGGAGTCGGCCGGCCGCCGCCGGCTCGATCTTTGGACGGGGCCGCACCTCTGGCACCGCCGCGCGCCGGGGTTCGAGGTGCCCCCGTGGAGCCACCGGTTCGGCCACTCGGTCGGGATCCACCCTCGGACTCCCAGGGCGCCGGTCGCTGCCGCGTGGTGCGCCCGGTCGGACGCCCGGTCGCACCCCCGGTAGTCCGACCGGAAGTTGATGTCGGTCTGGAACCTGCCGGTCTGCGCGGCGCTGCGCCGAACTCGGTCCGCTCTGCGCGCGCAGGTCTCGCGTCTGGTCGGCTGCTCCGATCGCGCGCCGGAGCCGGCCGGCCGCCGCCCGCTCGATCTTTGGACGGGGCCGCACCTCTGGCACCACCGCGCGCCGGGGTTCGAGGTGCCCCCGTGGAGCCACCGGTTCGGCCACTCGGTCGGGATCCACCCTCGGACTCCCAGGGCGCCGGTCGCTGCCGCGTGGTGCGCCCGGTCGGACGCCCGGTCGCACCCCCGGGGGTCCTGCCCGAAGCTGATGTCGGTCTGGAACCTGCCGGTCTGGAACCTGTCGGTCTGCGCGGCGCTGCGCCGAACTCGGTCCGCTCTGCGCGCGCAGGTCTCGCGTCTGGTCGGCTGCTCCGATCGCGCGCCGGAGCCGGCCGGCCGCCGCCGGCTCGATCTTTGGACGGGGCAGCACCTCTGGCACCGCCGCGCGCCGGGGTTCGAGGTGCCCCCGTGGAGCCACCGGTTCGGCCGGCGGTCGATGACGGCTTGCGCACTTGTTTTCGAGCCCCGCCGGTTGGGGGTTTCGATGTGCGACCCGAAGTGCTTCCGGAAGATCTACGGTTCGAGTTCATTGGCGACTGCTCCAGACGGCAACATAGAGGCAATCGCAGGCAGTTCGTCAATCGACCTGAGCCCCATTCGTTCCAAGAAAAGCGGCGTGGTTCCGTACAGCACTGCTTGCCCCGGTCCCGGGTCCCGCCCAGATTCCCGCACAAGCCCGCGGGACTCCAGGGTAGTGACGACACCGTCGGAATTCACACCTCGAATTGCCGAGATCTGCTGACGACTGACCGGCTGTTTGTAAGCGATGATCGCGAGCGTCTCGAGTGCGGCCTGCGTCAGCCGCGGCTGCTGCACGGCCAACACGAAGCGCTCAACATACGAGGCGACCTCTGGATGCGTGTACATCCGCCATCCGCCGGCAACCTCACGGACCACAACACCGCGTCCGGCGCTCTCGCACTCCGAACGCATGCTTTCGAGTGCGGCGTGAACGGCGTCTCGCGCCGTCTCCGTCACCTGCGCGAGCTGCACCAACGGCACGGGCTCATCCGCCACAAACAAGATGGCCTCCAACTGCCGGAGAAGATCGCTCAACGCGCGTCTCCTCCGACGCTCTCGTACTCGTCGATAGCAAGATCTACGACTACACCGACATCCCCACGACGGCTCAACGAAATCTCGCCGAATGACTCCTTCTGGCGGACCTCGACCTCGTTGCTCTTCACGAGTTCGAGGACTGCGAGGAATCGAACAACAACGTCGATTCGCGACTTGCACCCCGCCACGATCTCGTCGAACGAAATCGACCGACGCTTAGCAAGTTCACGTAGAACGTGGGAAACAGCCTCGGCCACCGTTGCTCGAATTGGCGAGATATGGCTCAGGTCCAGCGTCGGAACAGGCTTCGGCAACAGCGCGCGCGCGGCTAGCGTCGCGAGATCCACGGGCGAGACCCGAGCCAGCAGGTCCGGACAGAGCCTGTCGAACTCCCGGCCGGGGCCGGCAGATCTGCCGATGTATCCGACGTTGTCGGCAATGGCCTGCAGGAACAGGACTCCCGCATCCTTGAACGCCCGGTACTCCAGCAACTTCGCGATCAGCATGTCCCGCGAACTCAGCGCCAGCGCGTCTTCGTCGTCCGAGGGTGGGCCCGGCAGCAGGCGGGAGGCCTTGATCTCAATCAGGGTGGCGGCAACCACCAAGAACTCCGTAGCGATCTCGAGGTCGAAATCCTGCATGCCCCGCAGGTGATCGAGGTACTCCTCGGTTATCTGCGCCAGGGAAACCTCGTAGACGTCGAGTTCCCGTTTCGAAATAAGGTGCAACAGCAGGTCGAAGGGACCTTCGAACACCTCAAGCTTCACCTGGTACGCCATGTCTCATGCAGTGTACCCGCGCGACTCGCCCGCGCTCGCGAGGTGCGCGATCAGCAAGATAACCCGCCGAGGGACCGGATGACCTGGTCGGCAATCCCGTTCACGACGCCGCGAAGGAACATGTAGAGGCCAAGAAGAAACAGCACCTCGTATTGGATCAACTCCTCCATCCGGATCGCCGCATGCGAAGGAAGGAACCGCGCAAGAATGCGACCCCCGTCCCGTCCTGGAATCGGCAGGACCTCAATCACAGTGAGAAACACCAACGCCAGCGCGCCCCATGCCAGGACCCTGCCACCGGGACCACACCCGACGATCCTGACCAGCGATATCGCCAGGAAAGCCAGCAGCAGCGTCGCACCTGGGCCGGCGAGCGCCACGATGACAACGTCCCGACTGGGGTGACGTAGAGCGCGGGGGTTGAGCGCGTGCCGCTTCCCCCACCCGAACATGGGCGACAGCGGCGACCCGAACGCCGCCGCAATCGCGAAAATGCCCGGCAGAATGATCGTCCCCAGAGGATCCGCGTGGGCTCGCAGATCGAGGGTTCTTCGGCGCATGAGACGGGGGGTTCGATCCCCGAGAGCTGTCGCGGCCAGCGAGTGGGCATAGTCATGGAGGGAAAGCCCCGCCACGAAGCCAATCAGCACCCCGAGTCCGGCGACGGGATCCATAGCGCGTTCCTTAAATCTCTAGTGGAGTCTGAGGGTAACGCCTACCGGCGGCGGAGAAGGCGGTCGGCGAGAATCGACGCGGGCCCGTTGGCTTCGAGATCGGCAAGCGTGTACGACAACGCCTCCCGAACCAGGCGGCCGCGATCCGCGGACGCACCGATCTCCTTCAGCGCGAGGCGAGCGCGCTCGAGCGCCAGCAATTCCTCTCGAGTGCAGTAGAAGGTGACCTTCTCCTCATGGCGTTGGCGCGTACTCCCCTGCCTCGGGGCCTGTATCTTCGTAGATTTGTCTACATGGCGCTGTGTCGACTGGAACGTCGAACGCGCTGGTTGTTGGAGCGTCGGTCCCGAATCCACCGCTCGCGACATCTCTCGCACTGGTTCCGGTCGGGCTATGCCCGTCGCCCGGAACAGCTCCTCCGCCCCAGGTAGGCTCGCTCTCTTCGTCGTCGACAACTCCCAGCACCTCCTTGGCCAAGCTTTGGTACGCCTGGGCTCCCTTTGTGTTCGGTGCGTACGCAAGAATCGACTCCCCCGCCACCGGCGCCTCAGCGAAACGCACGGTTCGCGGTATGGTCGTCTCGAACAAGCGGGCCGCGAAAGCCTCTCGCACGCGAGACAGAACCTCTTTCCCGTGCAGAGTGCGTCCGTCGTACATCGTTGCAACGACACCCTCAATGTCTAGTTCAGGGTTAAGTCGATCCCTAACCTTCTCGATAGTGTCCACGAGCAACGCCATTCCCCTAAGAGCGAAGAACTCGCACTCCAGCGGGATGATCACGCCGTCCGATGCGGTCAGCGCGTTTACGGTCAGCAGGCCGAGCGACGGCGGACAGTCGATTAGGACGAAGTCGTAGTCGTCTCGAATCGGCCCAAGCACTCGCTTAAGGGCTTGCTCGCGCGCAACTTCGCTGACCAGCACGACTTCTGCCGCCGACAAGTCGATGTTGCCGGGCAGCAATTCGACGCCGACCATGTTGGTCTTTACGACCACGTCCTCAAACCGGCACTGCCGGTCCAGCAAAAGGTTGTAGATCGTTTGGTCAAGTTCGATCGAGTTCACCCCGACGCCCACCGACAACGCCCCTTGCGGATCGAAGTCCGCAAGTAGAACCCGCTGGCCGCGCTCCGCGAGCGCTGCCCCCAGGTTGATGGTGGTGGTCGTCTTCCCGACCCCGCCCTTCTGATTGGCAAGCGAGATGATTCTTGCCACCGCTCCCCCTCCGAAAAGTCGACAAGGCTACGTAGACATGAGTCGCCTTGTGGCCCGGAGGATGCTATCCCAGCTGGAAGCGGGTGAACAAGTGGGACCTACGTGGATTTCTGCTTACAGGACACGCACAGCGTGCTGTAAGGAAGGGCTTCTAGGCGTTCGGCTCCAATGGTCTGGCCGCACCTGATGCAGGTCCCGTAACCCCCCTCGTCCATCCTGTGCAACGCGTGACCCACCTCGGCGAGTTGCTCGCGGAGGCGCTCAACAAGGGCGAGCACCTTCCCTCGCTCGGCGGTGGACTGCGCGGAGTCGGCAAACCCGAAGTCGTAGTCAACCCCGTCGAGGGATTCCTCGTCGGGGTTGGCGCCGAGTTCCGTCAGCTGCTTCCGCAACTCCTCGCGAAGCTCGTCGAGCGCGGTCCGAAAACGGTCGAGTTCGGCGATCTCCATCGGGCTCTCCTCCCTAGGCGTGACGCGTCACAGGCGGACGCTTGGCACGCGGGTGATAGGAATCGTAGACCTCGCGCAGTCTCTCTTGGCTGACGAGGGTATACACCTGAGTCGTCGATACGCTTGCGTGTCCCAACAACTCCTGGACGATGCGAATGTCGGCTCCACCATCCAGCAAATGCGTGGCGAAGGAATGGCGAAGCGTGTGAGGCGAGACGCGGCGAGTCAACCCCGCCATCTCCGCGTATCGCTTCAGAAGCTTCCAGCATCCCTGCCTGGTCAGGCGTCGCCCACGCTGGTTCAGGAACAGGGCAGGTTCTCCGCGACCCTTCGCGAGTGCCGGCCGGGCCTGCGTCAGATACGCCGCGAGCGCATCGACGGCGACTCGACCCATGGGGACGACCCGCTCCTTCGAGCCTTTCCCGACGCACCGGACCGTGGCGTCCTCAAGATCCACGTCGTCAACGTCCAGGAAGGTCAACTCGGAGATCCTCAGGCCGGCCGCGTAGAGCGTTTCCAACATCGCACGGTCACGCAGGGCGGCGGGACCCTCTGCGGCCACGGCGCGCAATAGACGCTCGACCTCGTCCGACGACAAAGCCTTGGGCAGTGCCCGGGAGATCCGCATCGATCCGACGGGCTCCGAGGCGTCCGACCCCACGATGCCCTCTCGCAAGAGATACCTGTGGAATCCCCGAACGGCAGCGATCACTCGGGCCACTGTGGCTTCCGAATACCGACGCCCTTCGGCGTATTCCCGCCCTCGCATCCTCTCGACGAATCCGGAAATGTCCTGGTCGCGGATGCAGGCAACGTCGTCGATCCCCTGGTCCGCGAGGTCCGCCAGATACAGACGCAGATCTCGCCCATACGCGTTCAGGGTGTTCGGGGCCACGCCTCGCTCGACCCGAAGGTGATCTAGGAACCGGTGGGCCAAGTCGGCCGTCGAACGGCTCGACTCAACGTGGGAACGCTCAGAGGTACTCATGGGGATACTCGCTCGGAAGGAGGTCGTTAAGGAACCAGGAGGGATTCGAGAGGCAGGCACGAAAGGCCGTGAGCCTCGGCGACCGCCTGATTGGTCACGCTGCCTTCGTACACGTTCACCCCTTGCGCCAGAGTCGCATCGTCGTGAATCGCCCCGACGATGCCCTTTCGAGCAAGCGCGACGACGTACGGCATCGTCGCGTTCGTCAGCGCGTAGGTCGACGTGTGAGGAACAGCACCCGGCATGTTCCCAACGCAGTAGTGTACCACCCCGGAGGTTACATAAGTGGGGTCTGCGTGGGTTGTGACCCGACTCGTCCCGAAGCACCCACCCTGATCAATCGAGATGTCCACGATCACCGATCCGGGGCGCATTTGCGACACGATCTCCGCGCTCACGAGCTTGGGGGCGCGCGCGCCGGGCACAAGGACGGCACCAATCACGACGTCGGCCTGCAGCACCTGATCCTCGATCGTCAATCCCGCACTGGCGAGGGTGAGAATCCGACCCTTGTGAATATGATCGACGTACCGAAGTCGCTCGACGTTCCGATCCAGCAGGACGACTTCGGCCTCCATGCCTTGGGCGATCCAGGCCGCATTCGTTCCCGCAACGCCTGCCCCGAGGACGACCACTCGCGCCGGACGCACACCGGAGACCCCTCCCATCAGCACGCCGGAGCCGCCATGTGGCCGTTCCAAGTGTGTTGCAGCGACATGCGGAGCCATCCTCCCCGCAACCTCGCTCATAGGCGTTAGAAGCGGAAGGGAACCGTTCTCCGCCTGCACGGTTTCGTACGCAATGGCCACGCACCCTGACTCGGCAAGGGCCTTGGTCACGTCACGGTGAGCCGCAAGGTGCAGGTACGTAAACAGCGTGACCCCGGGCTGCAAGTACTTGAACTCGGCCGGCAGGGGTTCCTTCACTTTGCACACCAGGTCGGCCCCGGACCACGTCTCTTCAGCCGTCTCGACCAATGTTGCGCCGGCACGCTCAAACGCGGCGTCTGGAATTGAGGAGCCGTCCCCCGCGGATCGCTGAATCAGAACACGGTTCCCCTCAGCAGTTAGCTCGCGAACCCCCACGGGCGTCATCGCCACGCGGTACTCGGACTCCATGACCTCGCGGGGAACACCGATGATCATCTGGGCCTCCTGTGGAGCATCCTACCGGCGCCCGCCGGCGAAACTGCAGCGGCAGGACCCGGTCAGAACCCTAGTGCGACGCGGATTCAGCCGACGGCAGCGGCAGGACCCCGGCGACAGATTCCGCCCGAGCGAGGGCCGCACCGACGAAGTCGCGAAACAGCGGGTGGGGACGGGTCGGCCTGCTCTTGAACTCAGGGTGGAACTGTGACGCAACGAAGAACGCATGATCGCGGATTTCCACAACTTCGACGAGCTTCCCGTCGACAGTGGTGCCGCTAACGGTCAAACCCGCGGCCTCTAGTTGCCTGCGGTACCTGTTGTTCACCTCGTACCGGTGGCGGTGCCGTTCGAGAATGATCTCCTCGCCGTACGCCCGGCGCGCGCGGGACCCCTCCAGTAAGCGGCACACCCAGAGCCCAAGACGCATCGTGCCGCCTTTGTGAGATAGGTCGTGCTGCTCGTGCATCAGGTCGATCACGGGATGAGGCGTTGTTGCATCGAACTCGGATGAGTTCGCTCCCTCCAGCCCTCCGACGTTGCGCGCGAACTCAATCACGGCGCACTGCAACCCAAGGCATAGACCCAGGAACGGAACCTGCCTCTCCCGCGCGAAGCGAATCGCGTTCAGCTTCCCTTCGATCCCCCGAACGCCGAACCCCCCGGGGACCACGATCCCGTCGACCCCGTCCAAGCAGTCAGCGTCCGGAGTCTCCACGTCGTCCGACGCAACCCAAACGATCTCCAGCTTCCCTCCATGGTGAAACGCCGCGTGCTTCACGGCCTCCACCACCGACAGATAGCTATCGGCAAGCGTCACATACTTCCCCACGATCGCGATGCGGACCGGCCGAGACGCCGTCTCGATCTTGCGGAGAAGTTCCCTCCAATCCGCGAGATCCGGCTCCTCGGCCTGCACTCCGAGGCGGCGCAGGACGAACTGATCCAGCTTCTCCTCGAGCAACACCAGCGGTATCTCGTAAATACTCGCCGCATCCTGCGCTGCGACGACTCCCTCGACCTCGACATCGCAGAACTGCGCGATCTTCTTCTTGAGGCCGGGGGTCAGAGGTCGGTCGGAGCGACACACGATGGCGTCCGGCTGAATACCAATCGACCGCAACTCCGCGACCGAATGCTGCGTCGGCTTGGTCTTAAGCTCGCCGGTCGGCCCAATGTAGGGAACCAAGGACACGTGGAGATAGAAGACGTTCTCGCGGCCGATGTCGTGACGGAACTGACGGATTGCCTCCAGGTACGGCAGGCTCTCGATATCGCCGACGGTTCCACCAACCTCGGTGATCACGATGTCGACCTCTTCCGTCGCAAGCCGTCGGATCCTGCTCTTGATCTCCTCCGTGATGTGCGGGATCACCTGGACCGTCGCCCCGAGGAACTCCCCTCTGCGCTCCCGCTCAATCACGGTGCGGTAGACCAGTCCGGTCGTCACGCTGGAGTCCCGCGAGAGGTTCTCGTCGATGAATCGCTCGTAGTGCCCGAGATCCAGATCGGTCTCGGCCCCATCGTCGGTGACGAACACCTCCCCGTGCTGGAACGGGTTCATCGTTCCGGGGTCGACGTTGATGTAGGGATCGAGCTTCTGCATCACGATCCGGAGCCCGCGGGCCTTGAGAAGCCGGCCGAGCGAGGCCGCAGTTAGGCCTTTGCCCAAACTGGAGGAAACGCCGCCTGTTACAAAGATGTGTTTCGCCACAAAAAAACTCCCGCAGGTCGCCTTCTGCCTACGGGACCTCAATCTAACAGACAACGGGGGGTCGGGCTACAGCGGCGGAGGTGGTCTCCCCCACGCTTGCCCAGCGCCGGACGGTCCGTCGCGCCGGGAGGAATTCCTCTTATCCGTGACGAATTAGGCACTGAACACACAGACATCGGGGGTTTTCAAATGCGCACGACAGTCAAGCTTGCGGTTGCCGCCCTGTGCACCGCCATCCTTGCCGTACCGACCGCCCACGCCGCGGGAACGCTGGCGCCCGTCCAGGTCTTCGAGGACGACACGCTCGACTCGGTGCTGCTCGCTGAGGCCACTCCGGAGGCACAGGACCTGATCGCCGGCTACATCGGCGAAACCGACGATGCGCTGACCTTCACATGGCAAGTCGTCGACATTCCGGACGGCACCGGCGGCGTCCCGGAAATCATCCACTACTACTGGGAATTCACGCTCGACGTGCCCGACGACGACAAGGACCCCCAGGCGTTCTCGCTGAGGGCGCGCGCGTACACCCCAGAAGTTGGGCGGGGAGGCGGGAACCTCCAAGGGAACTGCACCACGACGGGGGAAACGCTCGTGCAGTGCGAAGACATCCCCGGCGCCGAAGTGACCGTCTCAGTAGATGACATCGAGAACACAATCACGGCGTCCGTTCGCCGTCAGGACCTCAAGGCGGGAGACGTGACCGTAGCAGTCGACGGAGCAGTCCTAGATGAGGTTGACCTGTTCCAGGGGATCGCCACATACGTAGGTGCCGGACTAATCTCAGGCAACGCAGCCGACTTGGCGGACATGGACTCTCCGTACGTCCTTGGATCGCCGAGAACCTAGCTCGTGGGAGAACGGTCACCGCAGGAACGAAAGCACCACCAGCCAAGCTGACGCGGCTAGGGTTCGCGAACCCGGCCGGTAAGGTCGAATGCGCGAAGCGGCGGAACGGCGCTGATGATTCTCGACAGGCCGGGCCGGTCCGCGACCAAGTGCATCAACGCCAGTGCGGACAGAGCGCTCACGCGGGCCGTCGGTGATCCGGAAAGGACCGTTACCCATCCCACGAGGGCACCCAACGCATTCGCACCGACATCTCCGAGCATCGTTCGTTCTCGCAGGTCAAACGGCAAGAATGCGACCACCGCGCCCAGCCCTGCGGCGAGGAGCGGCGTCGCGGTTCCCGCTACGACCATGAGTGGGATCGCCGCGACGACGAAGATCTTGCACGCCCGCCCCGGACGCAGATCGAACAGATTCCACAGGTTCGCAGCCATGGCCACGACCGCGGCGTCGACCAGTGTCCACAGCGTGCCGCGGCCCATCGGTGCCGCGACCAGCAGCGCGAGCGCGATTCCTCCACCGAGCTTGATCGCTCCCGATGAGGGCCGCCCTCGGCCGAGGGCGCGAGCGTGCGCGCGCCACCCGCGTTCGCCTGCACTGCCCGCGAGATCGTCCCACAATCCCAGAAGCGCGAAGCCAAGCACCCCGGCGACACAACTCACCGAAATTCCGGCGGTGGTCGTGATCGAGGCGGACGCCTGGGTGAACGCGCGAATAACGGCGGGGAGCGCCGCCCCGGCCAGAAACCCGAGAACGACGGCGAATCCCGCAGCCGACGGCAGCGCGATACCACGGTAGTTCGCGCGTGTCGGCCCCGCGCCCGCGGCGATGTACATTGCGGCGCGGCGCGACACCGCCGCTCCGACGAATCCGCACGCAACCGCCAGGATCACAGAACCCATAGTCATCTGTCTATCACGCCCCGCGCCTAATGGCCCGGCGCGTCAGCACGCAGAAGATGTCCCACCCTTGGCGACCCCGATGACGGAACCCCCGCACGTCCCGCCCGGTGCGGGCGTGGGAGATCTCGAACGGGACCTCGACCACTCTTCCCCCCCGACGCAGCACATCCACAGTCAGCCCGACTTCGATACCGAATCTCGGGGCGAGTGCCACCGCGCGCAACATCTCCCCGCGTACCGCACGCTGGCCCGACAGAGGTCGCTCCATGCGACGCCCAGTCAGGCGCTCGATTCCCCATCGCGCAAAACCCTCCACCAGGCCGAATCCACTCGGACCCGTCACCGGCGGACAAGCCACAGACATGTCGGCCTCACCTCGCAGGAGCGGATCCAGGAGAGCCGCCGCAACACCAGCGCTCTCACCCAGGTCTGCGTCGATGAGCAGTACGAGGTCGGCCTGGATCCGGCCAAGACCGTAGGCGAGCGCACCCCCTTTCCCGAGGCGACGCTTGAGCCTTAGCACGCGGGCGCCGGCGGCCGCGGCCGCGGCTGCAGTGCCGTCGGTCGATGCATCGTCTATAACCACGACGCCATCTACGCCTGCGATCCCGAGCAGGGTTTGCACGGTCACCGAGATGCGCTGGGCCTCCTCGCGAGCAGGCACGAGCGCTACAACCGCCGGTCTGTCTGTGGCGCTCACGCTTTACCGGTCGGGACCGGAGTCGGCGCAGGAACAGGCGCGATTGCGCTTGCCCCGCGTCGTACGCCGTACGCGACGGCGCGCTTCCCTGCGGCAAGATCCCTGAGTCCCGAGACGAGTGCCAGCAGGCCCGGGAGTGTGTCTGCATGGTCGACGGTCACAACGCGCGCTCCCAAATCCCGGTCCTGCCGGACCAATTCGGCCAGCGATTTCACGGAGGACAGCGGTTCGGCCAGCGCAGTCGGCACCCGCGCGGCAACAGCACGCAGCAATGGCAGGACGAACTCGTCCGGCGACGGGTTCTCCGCCCGAGCCCCGGAGGCCATGTAGACGATCAGCGACCCCTTGGAAGGAAAGATCCGACCGGCGTCACCCGTCACGTCCGCAAAGCCGCTCCGCACGAGCGATCCAATCACATCACCTTCGGAACGAACGTCCCCGGGAGCCACGAGACGAGCGGCGATCTGCGACGCCGCGGCTTCGAGAAGATCCGGGACTTCGGCGTCCGCGGGAAGCCGCAGAGCCAGGGCCAGTTGCTCGCGCGAGGTTCGGTCGTCGAGTCGCCACTTCGCGGAGAACTCGATACGGCCGGAAGGAATTCCCCCCGCGGTCACAATCGCGTCGGAAACGTCGCCCGGCGTTTCACCTTTCAGGCCGTCGGCCACCAGCAGCACGACGCGCTTACCCTTCAGCCGATCCTGCATGAGTCCGGGAACCAGAGCGTCCGCGAATCTGTCCCACAACGCGATTTCACGCTTGAACTCACTGTTTTGCTCGCGCAGCGCGTTCTGCTGATCTCGGAGCGAGTTCCCGAGGCGGCGCAGGTTCCGGACCAGCCCTTGATCAACGACGGTCGTGCCCGCGATCACTCCCAACGCAAGCGCAAGGAACACCGCGATGAGCGACACAATGTGATAGCGAAGGTTGATCATCCGACGATGGAGTGGAAGACGTTCCGGAACCAATCGGCGACGAGACGTGCCCACAGGTGAAGCCCCGGGGACGCGAATGCCGCGGCGAGCATTGCAACCAGTGCCGATCCAACGAGGATCAGCATGTCACGCGTGCGCACCTGCGTGCGATACAAGCGATTCACTCCTTTGACATCCACGAGTTTGGGACCGACTTTCAGCCGCGTGACGAACGTGCTCGCCATCCCTGCTCGTCCCTTGTCCAAGAACTCGACCAGGTTGTCGTGTGCGCCCACCGCCACGATCAACTCGGCGCCGTTCTCGTAGGCCATCAGCAGTGCAATGTCCTCGCTCGTTCCCGCACTGGGGAATACGTGCGCATCAACGCCGAGTCCCTGCACTCGCTCCAGGCCCGGCGCGCGCCCGTCCGCGTACGCGTGAACGACGATCTCGGCGCCACAAGTGAGCGCGCCGGTGGAAACCGAATCCATGTCTCCGATAATCACGTCCGGGTGCAACCCCTCTTCGATCAACGCATCGGCAGCCCCATCGACGGCGATCAGTGCCGGCCGCATGTCCGCGATATAGCTCCGAAGCGTCCTGAGGTCCTCGCGGTGCTCGTTCCCTCGAACGACCACAACCGCGTGCCGGCCTTCGATCCGCGTTCGCAGCTTGGGCAAGCCTTCCCCACGCAAGACGAGATCCCGCTCTGCCTGCAAGTACTCCATCGTGTTGCGCACGAAACGCTCGAGCTGATCCCCCATCGACGCCTGCGCCGCGCTCATGGCTCGATCGAGTTCCGCGCCCTCCAGTCGGGTGCCGCGACCGACGGCGACGGCCTCGCGGTAGACCGCATCCCCTCTGATCTCAATCGGGTCCCCGTCGCGAATGGCCTCGAGAATCCCCTCGCCCACGTTGTCGACCAGCAGAATGCCGGCGCGCGCCAGAACCAACGGGCCGGCGTTGGGGTAGCGACCTGTAATCGAGCGATGGCAGTTCAGAACGGCCGCGACACCCCTTTCGACGAGCCCTTCAGCAGAGGCTTGGTCCAAATCCTCGTGAAGGATCACGGCAATCTCGCCCGGACGCACCCGATGCAGCAGGTTCTTTGTCCGGTGGTCGATCCGCGCCACGCCGACAACGACACCCGACTCGGAACGAATTCCGCGCAAGCGGCGGCGAGGTCGCTCTCGGCCCTTCCGCAGCCGCATTCCGGCCGCCATGGTCAGCGCCGTCCTCCGGGAAGCTCAAACTTCCTGTGAACCATCCGCCAGAACGGGGTCGAATCGATCGTTGCCAGTCGCACCCCGCGCGCCTGCGCGCGAAGCCGAATCTGAGCGTTCGCCGACAGCGCGACCGCTTCCTGGCCGTCAGCCGAAAGTCCTCCTACGTCGAGGGCCGGAAGGACGTTGATCAGCACCTCTTCATCGGGCGGGACGATCACCGGCGCTCGGAACAGGCCGTGCGGCGAGACCGGCGTAACGATCAAGCAGTCGATCTTCGGTGAAACCACCGGGCCGCCCGCCGAGAACGAGTACGCCGTCGAGCCGGTCGGCGTCGCAATAATGATGCCGTCGGCGGCAATAGAAACAAACGGTTCGCCCCCGATCGACACCGCCAGCTTGATCGCGCGACCAATCGACGCCTTCTCGATGATGACGTCGTTCATGGCCCACACCGGCGTCGTTCGCTCGCCGTCGACGATCTCCCCCGCCAGCACCATCCGATCCTCGACGTGGAAGCCGCCCTCGAGGATGTGAACCAGTTCGGACTCCAGATCTCCTCGCTCGATCGCCGACAAGAAGCCGAGACCGCCAAAGTTCACCCCTAGCAGCGGCACTCCGCGGGGTCCGACCATTTCCGCCGCACGAAGCAGCGTCCCATCCCCTCCGAGCACAAACACCAGATCCAAGTCGTCGGAGAATTCAGTGACGGGTGTCACCGTGGACCCCGGCACGCGCGCGGCATCGCTCTCCAGTGCGACGACTTCAATCGATTGTGCGCGCAAGAGTTCCGCGAGCCTGCCCGCAGTCGCTGCAGCCTCCGGACGGGCACCGTGCAGCACGATCCCGACTCGCTTCACGGCGCAGCCTCTATCGCCGCATCGATAACCTCATCGGAGGCGTCGACACCCTCGCGTCCGAATAGAAGGAAGAACTCTCGGTTCCCCTTAGGACCTGTCAACGACGACGGAGCGGCCCCGAGAAGAACGCATCCGCGCGCGCGGTACGCATCGGCCACCGAACGGGCGGCGGCACTCCAGTCCTCAGGCGCGCGCACCACGCCGCCACGGGGAACCCGGGCACGAGGAAGCTCGAACTGCGGCTTCACCATGACGAGCAACCGCCCTCCCTCCCCGGCAACCGACACCAGAGCATCGGCGACGACCGCCAGCGAGATGAACGACAAGTCGGCGACGACCAGATCGACCACGCCTCCAACGGATTCCGCCGTGAGATTTCGGACATTGGTGCGCTCCACGACCTGCACCCTTGGGTCGGTGCGCAGTTCCCACGCCAGTTGGCCGTAAGCCACGTCCACAGCAACAACCGAGACGACCCCGCGCGAAAGCAGACAGTGAGTGAAGCCGCCGGTCGCCGCACCGGCGTCCAGCGCGCGCATACCTGCGACGTCCAACTCGAGCACGCGCAGCGCTCCGTCGAGCTTCTCGCCCCCGCGCGACACGAACCGGCCCATCCGGAGGGCCACCTCCCCGGGATTCACGCCTTCGGAGCGTCGTCGAGCGAGGCGCGCAAACCCTGCTCGATCACCTCAAGTTCGGCCGCACGCTGGTCGAGCGGAAGCTGCGCAATGCGCTCCAGTTCATTATCGATCCGGGGTTCATCCATCGAACCAACTATACGCCGTCCGGCGGCCGGGGCCCGCGCGCCCGGGCGCGCTTGGTATCCTCGTGCCCGTGGCAACCACCGACGACATCGAACAGTCCCTGCGCTCCCTCATGGACGGCTTGGATCAGGCCGACCCGCCGCCTGGGTCGATTCCGGACAGGACGATCCTGTGCATCGTCCCCGACCTCGGAACTGCGTACCGCGCCGAGATCCGCGACGCGCGCATCCTCGAGGTCGAGGCGGCAGATCCGAAGTCCCACGCCGACGTTCGCATCACCGCGCGAAGCGACGATCTCATCGCCATGATCCAGGGACGACTGCCGGTCGGACCGGCCTTGCTGATGCGGCGCGTTCGCGTGGACGCGTCCCCCGCGGACCTCCTGCTGCTGCGCCGTTTCTTCTAGAGACATGATCCCGCTTCGCGACGACAACCCGATTCGCCGGGGCGCGATCGTTGTTCCCGCTCTGATCGTGATCAACCTCGTGATGTTCATCTTCGTCCAGCCCAGCTTCGGAGCCGGCACGACGGAGCAACGAAACTACGCAGTCTGTTCTGCAGCGATCCCCTACGAAATCACTCATGGGAGGTCTGCCGCGGAGGCCGCGCGCCGAGGAGACGTGGACCCGTCCAGCTCCATCGTGAGAGTCCAGGAGGCGTTCTGCCCAAACAAGAACGTGTGGTTATCGGTGCTGCGCTCGATGTTCCTGCACGCCGGCTTTCTGCACATCGCCGGCAACATGCTGTACTTGTGGATCTTCGGCAACAACATCGAGGACCGCCTCGGGCGCGCGCGATTCCTGCTCTTCTATCTTCTGTGCGGCCTCATCGCGACCTTCGCGCAGTCCTTTGTCTCGCCGGATTCGGGTACTCCGATGGTCGGAGCTTCGGGAGCGATCGCCGGCGTCCTGGGGGCGTATCTGCTTGCGTTCCCCCGCGCACGGGTGCGCACACTCGTGATCTTCTTCTTCATCACGATCGTCGACCTGCCCGCGGTGGTCGTACTTGGACTCTGGTTCCTACTGCAGGTCTTCCAGGGGCTTGGGTCCGTCACCGGGAGCACCGGCGTCGCATACATGGCCCACGTGGGAGGCTTCATCGCGGGCATGCTCCTGCTGGGGCTCTTCAGGCCACGGCGTCCGCCGGCGCGTCTGTCACTCTGAGATGGCAGTTGCCACTCAAGCAAACGGCAATCTCAAACGCATGAGCGTGGCCGTGCTCGGACACTCCCGAGCAATCTGTCGATGCTCGATCACCGCCGGTGGAGCGTCCTCGCGCGCAAACGGACGGAAGCCGCACAAAACGAAGAACTCCTCGGCGCCATCAGTCGCCAGGTAGACATCCCTGTGGCCGGCCTCAGCAATCCTGCGCAGCACCGCCCCTACGACGAGCGTGCCCACTCCGGCTCCGCGACATGCCTCGTCCACCCCAACTGAGCGCAGGATCGCCGATTCGCCCGCGAGTTCCCAAGCTCCCGTCCCAATCACTTTCCGATCCACCTCGGCAACCACTGTTCTTCCCAGACGCTCCCGCGCAGCCCCGGAAATCAACCCTCCGGCGTGCAGAATGCCTGCGATATGTGGGAGATCCGGCCCGGTCGCCGACCGCACCTTCGCGAAAGGGCGGTCGACGAGCAGGTCGCTTAGCCGACGGACGATGAAATCCGGCCAGACGCGCGCGACTGCCAAGTCGGGAACGCCCGAGGCGCCGGAAAGCACCAGCACACACGGCCATCCGGCGGTGTGTGCCGCGAGGATGTCGGTGTCCAAGCGATCCCCAACCGCGAGCGCGGGCGTTCCTCCCAGCCGCTCGGCCGCGATCTCCAGCATGGTCGGATCCGGCTTGCCCGCGACCGCCGGTTCGACTCCGGAGGCAGTCCGCAGCGCCGCGACGATCGCGCCGGCTCCCGGCACCAAGCCCTCGGGGTAGGGATAGGTCGCGTCCGCGTTGCTCGCAATGAACGTGGCCCCTTTTCGAATCGCCAAGGTCGCGGCGCGGAGCTTGTCATAGGTCAAGTCCCGATCGATGCCGACCACGACGACCGACGCGTCCGAGCCCTCTTCGAGGCTGGCGAGTCTCGCGCCGACCGAGGCAACTGCGGCGCGCAATCCCTCACCGCCTATGACAAAAGCCAGCCGGCCGCGCACGCCGGGGACATCCCGATCGAGCATGTGCGCGGTAGCGTCGGCGCTCGATACGATTTCCGAAGCCGTCGCCCCCGCGCCCATCCGGTCGAGTTTCCGCACGTACGTGTCGGCCACCTCGGCTGAGTTGTTTGTTACGAAGCACACGCGCTTGCCGGCGTCCCTGAGCGCGCGGATGGTCTCGGGAGCCCCGGGAATCGGGTCGTCCCCCTTCCACACCACACCATCGAGGTCGAAGGCGAATCGCTGAAAGGCCTGGGCGAGAATCACGGCACGGCAGTGTAACCGCTCGCGATTTGTCCGGCGCACAGTGCGCATTCGCCCGCCCCGCGCCCGGAGTGCTATACACGGGACATGCCTGAAGTCACGCCCTTTCGCGGTCTCCGCTACGACCCCTTAGTCGCCGGAGATCTCAGCACCGTGGTCTCCCCTCCATACGACGTCATCTCGCCGACGCAGCGTGAGCAGTTCGAAGCTTTGAGCCCGTACAACGTCGTTCGCCTCGTCCTCCCCCAACCAGTCCCCGGCGGTCCAGACCAAACACGCTACGAGCGCGCGCGCGCCCAGCTCGACGAATGGGTCAGCTCCGGCGTCTTGCGTCGTGACGACCGGGAATCCCTGTACGTCTACGAGCAGCGATATGTGCTCGACGGTGTGAGGCGCACGCAGCGAGGCATCCTCGCTGCAGTCACCTTGGCCGAGCCCGCAGACGGCGGAGTGCTTCCCCACGAGCGCACATACGCCAAGATCGTGGAAGACCGGCTAAGCCTTCTGCGCGCCGCCGAGACCAACCTGGACTGCGTCTTCTGCGTCTACGACAGCGACGACGCCGCAGCCCACGCCGCGATCGACGCAGCAGCCTCCGCAGAGCCCGCCGCGCAATTCACCACACCCGACGGCATCGAACACCTCGTATGGTGCTTGAGCGACCCCCAAGCCGTCGGCGCAGTCACGCGCGCAATTGAAAAGGCGTCGGTGGTAATCGCGGACGGGCACCATCGCTGGCGCACCGCCCAGACCTACCGCGACGAACGCCGCGCGATCGACGGGCCGGGCCCATGGGATGCCAAGATGACGTTCCTCGTGGACGCTTCGCGCTTCGGTCCATCATTGCTTCCCATCCACCGGGTTGTCGAAGGAATCACCTCCGAGGACGCACTGGCAAGACTGTCGGCCGTATTCGACATCGAGCCTGCCGCCGGTGATCCGAAGACCCTCGCCGCTGAACTCGCCGGTCGACAAACGGGCGGCCGCACGTTCTGCATGCTCGACGCTTCGCAGTCCTGGTGGCTTACTCTGCGCGACCACGCAGCCGAGGCGGAGGCCATGCCGGCCAACCGGTCGCAGGCGTGGAGGGATCTCGACGTCTCGGTGCTGCACGCACTTGTCTTCGACCGCCTGCTCGACGGGATCACCCCGCATTTCGTGCACAGCCCCGTCGAGGCAGTCGAAGAGATTTCCCAGGGCCGCGCCACGCTCGCCTTCCTGCTGGCCCCAATGCCGTTCGACGCGGTTCGGGCAGTAGCCGAAGCCGGTGACGCCATGCCTCAGAAATCGACCTATTTCATTCCGAAACCCGCCACGGGCGTCGTTCTGCGCCCGCTGGACTGACAGAGGCGAAGCCGCTCATGCCGAACACGATTCAGTTAGAGGGCGGCATCGTCGCAATCGACACCGAGATGGCGGGGATGAGCGAACTGGTCGCCGGTTTCCTCATCCCCGGCGACCGTCCGGCACTCTTCGAGACGGGACCGGCGACGGTAGCTGCGACGCTCGTCGCCGGCCTCGCGCAACTCGGCATCGGTGCCGGGGATCTTGCCTACATCGTCGTTTCGCACATTCACCTAGACCACGCCGGTGGAGCCGGCGACTTGGCCGCGTTGTTCCCGCGCGCGCAGATCATCGTCCACCGCGACGGCGCGTCGCACCTGGCGGACCCGACGAAGCTCATGGCGAGTGCCGCTCGCGTCTTTGGCTCTCGGTTGGACACCCTGTTCGGTCCCCTTCAGCCGGTTCCGGTCGAACGGCTGCGCGCGGTCGACGCCGGCGACATCATCGACCTCGGTGCCGGCCGCACTCTCGAGATCATCCAGGCAACGGGACACGCGCGACACCACATGGCCGTCCAGGACTCGGAATCGGGCGTCATCTTCGTCGGGGACGCAATGGGCGTGTACCTGCCCGAAGCCGACGTGCTGCGACCGGCTACGCCCCCACCGGATTTCGACTTAGACCTCGCTCTGTCAACACTGCGAAGGTTCCGCGAGCGCCGGCCTTCCGGGTTGTATCTAACGCACTTCGGACCTGCGCCGGCCGACCGGGACATGCTGGTCGAGGCAGAGGAGCGCCTCGTGCGTTACGGCGACATCGTCCGGGACGCGATGGCCGAGTCGCACGACATCGACTTCCTCGCCGAGCGGTTGCTAGAGCGCACCGCCGCCGACTACGCCGCCGTTCACGATCGTCCGGAACTCGTGGCGAAGTTCGAGGCCCTCAACGCTTTTCGCTCAAGTGCCGCCGGATACCTTCGGTATTTCTCGACTCACCACTAGATTAGGTCGAAGCGCTCGCCGTTCGCACGCCACGGACCCGCGTGCTCGCCGCCGATGACGCGTGCTCGACCCGCCCCCGCGACGATGGCGTGAGTCCCGTGCAAGAGAACTGCAGTGTCCTCGTCGATCCCGATGACTGAGCACGACCGGCTGATCTCGTCCGCGAGCGCTTCGGCCTCAGTCCAGCGATCAAAATGAGGAACAACAGCATATCCCTGCAATATCCCGAGCCCCGGGGTCCACAACGTCGGCGTCCCGTGCCCGTCTTCGGGCCGGTGCACAAGCGCCCAGTCCCCCAGCGCCATCGCGCCGGCCGACGACCCGACGAGCCACGCACCGGCCTCGCGCGCGACGAGGAACCCTTCCCACAGCGGGGAACCCTCCAACGCGGTAAGCAGCCGGGCAGTCTTTCCTCCGGAGATGTACAACAGGTCCGCGCGCTCGACGATACGGACGTTGTCGGGGTCCTCTGCGTGCGCCCGGTCGATCACCATCAGCCCCACGCTGCGCGCTCCGAGTCGCCAAAAGTGCTCGATTCCACGCAGCGCCCAATCCTGCGGATCTTCCCCTCCTGCGGCCGTCGGCAAGATCACCACGTTGGGCGCCGGACCAATGGACTCCAGGATCTCCCGATCGATGTCCGCCATGGCGGGCGTGAACTCGCCACTGCCCACGAGGGCAATGTGCGAGTGTCGCCGTGGATCCCGCACGACCGCCCTACTGCGGCGCCGCCGCCAGGGACTCCAGGCCGCCGCGAAGGCGATCCCGCGCGGCGGGACTGCGTGCTGCTCGCAGCGCAGACTCCAGTAGATCTCGCCCAACCTCCGCCCGCCCTACGTCGGCGAAGCTGCGGGCTCGCACCACCTGTGCGTCGGCCCAGACCGGAGCCGACACATCTTCGGGCTTCAGGGGGGCCAGGAAGTCCCTCGCCCGCTCCGGGCGTCCAAGGCGCCGGTAGCACTCCGCGATCGCAGGGTCGAAGGAGCAATCGCCCGTGAACCGACGATAGGCCAGCAATTCCTGCGATGCCTCGTGCCAACGATCCGTGTGCCATGCCGCGACGCCGATTACCCGGCGGACGGACGACGAACGCGGCGCCATCTCTTTCACCCGACATGCCGCGCGGTACGCGGCCTCTCGCCTGCCTTCCGCCTCCGCCCGACGAGCCTTGGTCATCCACGCCACTGCGTCGGCGCCACGCCCCGGCTTCGCCGCCCTTTGAAGTTCCAACTCCAGCGCGCGCGGCAACCGCTCTGAGTCTTTGATTGGGGGTCTCACACAGCAAGTGTACCGGCGCGCGCGGGCTCCCGAATGCTCGCGCGCACACATGGGCCCAGAACGACAGCTCGACACGGCCGGGAACACGAAAGGCCGGCAGAGCCGGCCCTTCGTCGAATCACGAGAACCTATGGGCAGCTAGCGCCCACGGTGTGGAACGAGTTCGGCGCCTCATCCGGCATCAATGCCGGAATCGACGCTGTGATACACCCCACGGCATCGGCGGCCAAGTCAAGGTGCTCGGAGTCGTAGACTGCCTCACCGGTCGCGGACTCCACGCGGGTGAGCGTGATCTCCGTGTTCTCGAACCCGAGCCCATCGAGATAGGCGGTGAGCGTCTCATCCGTGAGCGAATACGGGTTGACGTATCGCACGGACACGAAATCGGACCCCGGGTTGATGATCCGGCCGTCATAGCCCGTATCCTCGCCCCAGACGTCCTCCGCGATGCACACTGCGGCATTCGAGTTCACCGATCCGACTGCATCCACCCCGCTGAATACCACGATGTTCGAGGCGCACCACTCGCCGGCGTGTGCGCCCAGGGGTACCAAGGATCCCACCAGCGCAATCGATGCGACTAGACCCCAGGTCTTTATGCTCCTCATTCGTCCCTCCGATGCAGCAGCCAGGTTCAGCCGCCCTCGACGTGTTTGCCAACTGATTCGCCGCGCGATGGCCCGATTCCTTCATCCGGCGCCCGCCCCAACGCGCCCAGAGCGCAGAGGAGGAAATCGAGTAGGGGGCGGGGGTTTACCCCGCCCCTCTCACACCACCGGACATGCGGGCCCGCATCCGGCGGTTCGCAAAGACTCCCTGACACGGCGGTAAGCCTCGGTGAAGCCAACAAGGCCGAGGGCTGACCAATAGGCGTTGGGCATCGCTCGCTGAAGTGGGGCAGAACCTGCGGTGCGCCAGGAGCCCTTTCGCGTGTTGGCCCACTCATAGGCCTTCTGCTTGGGAATCCCCAAAGATCGAAGCATCCGAACCTTGGTGCGTATCCGCTTCCACTGCTTCCAACGAGCCTGCCGGAGCCTGCGGCGAAGCCACTGATCGAGTTCGTCGAAAGTGCTCGGCGTGTCGGACAGGCCGAAGTAGTTCACCCAGCCGCGAATGTAGGCGTTGACCTCGCGGATGCGGCGCTCCATCGACACACCCCTGCTGCGGGATGTCAGACGCCGGATGCGATCCTTGGCCTTGCGTTTTGCCAACGAATCGATCCGGACACCAACCGTCCCTTTCCGTTTCAAGAGTCCAAAGCCGAGCAGATGCGCTCGCGTAGCGGAAACCACTTTGGATTTTGAACGGTTCACGCGGAGCTTCAATCGCTTCTCGATGAATCCGCAGATACTCTCGAAGACGCGCTGCCCCGCCCGCTCGCTTTCGACGTAGATCGTTAAGTCATCGGCGTAACGGACGAAGCGATGCCCTCGCTTTTCCAACTCCTGATCCAAATCGTCGAGCATGACATTGGCGAGCAGCGGCGAAAGTGGCCCCCCTTGCGGGGTTCCTTCCTCGGTCCGCACACACACGCCAGCGTCCATCACGCCCGCGTTCAGCAAAGAGCGGATCAGCTTGCGCACTTGCTTGTCTTTTACCTTTCTCGCAACCCTCGCCATGAGCATGTCGTGGTTGATCCGGTCAAAGAAACGATCCAGATCAATCTCCACGACCACCTCCGAGCCCTCCTCAACGAAACGCCGGGCCGCATTCACGGCTTGATGCGCGCTGCGGTTCGGACGGAACCCGAAACTCTGCTCGGAAAACGTCGGGTCGAAGATCGGAGTGAGCACCTGCAAGATAGCCTGCTGGATCACACGGTCTTGCACCGTGGGCACCCCCAGGACTCGCACGCCGCCATCGGGCTTTGGAATCTCCACCCTGCGAACGGGTGCGGGTTGGTAGGCGCCAGCGTCGAGCGCAGCATTGATCGCGGGCCAGTGCGTGCGCCAGTGCGATCGCAGCTCTTGGGTGGACACCCCATCGATACCGGGAGCGCCCTTGTTCCGCTCAACACGTCGGATCGCCCGTTCGATGTTCGAGACGGCGAAAACGTCGTCCCACAGAGAACGGGTGGGGTGAGGATCTTCGATGCCGGGCACCGGCAAACGCATCTGCTCTGGAACGGAGGTCCGTGGATTCACCACGTCGGCACCGTCCCAGGCCCGTCCACGACGGGTTGGCTGCACTTTGCGCGTCTGCACGAGCCGGACATGATCGTCCTTTCGCTTTACGTTCGGCCCTTCGCGACGAACAGCGTCACTACTATGGCCTCTGCTGACTTCTGCCGGGTCCGCCGGCGCATCGCTGCGACAGCGGTCAGGCGATGGCTCGACCTCAGCCATGCTTGTGCTCTGACACTCCGGCAGATCTCCCGGGATAAGCACAACCACTTTCCCCCTACGCCCGCCGCATTTACGGAACGACCCTTCGGTGGGTACGGACTTCGCTGTGCCATGCCAGCTCATCCAGGTCGTCCCGCCTCATATGCGGTTCGTGTTCCTCGGTGCAGGGTTTCGCCTCCGGCTTCCTCCCCACCCCACCTCGCGGTGACGCAGTTGCCTTTGGCTCGGACTACGGACCACCTCCGCGTCCAGAGGACTTTCACCTCCAAGCGATTGCACATGCCCGGCGTACATAGGCCGAGGCCGGTCCAATTGGACCGGCCTCGAAGTGTCTCGGCGGCGTCCTACTCTCCCACGCAGCTGCCCGCGCAGTACCATCGGCGCTGGAGGACTTAACTTCCGGGTTCGGGATGGGACCGGGTGTGACCCCTCCGCCATGGCCACCGAAACTCTATTTGGGGATTGCGCCCCACGTTTGTCAATCTACGGGCACATTGAGCACCCTATAGCGAGCGTGAGCGAACCAAGGCCTCGGCCTATTAGTACCGGTCGGCTCCACGTGTTGCCACGCTTCCACCTCCGGCCTATCAACCCGCTAGCCTTGCGGGGGCCTTACCAGGTTTCCCTGTGGGAGACCTCATCTTGGAACGAGCTTCCCGCTTAGATGCTTTCAGCGGTTATCCCTTCCGCACATCGCCAACCAGCCATGCTCTTGGCAGAACAACTGGCACACGAGAGGTGCGTCCGTCCCGGTCCTCTCGTACTAGGGACAGCCTTCCTCAAGTCTCCTGCGCCCATGGTGGATAGGGACCGAACTGTCTCACGACGTTCTAAACCCAGCTCGCGTACCGCTTTAACCGGCGAACAGCCGGACCCTTGGGAGCTGCTCCACCCCCAGGATGCGACGAGCCGACATCGAGGTGCCAAACCAGGCCGTCGATGTGGACTCTTGGGCCTGATCAGCCTGTTATCCCCGGGGTACCTTTTAGCCGTTTAGCAACGGCGCTTCCACACGCCACCGCTGGATCACTAGACCCTGCTTTCGCATCTGCTCGACCCGTCGGTCTCGCAGTTAAGCTCCCTTGTGCTCTTACACTCGACGCACGATTGCCAACCGTGCTGAGGGAACCTTTGGACGCCTCCGTTACCTTTTGGGAGGCAACCGCCCCAGTCAAACTGCCTGCCTGGCGCTGTCCGAGATCCGGATAACGGACCCTCGTTAGACGCCCAGCACGAGAAGAGTGGTATTTCACCGTTGGCTCCACAAGGGCCAAAACCCCTGCTTCAACGCCTCCCACCTATCCTACGCAACTCGAACCGAACACCAACACCAAACTACAGTAAAGGTCCCGGGGTCTTTCCGTCCTACCATGGGTAGGCCGCATCTTCACAGCCAATGCAATTTCGCCGAGTCTCTGGTCGAGACAGCGCCCAAGTCGTTACGCCATTCGTGCAGGTCGGAACTTACCCGACAAGGAATTTCGCTACCTTAGGACCGTTATAGTTACGGCCGCCGTTTACCGGCGCTTCGGTTCAGAGCTTCGCCTTGCGGCTAACCCCTCCCCTTAACGTTCCGGCACCGGGCAGGCGTCAGAGGGTATACAGCGCCTTACGGCTTCGCACCCTCCTGTGTTTTTAGTAAACAGTCGCTTGGGCCTGGTCACTGCGACCGCAGTCAGCTCGAGGAGCAAGTCCTCTCACTGGCCACGGCACCCCTTCTTCCGAAGTTACGGGGTTAGATTGCCGAGTTCCTTGACCAGAGTTCTCTCGATCGCCTTAGTATTCTCTACTTGCCCACCTGAGTCGGTTTGGGGTACGGGCACCTTTTCCACTCCCTAGAAGATTTTCTCGGCAGCATAGGATCAGCGGCTTCTGTCCAATGACATCGGCATCACGCCTCAGGATTGCCCCCGCGGATTTGCCTACGGAGACTCCCTACACGCTTGCCCCGGGTCGACCAACGCCCGGGCCCGCCTACCTTCCTGCGTCCCTCCATCGGTTACCTAATAACACGCGGGTCGGTAGCCCCTGACGGGATTCCCTTAGCAGCATGCGTTCGGTCTTGTCGCGAAAACGGTGGTACAGGAATATCAACCTGTTGTCCATCGACTACGCCTCTCGGCCTCACCTTAGGACCCGACTAACCCTGGGCGGATGAACCTTCCCCAGGAACCCTTGGGCATTCGGCGGAGGGGTTCCTCCCCCCTCTTTCGCTACTCATACCGGCATTCGCTCTTGTCACGCATCCACGGCTGGGTTACCCCGCCGCTTCACCCGCGTGACGATGCTCCCCTACCGAACCGATCGCTTGGACCTATACGGCACCCCGCATAGGCCGGCTTGTGATCGATTCCCGCAGCTTCGGTGACGTGCTTGAGCCCCGTTACATTTTCCGCGCCCAACTACTCGACCAGTGAGCTGTTACGCACTCTTTCAAGGATGGCTGCTTCTAAGCCAACCTCCTGGCTGTCTACGCGGTTGGACATCGTTTCCCACTTAGCACGTTCTTTGGGACCTTAGCTGGCGATCTGGGCTGTTTCCCTCTCGACTACGGACCTTAGCGCTCGCAGTCTCACTGCCGTGCTTAGCGTTGCGGTATTCGGAGTTTGCCTGAGTTCAGTAAGCTTGTAGGCCCCCTAGCCCAAACAGTGCTCTACCCCCGCAACGGAACACACGACGCTGCACCTAAATGCATTTCGGGGAGAACCAGCTATCACTGAGTTTGATTGGCCTTTCACCCCTATCCACAGCTCATCCGCCCATTTTTCAACATGAGTCGGTTCGGTCCTCCACGCGGTCTTACCCGCGCTTCAACCTGGCCATGGATAGATCACTCAGCTTCGGGTCTACGCCACGCGACTAATCGCCCTATTCAGACTCGGTTTCCCTACGGCTCCGGGACACCCCTTAACCTCGCCACGTAACGTAACTCGCCGGCTCATTCTTCAAAAGGCACGCCGTCACTCCCCTACACCGGTTTCCCGGCGCGGATTGCTCCGACGGTTTGTAGGCACACGGTTTCAGGTACTATTTCACTCCCCTCCCGGGGTACTTTTCACCTTTCCCTCACGGTACTAGTTCACTATCGGTCGCCAGGTAGTCTTTAGCCTTAGGGGGTGGTCCCCCCGGATTCACGCCGAATTTCACGTGCTCGGCGCTACTTGGGATGCCACTCGGGAGGTTCATCACCTTTCGGATACGAGGCTCTTACTCGCTGTGGCCGGCCTTTCCATGCCGTTCTCCTAGGTCTGAACTTTGTAACTCCCTGAGAGGTCCAGCGTCCTCTCTGAATGGTCCCACAACCCCCGCACGACAACGCCGCTGGGCTATCACGTCGTGCGGGTTTGGGCTGTTCCCGTTTCGCTCACCGCTACTCAGGGAATCGCGTTTGCTTTCTCTTCCTCCGGGTACTGAGATGTTTCACTTCCCCGGGTTCCCTCCACTCCGCCTATGTGTTCAGCGGAGCGTGACTGGCCATTACGCCAGCCGGGTTGCCCCATTCGGAGATCCTCGGATCGAAGCCTGCTTGGCGGCTCCCCGAGGCTTATCGCAGCCTGCAGCGTCCTTCATCGGCTCCTGGCGCCAAGGCATCCACCGTGTGCCCTTATTACCTTGGCTCTTTGATGCTCACGCTCGCTATGGAGTTCTCAAAGTTTGGACCCGTTGGCCCAACTTCCGGTTCGCTTCCAAAAAAAGGTCGGTGACCTTCCGGTCACCGACAGCCTCCCGCGGCGCGCGCGGTCCTAGCGGCTGTCCTTGCTTGGAGTTGAATCGAGAAGTCGCACTAAGCGGGATCCTCTCGGCTCGAGGACACTCGCCTTCGAACCGGATGCGTATGCTACGCCGCCCCCTAGGGAGTGTCAACCGATGTCGTTTGCAGCGGCCACCGGATGCCGCAAACCGGGGCAAACGGATCTAGCGGAGGAAGCGAAGCAGCGCGAAGGACCGTTTTCCGGCCCGAAGGACCATGATGGTCTCAGACGACAGTTCGGTCGCGCCGAGAACAGCATCCGCCGACTCCATGCGCCGGTTCCCGACGTAGGCGCCCCCTCCGTCGACCAACCGGCGAGCCTCTCCACGGCTCCGGACGAGGGCGGACTCCACGAACGCATCAGTGACGGTGATCGAGCCGAGCCTCGTCGCCGGAACCTCCGCCGAGGCGACGTCGGCGAAGATCTCGAGTAACTCTGACTCGTTCAGCCCCTGCAGGTCCCCGCCGAACAACGCAGCGGTCGCCCGCTCGGCCCGGGCCAACCCGCCTTCCCCGTGCACCAGCTCTGTGAGTTCCCGCGCCAGACGACGCTGGGGGTCGCGACGCGCAGGGTTCGCTTGCCCGGAAGCCTCCAGCGCGCGGATCTCCTCTTGAGGTACCTCAGTGAACAGGCGCAAGAATGAGCCGGCGTCGGCATCCGGGGCGCGGACGAACCACTGGTAGAAGGCGTATGGACTGGTCAGTCGCTCATCCATCCAGACTGCGCCCGCGGCGGTCTTCCCCATCTTCACGCCGTCGCTGCGAGTCACTAGCGGAGTCGTGAGCCCGAACAGGTGCGCCCCCCGCATGCGGCGTCCAAGATCGACGCCTGCGGTGATATTGCCGTACTGGTCGGACCCGCCCGTCTGCATTTCGCAGCCGTACGTCTCATGGAGATGAACGAAGTCGTAGGCCTGCATCAGCATGTAGCTGAACTCCGTGTAGCTGATGCCGGCATCGCCCTCAAGGCGCGCCTTCACCGATTCCCTGGCAAGCATCACGTTGACCGAGAAATGCTTCCCTACGTCCCGAAGGAAGGCGACAAAGGACATGTCCCGGAACCAGTCTGCGTTGTTCAGCACCAGCGCCGGGTTCCCGGGCGCGTCGAAGTCAAGGAATCGGCCGATCTGCTCGCGGATCCCCGTGACGTTGGCCTCGATCGCCTCATCGCTCAATAAGTTGCGCTCTTGGCTCCGTCCGGTCGGGTCTCCCACCATTCCGGTTGCCCCGCCGGCGATGGCGATCGGACGATGCCCCGCCCGCTGTAGCCGCCGCAACAGCGTGAGTTGCATGAGGTTCCCGATGTGCAAAGACGGTGCGCTCGGGTCAAAGCCGCAGTAGACGGTGATCGGACCCGAGCCAAGACGGGCCGGGAGGTCGTCTCCTCCCGTCCACTGGTGCGCGATCCCGCGCCAACTGAGATCCTCGAAAAGGCCCATGTTCCCTCGGATGTCGGATGCTACCAGCCGACCGCGGTCGCACGTTTGGGATTCCCCCTTCTGCCCGCCACGCCTCGCGCCCGGTAGCATGAGGGCACCGTCCGCCGTCACCCATGAAAGCACCGTTCAGCGGCATTTCGCGGATCGCCGCGCGCGCCGCGCCGGCGGTCCTTTTAGTATTGCTCGCATCCTGCGTCTCGGTGCCGCATCTCGATGACGAACTGGCGCGCACGGCGCGTGTCGACCAAACCACCAAGATCCTGGCGCGCGACGGGACGGTCCTGGCGGTCTTGCACGCAGAAATCGATCGCGAACTCGTTCCGCTGTCGCAGGTGCCCAAGGCCGTCCGCAAGGCCGTCCTGGCAATTGAAGATTCTCGTTTTTATGAGCATCGCGGCGTCGACTTCCCCGCGGTGGTGCGTGCAGTGATACGCGACGCGGCATCCGGTCGCGTCGTCGAGGGCGGCTCCACCATCACGCAACAGTTGGTGAAGAACACGCTGAACGATCGCGAGCGAACTCTCTCCCGAAAGATGCGAGAGGCGATGCTTGCTCGCCAGATGGAAGCCCGCATGACCAAGAACGAGATCCTCGAGCAATACCTCAATACCGTGTATTTCGGCCGCGGCGCTTACGGGATCCAAGCGGCGGCACATGCCTACTTCGGGTGCAACTCCTCGCGTCTTACGCTTGCCCAGGGCGCACTTCTGGCGGGAATGATCCGCGCGCCCTCTCGCTACGATCCGCTAACGGACCCCGCAGCGGCCAAAGCCCGCCGAGCGACCGTCCTAAGCCGCATGTTGCACCTCCGCATGATCGCTCGTCCTGCCTTCGATGCCGCGCGCGCAGAGCCCCTCGGGCTTCACTCCCGGCCCGAGACCGACCGCTACGCCGCCCCGTACTTCGTCGAACACGTCAAGGACTTGATCTTCGACGGGGCCGCGGGACTCGACGAGCTTGGCGACACCCGGGCAGACAGAGTCAACGCCGTCTTCAAAGGAGGGCTGCGGATCCACACCACGCTGGTGCCTCGATTGCAGCGGGCGGCCGAACATGCAGCGTTGTCGACACTCACCGAACCGAGCGATCCGCACACCGCATTCGTCGGAATCAATCCCCGTGACGGAAGCATCGTCGCGATGGTCGGCGGTCGGGACTTCTTCGACGCACGGGATCCGTACGCGAAGTTCAATCTAGCGACGCTCAGCCGCCGACAACCCGGCTCTGCATTCAAACCGTTCACGTTGGTGGCTGCCCTTGAGGACGGCGCCTCCCTCACGAGTAGGTACCGCGCCGGTAGTCGCATCTCCATCCGTCTGCCGTCCGGGGAAACCTGGAACGTCGCAAACTACGAAGGCGGCAACTTCGCCGGCAGCATGTCGCTCAAGCAGGCCACCGCACTCAGCGTCAACGTGGTCTACGCCCAGGTAGTTCGCGACGTCGGCGCAGACCACGTAGTCGACGTCGCACGCCGCATGGGGATCACGGCGCCGCTATCTGCCGTTCCCTCGATCGCCCTCGGCTCCCAAGAAGTGAGCCCGCTAGATCTCGCCGGTGCCTATTCGACCCTGGCGCGCGGAGGTAAGCAGATGCCTCCCGTCGCCATCACCAAGATCACCGATGCGGCGGGCAAGATCTTGTACCGATCCCAGGCGAAGCCGAAGTCCGCGATCTCTCCCGCGGTCAACGCGCTCACTGTGGAAGCGCTGCAAGAGGTGATGCGCACGGGGACCGGCCGCCGCCTGGCTACGGGGTTTCCGGTGGCCGGGAAGACGGGAACCTCCGACGAGTATCACGACGCATGGTTCGCGGGCTTCACTCCGACGATGGTCGGCGTGTCCTGGGTCGGATTTCCACGCGCGCAGATCTCGATGCGCCCGCCGCGCACTCGGATCCGCGTCTACGGCTCTTCCTGGCCGGGGCGGATGTGGCGCGAGTTCATGCTCGAAGCGCACCGCGGCGTGCCCGCCAAGGCATTTCCTCGCCCCAAGGACCTGCTCGTCACCGTCGGCGTTGATCGGCTGCGCGGGTGCCTGCCGAATCGCTTTACCCCCAGATTCCTTGTGCGGCAGCGGTCATTCCTGCGGGGAGAAGAACCGACCACCGCATGCGACGAACCTACCTCGCACACCGTCGATGCCGTTCCGGACGTCCGTGGTGCCGCGCCCAGTGCCGCCAGGCAGATCCTGTGGCTCGCCGGACTCGACGTGCTGACGCGCGCGCGATACTGCCCGGAGCGCCCGCCTGGTGTCGTCTGCGCCCAAGAGCCCGCCCCCGGAACGCGCGCGCGTGTTGGTGATCGCGTGACGATCTGGGTGGGGGACGACACAGCCGTCGGTGCCGTCCCGATGGTCCTGGGCGATTCCTCCGCGCGCGCCCGAACCTCTCTGCAACGTGCTGGGTTCTCCGTCGAGTTCGTGACCGCCCCCAACGCAGAGCGCCCCAACGGGTGCCGGGACCCCGTCGTCACCGGAAGCGGGCGCGCGTGGGCTCAATCGCCGTGCGCCGAAGCGCCATACGGACGCGGCAGCGTGGTGACGGTCTGGGTCAACCCTTAGGGCGAACGGGGCCGGACACCCACGGGCTGCCGCGGACTGCGAAGCGCCAGGGCCGCCCGTCCTGCAGCCGACCCAAACCGATGCGCGGCGTTGCTTCCACTGCGCGATTGGACAGCCGCTCCCCGGGACACATGAACAGCGGCGAAGCGATCAGGTCCGCCCGGTTCTGCTCCCGCCCGATGGCAAAGGCCTGAGTCAATCGTGCTGGGCCGCGCGCCAGATCACGGTCCCGCACGCCGGCGCGGCGCGCGCGCATGAGGTCGATCCCTTCAATCGGCTCGACTGCGCGGAGAAGTACCGCGCCGGCGCGCCCCTCAGGGTCCGTGACGGCATTGAAGCAGTAGTGCATCCCGTACGTGAAGTACACGTACGCCCGGCCCGGGGCCTCGAACATCGGCGCGTTCCGCGGCGTGCGACCCCTGAATGCATGACTCGCCGGATCCTCTTGCGAGTACGCCTCCGCCTCGATCACAACACCTACCACTCGGCCTTCGTCGGTGTCGTGCACCAAGAGGCATCCGATCACGTCGCGCGCAACCTCCAGAGCGGAACGCTCGAAGAACTCGCGAGGAAGCGGGAGCGCGGCCGGCCCTCGATTCATCGCGGCGCGCGCTTGTCGGCGACGAACTTCCCGACCTCGCTCGCAGTCCGAGCATTCAAGACGTCGGACCGCTTCGCCCACCCGCGCTGAGCGGTTCCGATACCAAACCGAACGTTGTCCAGATGCTTGGGCGCGTGGGCATCAGTCGCGATTGAAATCGTCACTCCCCGCCGCGTCGCCCAGCGGACGTGTTCGTCGCGCAGATCAAGCCGGTCGGGGAAGCAATTGACCTCCAAGGCGGTTCCGGTTTCGGCGGCAACGCCGAAGAGCACTTCGAAATCAACGTCGATGGGTTCCCTTCGTCCAATCAACCGTCCGGTGGGATGGCCGATGACATTCACGAACGGGTTCCTCGCCGCAGCAATCAAGCGTGCAGTTGTCTCTTCGCGAGACAGTCGGAACAGTGAGTGCACGCTCGCCACGGTGATGTCGAACCCTGCGAGAAACTCGGCGTCGTAGTCGACCGAACCGTCGCGCCCGATGTTCAGCTCGCACCCGTGCAACAAGCGCATGTGCGGGAATCGCAGTTGGATCGTGGCGATCTTCTCCCGTTGCGCAAGAACAGCTTCCCGGCTCATCCCCGTCATCGCCAGGTTCTGCGCGTGGTCGGTGATGGCGAAGTACTCGAAACCACGCGCCGCTGCCGCTTCCACCATCACATCCAGCGACGCGATTCCGTCGGTGAGATCAGTGTGCGAGTGCAGATCCCCGCGCAGATCCGTCTGTTCGATCAGAGCCGGAAGATCCCCGGCGAGCGCCGCCTCGACCTCCCCCGTGTCCTCGCGCATCGCCGGTGGAATCCACGCCAGCCCGAGGGCGGCATAAACCTCTTCTTCGGTCGCCCCGGCAATGAGCCTTCCGTCGCACGCACGGAACAACCCCCATTCCGAAAGCTTCATGCCGGCCTTCATCGCCAGTTCCCGGATCTTGACGTTGTGCTCCTTCGAGCCCGTGAAGTAGATCAGCGCCGCCCCCCACGCGTTCGCGGGCACCACCCGAAGATCAATCTGCATGCCGCGGCGGGTTACAACGCTGGACTTCGTATCGCCCCGCGCAACCACCGACACCACATCGGGCATTTCGAGGAACGCGCCCATCACATGCTCCGAGTTTTCGGACGCCACGAGCACGTCGAGGTCGCCGATCGTATCCCGCATCCGCCGGACGGAGCCCGCAGGGACAATCGACTTCACGCCCGGAAGATTCTCCAGTTGTTCCACAACCCGCAGCGAGATCTCGATCGCCTCATCGATGCGCACGCGGTCCTGTGTCCGGCTGAGGTTCTGGAGCGCGCGGAAAAGGTTCAGCTCGGTCTTCTCCCCCAGGCCCTTCACGGCGCGCACGCGCTCGGACGCAATCGCATCCGCAAGTTCGCCGATGCCGGCGATCCCCAGTTCCTGATGCAGCAGCAGCGCACGTTTTGGGCCGAGACCGGGAACGCGCATCAGATCCCGCACGCCGGCCGGAACGGCCTCTCGCATATCCTCGAGTTCGTGCATGGTCCCGGCGTCAAGGTATTCGCGGACGCGCGCGGCCATGTGCTTGCCGACCGACGGGATTGCCAGGATCTCTCGATCGGACAGATCTCGCAGATCCCGAGGGTGTCCGCCTAGGGCGCGCGCGGCCTTCTCGTACGCTCGCACCCGGAATGCGTCGGCTCCGCCGATCTGCAACAAGTCCGCCCACTCGGTGAGCAGATCTTCGATCTCCTCGTTCACCCGCGGCATCACCGCGATCCTACCCGCGGGGTCAGGTGATGGCCGCCCGAATGCGTGCGATCGCATCCCCAATCGCGACCAGCTGCGCGTCGACGGACCTTGCGGACGGACCGGGAGCCGCGCGCCGCTCAACCGACGCCCGCGGAGACAGGACCTCCCGAACGTCCGACCCGAACGAATCGGACAACGCCCGCAGTTCTTCGAGATCCAGATCTGCGAGGTCCCGCTCCTGGGAAAGCGCGCGCTGCACGACTCGGCCGACGACCTCGTGTGCCGCGCGGAACGCAACTCCCTTTCCCACGAGGTATTCGGCCAAATCTGTGGCAAGCAGGGTCCCGGTCGACGCAGCACGTCCCATGCGGTCGACGTCAAAGCGGATGCCGTTCATCGCTCCGCCGAGTGCGGGCAGCATCCGGATGAGCGTCTGCACTGCGTCGAATAGAGGTTCCTTGTCCTCTTGCAGGTCCCGGTTGTACGCGAGCGGAAGGCCCTTTAGCGTAACCAGCAGGCCGGTGAGATCTCCGATCAGACGACCCGCTTTGCCGCGCGCCAGTTCCGCCACATCCGGGTTCTTCTTCTGCGGCATCAGCGAGGACCCGGTCGCATAGGCATCGGAGAACTCAGCGAAACCGAACTCGGCACTCGTCCACAGCACCAGTTCTTCGCCCAGGCGAGCGCAGTGCATCCCGCAGATGGCCCCGGCCGCCAGAAACTCCACAACGAAGTCGCGCGCTGCAACCGCGTCAATCGAGTTTCGCATGGCCGAAGAGAACCCGAGGGCGCGCGCCGTGGCCGCGGAATCGAGCCCAAGAGTCGAGCCGGCGAGCGCTCCAGCGCCGAGCGGCGACTCATCGGCGCGCGCCAGCGCTCCCAGGAAACGCTGTGCGTCACGTTCGAGGGCAAACGCGTGCGCGAGAAGATGGTGGGCAAGACTCACCGGCTGGGCCCGCTGCAGATGCGTATATCCGGGGAGCACAATGTCCCGCGACTCCGACGCGCGCCCGGCAAGAACCTCGATGAGGTCGGCGAGCGCCGACACCACAACGCGCCCGTGCTTGCCAAGCCACAGCCGCAGAGCCGTCGCTACGCGGTCGTTCCGCGACAGGCCGGCGCGAACCCGCGGCCCGATGTCACTCAGGCGCTCCAGCAGTGCGCGTTCGACCGCCGTGTGCACATCCTCGTCTCGGGTGTCCCACACGTACTCCGGATCCGCCATCTCGCCGGCGATCTCCTCGAGTGTGGCCCGGACCCGTCCTGCCTCCTCCTGCGTGAGCACGCCGACCGCCACCAGGCTGCCCGCGTGCGCGGCGAGGACCGCGCAATCCTCAGTCGCAAGAACACGGTCGAATGACAGGCTCTCGGTGAAGGCGAACATCTCCGTCGCGGGATCCTCGGTGAAGCGTCCGCCCCACAGCCTCGTCACCGGATCTCTCCCTGCTGCTCGGACCATACCTTCAACGGCAAGCCCCAGAGCTTGACGAAGCCTGCTGCGGCTTGGTGGTCAAACTGATCCCCGGCCTCGTACGTGGCTAGGCCGTGGGAGTACAGCGCGTACGGAGACCGCCGCCCCTCCACGACCGCGCTCCCTGCGTGCATGCGCACTCGCACGTCACCGGTAACCGGTCGCTGCGTCTCGGACACAAAAGCGTCCAGAGCGGCGCGCAGCGGAGAGAACCAGAGCCCGTTGTAGACCAAGCTCGCATACGTCTGCTCCATGCTTCGCTTGAACACGCCAAGGGAGGCCTCCAGCGTCAAGTCTTCCAAGTCGCGATGCGCCGTTACCAGCGTCATTGCGCCGGGGACCTCGTACACCTCGCGGCTCTTGATGCCGATGAGCCGGTCTTCCATCATGTCGAGTCGACCCACACCCTTGGCCCCGGCTCGCTTGGCGATTGCGCCGATCGTGTCGGCCAGCGACCCACGCTCACCATCCACCGCTACCGGCTCTCCCTTTTCGAACGTGATCGTCAGCACGTCGGGCGCTCCCGACGTCTGCGGATCCGCCGTCCACTCGTACGCGTCTGCCGGCGGCGTTTCCCACGGGTCTTCCAGGATCCCGCACTCGATGGTGCGGCCCCACAGGTTCTCGTCCACCGAGTACAAGCTGCTCTTCGTCACGGGAACCGGCAGTCCCCGCTCCTCCGCGTACGCCACGGCGGCATCTCGCGACAACTCCGCATCGCGCACCGGTGCGATCGAAATGAGATCCGGCGCGAGTGCCGACGTCGCCACCTCAAACCGTGCTTGGTCGTTCCCCTTCCCGGTGCAACCATGCGCGATCGACGCCGCGCCGGTTTCCCGCGCTACCCGCACAAGGTGCTTCACGATCAGCGGACGCGACAACGCCGACACCAAGGGGTACTTGCCCATGTACAAAGCGTTCGCGCGCAATGCGGGGAGCGCGAAATCCCGGGCGAACTCGTCGCGGGCATCAACCACGATGACCTCAGCGGCGCCGCAGGCTTCACCACGCGCGCGCAACAGATCGGCATCGACGCCCTGCCCAACATCGACGGCCATCGCCACCACTTCCGTGTTGTACTTCTCCTTCAGCCATCCGATTGCCACCGAGGTGTCAAGGCCACCCGAGTAGGCGAGTACACAGCGTTCAGTCACGTCATGCTCCCTTCGATGTTCTGGTTTCGGTAAGAATCGACTCAACGCGCCGAGCGATCACGCGTCCCGGGACACCTTCGCGACAAACAACGAGCACGGTGTCGTCCCCCGCCACCGTCGCGATTACGTCCTTCACGCCTGCCGCGTCCATCGCGCGCGCTACCGGATGCGCGCATCCGGGTGGGGTCCGCAGCACAACCATGGACCCCGATGATTCAACATCGGTCACGAACTCCGTAAGCATTTTGCGAAGCGTCTCGCCCGTTGCCGGAGGCTCGTCCGGCAACCGATAGGTCAGGCGGCCGTCGGGACCTCGGGCCTTGAACGCTCCGAGATCATCAAGGTCGCGCGACAGGGTTGCCTGCGTCACTTGCTCGCCTTGGTCACGCAACAGCGCGACCAGATCGGCCTGGCTCTCGACCGCGTGGCGCTGAAGTATCTGCACGATCCGACGGCGCCGCCGTGCCTTCACGTTCGCAGCCATTCCATCAACGCTTTCTGCGAGTGCAGCCGGTTCTCCGCTTGATCCCACACCACCGAGCGCTCTCCTTCGATCACCTCGTCGGAAATCTCCTCACCGCGATGAGCCGGAAGGCAGTGCATTACGATCGCATCCGGGCTCGCGCTCGAGACGAGATGTTCGTTCACCTGGTACGGCGCGAAGATCAGCCGACGCTCCTCGGCTTCGGCCTCCTGGCCCATGCTTGCCCACACATCCGTGTACACCACGTGAGCGCCCGCGACGGCACGGGCAGCGTCGGTGGTGACGACGATCGACCCGCCGCCGCCCTCGGCGATTTCCTCAGCACGGCGCACCACCTGCGGAATGGGTTCGTAGCCCGGCGGAACGCCGATCCTCACGTGCATTCCCGACAGCGC
The DNA here is from genome assembly GCA_041658565.1 of Actinomycetota bacterium. Classification (NCBI taxonomy): domain Bacteria; kingdom Bacillati; phylum Actinomycetota; species Actinomycetota bacterium. The sequence continues at coordinate 76,320 of JBAZZY010000001.1, read as the reverse complement.
TCCCCCAATCATCAACGAGTGGGCAACGTTGTTCCCATCTCCAACGTATGCGAGCGTCCGGCCGCCGGGATCTCCCAGATGCTCGCGAATCGTCAGCAGATCCGCAAGAACTTGACAGGGGTGCTCCAGGTCGGAAAGCGCATTGACGACCGGGATGGAGGCTGCGCGCGCCAGTCGATCGAGCCGATCCTGCCCGAATGTGCGGACGACGAGCATTCCGAGGTACCTCGACAGCACTCGGGCGGTGTCCTCGATGGTCTCGCCGCGGCCGAGTTGCATCTCCGACGCCGACAGCACGAGAGGCCACCCACCAAGTTCGGACACACCTACCTCGAAGGACACGCGCGTGCGCGTCGACGGCTTCTCGAAGATCATCCCGACCGCACATCCGGCCAGCGCCGAACTAGACAGTCGGGCCGCCTTCATCTGTGCCGCGCGGTCCAGCAGCCCCGAGAGTTCGCGTGGCGTCAACGAGTCCATCGTGAGGAAATCGCGCTTCACTGTCCGCCCTCCAAGATCTCCTCGATCCGTTCGATCAACTTCCCAGGATCGAGCGGCTTCGGAAACACATTCTCCGGACCAAGCACGGGATCGAACGTCTCCCGCACATCGTGACGCCCGCTCACTATCAGGATCGGAATCGAGTTCAGTCGCGAATCGGAACGAACCTCTTCCAAGACACGCTCACCGGACACGTTCGGCATCATCAGGTCTAGGATCATCAAAGATGGGTGCTGCAGATCCATCTTCACCAACCCTTCCAGACCATCACGTGCCGCGACGACCTCATACCCCTCGCCCTCCAGGACAAGCGTCAACATCGTCTGCACTGACGGATCATCCTCGACCACCAAGATCAACGGCCTGCGATCGCTCATTGGCCCTCCCTAGGCGGAATCCCCTGCTCGCTCCGGCCACGCACCGCCTCGCACGCACCGATCGCATCCCCGAGCGCCTGCACCGCCCGATCGATCTCGTCGGAGGTCACCACGAGCGGAGGTGCCAGTCGAATCGCATTCGGTTGGACGTTGTTTACGACGAGGCCGCGCTCCAACGCCAGTCGAACGATGTCGGCAGCCCAGTCACCACGAAGCTCCACTGCGACAAGAAGACCGACTCCCCGAACAGACTCGATCCCATCATGCTGTCCGGCGAGCGCGCGCAGTCCATCCATCAGGCGCGCGCCCATCCTTTCGGCCGCTTCGACCAACCCCTCGGCCTCGATGACGTCCAGCACCGCCAGGGCGGCAGCACAGGGCACAGGCCCCCCACCGAACGTCGTCGCGTGGTCACCGGGTCCGAACGCAGCCGCAACTTCCTCACGCGCCACGCACGCGCCGATGGGCAATCCTGCGCCGAGCGCCTTGGCAAGCGTCACGATGTCCGGGACGATGTCGTGACGCTGGAAGGCGAACCAGCGGCCGGTTCTGCCGAGCCCGGTTTGCACTTCGTCGAAAACCAGCGCGACGCCGCGCTCCCGACTGATCTCGCGCGCGGCGCCGAGGTACTCAGGAGTGAGTGCCCGCACGCCCCCTTCTCCTTGCACGACCTCGAGGAGAATCGCCGACGTCTCGTCGCCGACCGCCGCATCCAGCGCCGCAACATCGTCGGGCGGGACGTGGCTGAACCACTCCGGCAACGGGCGGAACGGTTCGTGCTTATGAGGCTGCCCGGTTGCCGCTAGCGTTGCAAACGTCCGACCGTGAAAGGACCCCTCAGCGACCACAACACCGAAGCGGGACCGACCGGAGGTTTGCGTAGCCCACTTGCGCGCGAGCTTCAATGCGCACTCGTTCGCCTCGGCGCCGGAGTTCCCAAAGAACACCTTGCCCCACCCAAGGAGTTCGTGCAGGCGCTCGGCCAGTCGCACTTGCGGCTCGGTGTAGAAGAGGTTGGACACGTGAACGAGTTCCCCAACCTGCGCGCGCACCGCCTCAACAACCCTCGGATGTGAATGGCCGACGCTCATGACGGCGATCCCGCTCAGGAAGTCCAGGTACTCCCGTCCGTCGGTATCCCACAGGCGCGCGCCCGCTCCGCGAACGAATGCGACCGGAAGTCGCCCGTACACCTGCATGTGATAAGCCCGCTCCGCCTCGACGATGGCTTTGAAGTTCATGCCGTCACCATCGTCCCGACCCCTTGATCCGTGAACATCTCCAGCAGCAACGCGTGCTCGGCTCGCCCGTCAAGAATCGTCACCCGCGGAACGCCTCCCCGGATTGCACGCAGAGCCGCATCCACCTTCGGCAACATCCCCGCCGACAGCACACCCTCGCCTCGCAAGCGCTCCACACCGTCGGACGTCACCTGCGGCATCAACTCACCGCGGGCATCCATGATCCCTTCGACGTTGGTCAAGAAGACAAGCTTCTCGGCGCCAAGCGCCTCCGCAATGGCCGCAGCGACCTCGTCGGCGTTTACGTTGTACGTCTGGCCGTTCCCGTCGGTGCCCAGCGATGCGATGACCGGAATGAAGTCCCTCGAGATGTCCCTGACGATGCCGGGATTGACCCAGTCCACCTCCCCAACAAACCCAAGGTCAACCTCCGCCTGACGCTTGCGCACGCGCACCAATGCCCCGTCTTCACCGGAAAGGCCGGCGGCGAGCGTCCCGTGCCGGTTGATCATCGACACGATGTCCTTGTTGATCACTCCCGCGAGGACCATTCGTACGACTTCGAGGTCCTCCGCTGTCGTCACTCGGTACCCGCCGACGAACGTCGCCTCGCCACCCAATCGCCGGATGTGTGCCGTCACCTGCGGACCGCCACCGTGCACGACGACGGGGTTAAGCCCCACGAATCGCATCAAGGCGATGTCGTCGGCGAACCCCTCGCGCAGCGAAGGATCCTCCATGGCAGCACCCCCGTACTTCACCACGATCGTCTTTCCGTGGTAACGCTTGATGTACGGAAGCGCCTCCATCAGGATGCGCGCCTTCTCGATTGCGTTGGCCGTCATGTCGTGTACTCCGAGTTGATCCGCACGTACTCGGCGGACAGGTCATTGGTCAGCACCGTGGATGAGGCTTCCCCTCGGTGCAGGTCCACTCGCACTTCCACTTCCCGGGCTAGGAGTGCGGCGCGCGCGCGCGCGCGATTCCCCAACCCGGGCGCTCCGGCCTCGCACATCTTTTCTCCCCCAAGCCAGACGTCGACCCGCGACGGATCAAACGCAATGCCGGACGTCCCCAGCGCAGCCAAGACCCTCCCCCAGTTCGGGTCGGACCCGTTAAGCGCACATCGGAACAGGATCGACGAGGCAATGCTTCCGGCCGCGGCGCGCGCTTCCTTCTCGGTGCGCGCGCCCTGGACGCGCAGCGTGACCAGTTTCGTAAGGCCCTCACCGTCCTCCGCTATCTGGCGCGCGAGCGATCCGCAGACTTCCGACAGTGCGTCGGCGAACTGAGCACTCCGGCGATCGGCTCCGGCGATCTCCGGCCCACCGGCCGACCCGTTCGCAAGAGCCAACACGCAATCATTCGTCGACCGACATCCGTCTAGATCGATCGCGTTGAAACTGCCGTGCACCGCCAGCCGCAACGCCTCGCGCAAGAACCGTTGCTCCACCGCCAGATCCGTAGTCACAAAGCACAGCATCGTCGCCATCTCGGGCGCCATCATCCCGGCGCCCTTGGCGATCCCGGCCACGAGAGCCCCGCCGACGTTGACTGCAGCGGACTTCGGTCGCGTATCCGTGGTCATGATTGCGGCTCGAAGATCCGCAACGCCGGACGGCGAGAGTTTCCGCGCGGCCGCGCCGATGCCGTTCTCGACCGCTCGCATATCCAGGAATTCGCCGATCACACCGGTCGAGGCCACGAGCATTTCCGGCGCGCGCACCCCGACCGCGCGGGCGGCGATTCGCGCCATCGCCCGCGCGTCCTCAGCGCCGCGCGAACCCGTGCACGCGTTGGCGTTGCCCGCGTTAACCACCAGTCCGCGAGTCACTCCCGAACGAACGCGCCTCCGAGTGAGCACCAACGGCGCCGCTTGCACTCGGTTAGTCGTGAATACCCCGGCAACCTTCGCAGGACCGTCGGACACAAGCAGCCCGAGGTCGAGCCGCCCACTCTGCTTCAGCCCGCAGGCGACACCGGATGCCCTGAAGCCGGCGGGCAAAATCACGGGTACACGCCCTCTCCGGTCAGGCCGGCGCCCTCGGCGACGCCGAGCATCAGGTTGGCGTTCTGCACGGCTTGCCCGGCCGCCCCTTTTCCAAGGTTGTCGATGGCGGCGCACGCAACAACACGATTTGCACGCCTGTCGACGCGATACCCCAGCAAACAGCGGTTCGAACCGTGCACGAACTTAGTCTCAGGAAGCGCGTCGGGCAGAACCCTCACGAAACGCTCCCCGGCGTAGAACTCCGAAGCAATCTCGCAGGGATCGCGATCGTCGATGAGCCCGGCTACGCACGTCGCCAGCAGACCGCGCGCCATCGGCACAAGATGGGGAACGAACGTGATCCGCACCGGTTCGCCGGCCAGTGCGGTCAGCTCTTGCTCGATCTCCGGCGTGTGTTTGTGGCCGGGAAAACCGTAGGCCTTGAAATTCCCCTCAACGTGCGAGAAATGAACGCCCGGAGACAAGCCGCGGCCGGCTCCGGAAACACCGGACGCCGCCGACACGACAATCGACGCAGGATCGATGATTCCACGCGACACGAGCGGCGCAAGCGCAAGCAATGATGCGGTGGGATAGCACCCGGGGTTCGCCACGGCGCGCGCGCCTGCGATACGAGATCGGTAGATCTCGGGAAGCCCGTACACCCACTGCGGCAGCGTTTCGGGCACCGGATGCACCGTGCCGTACCACTCCTGGTACGCGAGGGGATCCTGCAGTCTGAAGTCCGCCGACATGTCCACGACTGCGGTCCCGGCGGCGGCCATGCGCGCGCCGGGCTCCATCGACGCCCCATGCGGCAAAGCGAGGAACACCAAATCGAGACCCGCTGCCGCATCCGCGTCAAACTCCTCGAATGCGAGTGTCGTGTCGAGATTCGGGTACACGTCGGCAACTCGCCGGCCGAGAAACTCCCTCGAAGTCGCCAGAACTAGGTCCAGTTCTGGATGCCCGGACACCAGACGAACCAGTTCGGCGCCCGTATACCCGGACGCTCCCACGATGCCCACGCGGTAGGCCACACGTCTCCCCTCAGGGTCGGAAGTCATGATTATGCAGTGTTGCGAATAGTTATGCAAGCGCCGGGCGGTGACGAATTGCTACTCCCGCACCGACCATCCGGCGGAAGTCGCCTCAGCGACGATACGGCCCATTGCCGCGTCGGCGTCGGCGTCGGTCAACGTCCGCTCAGGGTCCCGCAAGGTCAGCGAGAAGGCCAGGCTGACGCATCCGTCGGCAACCGGGTGCCCGCGATAGACGTCGAATACCTCGACCGATTCCAGAATCCCGCCGGCTGAAGCCGCGATAGCCGCCCGGACATCGGCCGCCGGTGTCGCGTCGGGCACGACGAGCGCGATATCGCGTGCCACAGCAGGGAACCTCGGCAACGCCGGCGCCCGCACTACGGGCGACCGGTCGAGGATCGACCCCAGGTCGATCTCCGCAACCGCGACCTGCTCTGGCAACTCCAGGACCTCCGCAACGCTCGGGAGAATCTCTGCCACGAACCCGACCGACTCGCCCCCGATGCGAACCACCCCGTACCGCCCGGGATGAAACGGAAACGTCCCGTTTCCGGCCTCAGTGTCCCAGTCGTCCACCCCTAGCGCGGACATCAAGGCTTCGACGACCCCTTTGGCGTCGAAGAAGTCCAGCGGCCGCTCTGTTTCCTGCCAGGACCGCGATGCCGGACCGGTCAAGATCCAACCGGCCGATACCCGCTCACACACACCGTCAAGCGTCGGAGTGAACGTCTTGCCTATCTCAAACAGGCGAACCGGCAAGACCCTCCTGGCGGCGTTCCGCGACGCCGCCAGCAAAAGTCCGTACACAAGGGACGGCCGCAGAACAGCCTCATCTTCCGACAGTGGGTTGGAAAGAGTCCTCGCCCGCCGAAGCTGGTCCTCGGCGAGTAGCGATAGCCGGTCGGCAAGTCCGCGTGGCAACAGCGACAGCGTTTGCGCCTCCGATAGTCCCGTGCCGAGCAAAGCTGCGCGCGCAATCCGGCGTCGGCGCTGGGACTCGGTCAGCCGCCCAGTGCGCGCACCGGCCGGCAGCGTCTCGGGGACTCGGTCGGGCCCGTAGAGCCGGGCAACCTCCTCCACCAAATCCTCTTCGATCGCAAGATCTACCCGGTGACTCGGCGGGTGGACGCGGAACGCGCCTTCCGCCGTCTCGACCCGGCACCCGAGGCGGCGCAGAGATCCCACCATCTCGGCATCGGAAATGTCCGCCCCAATCAGCGCGCGCGCCCTCGGCGCGCGCAGCCGAACCTCACGGGGCTCCCACCGTCGGGTGCCGACATCGATGGATCCACGCGCGACCCGCGCCCCGCACACCTCCGTCAGCAACTCCGCAGCACGATCAGCCGCTGCATGCACTCCTTCAGGATCAATCCCGCGCTCAAATCGGACGCTTGCCTCCGTGCGAAGCCCGAGTCGACGCGCCGTCGTGGCGATCCGCAGCGACGTAAACCATGCCGACTCAAGCAAGACACGAGTCGTAGTTCCGGACACCTCCGTGAGCGCGCCGCCCATGATCCCGGCCACCGCGACCGGTCCCCGCCCATCGCAGATCAGTAGATCGTCGGTGGCCAAGTCTCGTTTCTGGCCGTCAAGCGTTTCAATGTTCTCCCCGGGACGCGGCCGGCGCACGACGACGCCGGCGTCCGACAGCCTGTCCAGGTCGAACGCGTGCAGGGGTTGCCCCCGCTCAAGGAGTACGTAATTGGTGACGTCTACGACGGCCGAAATCGGTCGCATTCCCGCCGCCAGGATCCGCCGCCTCATCCACCACGGAGAAACACCCGCCGACACACCCTCAACAACCCGAGCCACGTACCTCGGACATCCGTCGGAATCCTCGATTGATACCGACGCGAGACGACCCGCCTCTTCGTCTCCCTCGCTTACCACGGGCGTGGGGATTACCAACGGGAGCCCGTAGATCGCTGCCACCTCCCGAGCAACGCCCACGACCGATAGACAGTCCGGACGATTCGGGGTCACATCGATATCGAACACCACGTCGTCCAAATCCAGCGCCTCGACAACGTCGCATCCGAGCGGCGCATCGGCATCGAGGATGAGGATGCCGGAGTGGTCCTCTGCCACGCGCATCTCACGTGCCGAGCACAGCATCCCCTCGCTCGGCTCCCCCCGAACCCTTCGGCGTCCGATCTCGACACCGCCGGGAAGACGTCCTCCAGGAAGGGCAAGCGGAACCCGATCGCCCACGACGTAGTTGCGCGCGCCGCAGACAATGTCCCACTCTTGTGCTCCGTCAAACGCGCGCACCAACATCAGGTTGTCGGCGTTCGGATGCGCGCGCACCGCGCGCACCTCTGCAACAACGACGCCGCTGATGCCGGCACCCGGCCGCAAGATCTCCTCGACGGCCAGGCCGGTGGCCGACAAGCGTTCGGCGATTTCGTCGGCCTCAGACTCAACCGGCACGAATTCCCTCAGCCACGAGAGCGAAAGACGCATCAGCCCGCAAACCCCCCAAGGAAACGCTGATCATTGTCGAAGAAGCTGCGGATGTCCGAGACCTCCCAGGCTGTCATTGCGATGCGTTCAACGCCCATGCCGAATGCGAATCCCGAGACCTCCTCGGGATCCCAACCAACGGCCCGCAACACATTTGGATGGACCATCCCTGCCCCAAGCACTTCCATCCACCCGCTGCGCCCGCACGACGAACACCCATCGCCGTTGCAGTTGACGCACACGACGTCCACCTCGAGGGACGGCTCAGTAAACGGAAAGTACGAGGGCCGCAGTCGTACGCGCTGTTCGGGTCCGAAAACGGCGCGCGCGAACGCGGCCAAAGTTCCCTTCAAGTCCGCCAGCGAAATCCCACGATCGACCGCCAACCCCTCGACCTGATGGAAGCACGGTGAATGCGACGAGTCAAAGGCATCTCTCCGGAACACGCGCCCCGGGGCGATCACGTAGATCGGTGGTCCGGCTTGGGCCTGCATGGCGCGAATCTGCACCGGCGACGTGTGCGTACGCAGCAACAGATCCGTCCCTTCGACGTACAGGGTGTCGTGCATCGACCTTGCCGGGTGGTCCTCCGGAATGTTGAGTGCCTGGAAGTTGAACCAGTCCGTTTCCACCTCCGGCCCCTCAGCCACCCAGTAGCCCATGCCCACAAACACGTCGACGATCCGCTCCGTCATCTGCGTCAGCGGATGCGAACTCCCGGGGCGCGCGCACCGGCCCGGCAATGTCACATCTACGCGATCGCGCTGGAGGCGCGCCGCATCGCGCTCCGCCTCCAACTCCGCTTCACGTCCCGCCAATGCCGCCTCGATGCAATCGCGCGCATCGTTCAGGGAGCGGCCAATCGAGCGGCGCTCATCGGGCGAGAGACCGCCCATCGCCGACTTGATCGCCGACATCGGAGCCTTCCGACCGAGCGCCCGGACTCGCACCTCGCGAACTTCCTCGAGCGTGCGTGCAGCAGACGCAGCACCCAGTGCGCGCTCAAGCTCCGCTGCGATGGTCCGCCCGTAGTCCTCGCTCACTGCTCCTCCCTCGGCAGGCTAAAGGCGAACACAGTGCCGTCGGAGTTCGTCCGTTCGATACGGATCTCCCCCCCGTGCGCCTCGATGACCCCTTTGCAGATGTAGAGCCCGAGACCGGTTCCGGAGTGCCGCTCCCCCGTCCCGCGACGGTAGAACTTCGTGAACACATACGGCACATGCTTCGCGTCGATTCCGGGGCCGGAGTCCGACACTCGCACGATGATTCGCCCGGACACCACCTCGCCGCTTACCTCGATCGGCCCGGGATCCCCGTGCTTGATCGCGTTCTCGACCAAGTTCACCAGCACCTGCTCGATCTTCCCGGGATCGGCGGTCACGGTGGGAAACTCGTCGGGGAATGCCGTCGTGATCGAGTGTGCCTTCACATCCATCGACGCTCGATCGACCACCCGCTTGGCCAGGTCCGGGACGTCCAGCGACTGTCGTTTTAACTCCAGCCGCCCGGCCTCCAGACGGGAAAGATCGAGGAGGTCACTGAGCAAACGGTTCATCCGGTCGGCGTCCCAGTCGATCGTGCGCAACATGTGCTGTTTCTGCTCCTCGGTGAACCGATCCCAGTTCCGAACCAGCGTCGACGTGAACCCCTTCACCGAGGTCAACGGCGAACGCAAGTCATGCGCAAGGGTCGCAATAAGGTCGTACGCAGAATGCTCGAGCCGGTGCCGACGGTTCGCGTCACGCACGGATACGACGACTTCGACCACGCGCCCGAAGTCGTCCCGAGCGTAGCGCGCGCGAACAGCGACCCAGCGGCTCGAGCCGTCTCGCCGGTGAAGCTGAAACTCCCGCTCCGGCGAACCCATCGAAACGGGACCCGCACATTCGAAGGGATCTGCGTGCTCGTGAGCCAGTCGGCCTGAGGTGTCACGCAGTCGGAGCACTTCACCGTAGAAACGCCCTACCGCCTCGGCGCGAACCCAGCCGGTCAGCCGCTCCGCGGCGCCGTTCATCAACGCGATCTTCCGTTCGCGGTCCACGACAATAACTCCGTCGGGCAACCGCTCGATGATCTCTTCGCCCATCACGCCTCTCGCTGTCGAACCCATTCGTACAGCACAACCGCCGCGCGCGCCGACAACGAAGGGGTCACCGCGCGCGCTGGAACCGCAACGCGCGCGTCCGGATTCATATCCGAAACTCCTTCGCCCGCCCTTCCCCCGACCGCAAGAAGGATGGGTCCACGCAGGTCAACATCCCACGGAGCGGGTCCGTCCTCGACCAGCTCGATCACGCGGATGTTGTTTGCGCGCATGTGGTCGGATCCCGCCCCCGGAGCTACGCCTCGGACAATCGCAAGGTGGAAGTGGGCGCCCTGGCCGGCGCGCACAGCGCTCGGCTGAAACACGTCGGCCGTCCCCGCAGCAATCAGTGCACACCGGGCCCCCGTTGCCGCCGCGCTGGCCAGGATCGAACCGACGGTCGCCGGGTCACGAACGTCGCCCAACAGCACGCCGGGAGATCGCTCCGGACCCAGGGCCGCGAGAGGCACCGATCGCATTTCCGCGACGGCAAGGAGTCCTGGGGCCGTCGCGACCGACGTCAGGTGCGACATCACACCGGGCGTCACCTCGTGCAGTCGGGCACCGGTACCGCGGGCTCGACCCAGCAACTCAGTCTGCCCCGCAGAGGCGACCGAGGTATAGAAAACCTCATCGATCGTCACGCCTGCCCGGATCGCGCCCTCGAGGGCACGCGCGCCCTCGACGAGCACCCTCGAGGCGCGCTCCCGCCATTCACGCTTGCGCAGACGGCGAACCCTCACGATGACCGGGTTGCCCGCGCTTGAGATCACGCTTCTTGCGGGCGCTCCCGCTCCAGGCCCGCGCGCGCCACTTCGACGAAGGCGCCAAACGCGGCCGGATCGCGCACAGCCAGGTCCGAAAGCACCCGGCGATCGACATCAACCTCGGCGAACTTGAGCCCGTTGATGAACCTGCTGTAGGACATACCGTGCTCCCGAACCGCGGCATTGATCCGGGTGATCCACAGCGTCCGGAAGTCGCCCTTGCGCTTGCGCCGGTCGTTGTAGGCGTAACGCATCGAGTGCAGAACTTGTTCGCGAGCAGGGCGATACAGCCTCCCGCGCGACCCGCGCGCGCCGGCAGCCCGCTCCAGAACCGCCCGGCGCTTCTTGCGACCTGTGACACTCCTCTTCACGCGTGGCATGACTCAGCCTCCCAGCAGCGTACGCGCACGTCGGACATCGGCTTTGTTGACCAGCGCGATACGCCCGAGACGGCGCTTCCTCTTCGACGACTTCTTCTCGAGGATGTGGCGGAAGTTCGACCTCTTGCGGACGATCTTGCCACTGCCGGTAACGCGGAGCCGCTTGGCCGCCGCGCGGTGCGTCTTCATCTTCGGCATCTCAGTGTTCTCCGTCTTTCTTCTCGCCCTTGTCGGCCGGTTTGGCCACACGCTTGTTCGGCGACAGCACCGTCGTCATGTTCCGCCCGTCAAGCTTCGACGGCGTCTCGACGTGCGCAAGCTCTGCCAAGTCTTCCGCGAGCCGCGTCAAGATCTTCCCTCCGAGTTCGGTGTGGGCCATCTCTCTACCCCGGAACATGATGGTGACCTTTACCTTGTGCCCACCCGCTAGGAAGCGCTCTATGTGGCCCTTCTTCGTGTTGTAGTCGTGGATGTCGATCTTCGGCCGCATCTTCATCTCTTTGAGGACCGTGGACGACTGCTTGCGCTTTGCGTCCTTGGCCTTCACCGCCATCTCGTAGCGGAACTTGCCGTAGTCCAAAAGGCGGCATACCGGAGGCCGTGCCTGCGGAGCCACCTCAACCAAATCGAGGTCCAACTCACGCGCGATCCTCAGCGCATCCGGCAGGGCGAGAATCCCGACCTGGCTCCCATCCGGACCCACCAACCGCACCTCAGAGGCCCGGATGCGATCGTTCACCCGCGGTTCACTTGCGATCCAGCATCACCTCAATCATCGTCGCCACAAAAAGAACGGACGCCCGAAGGCGTCCGGAACTAACCTCGTCGCAACCCACCCGGCTGAGCGTTTCCGCTTCCCCCGGAGGGTGAGGAGTCCCTGCTCCTTCTTCGGCGTGCCACAGGCACGCCGGTGCAGTATAAGGCCCCCCCACCCAGGTGTCGACACCCGGGTGGCGTAAGCGGGCCGTTCGTTGGAGTTGCGGTCAGATCGCGCGGACGTTGGCGGCCTGCTGCCCCTTCGGTCCATCGACGACGTCAAACTCGACGCGCTGCCCTTCCGCCAGGGAGCGGTAGCCCTCCATGCTGATGGCGCTGTGATGCACGAAAACGTCATCCCCGTCTGGGCGCGAGATAAAGCCGAAGCCCTTCTCGTTGCTGAACCACTTGACCGTACCTTCTGCCACGTCGTCCCCTCCCGAACACCCGCGTCGTCTGACGCGGACACCTCACGCCACACACGAGCGCGCGCGCGAGCGTACCACAAACCCTTTCAAAGCAGAAAGGGTGGAGTTCAAAAGCTATGGCTCGGATACCTGCGATGTCGAGATCTAGTGGACGATCTTGGAGAGCGGGATCTCGAGTATGTCCGAGGCCCCGCGCTCCTTCAGCTGCGGGATCAAGATGTTGATCCGCGACTTGTCCACGACCGTCTCGACTGCATACGAATCCGTAGTCGCCAGCTTCGAGATCGTAGGAGCCTTCATGGCCGGCAGGATGTCTAAAACGTCCTGCAAAGCCGCCTCGCCCACGTTGAGCTTCACCAACACACGTCCGCGGGCCGACATCGCACCCTGCAGAAGCATCTCGATGTCCCTCATCGCCTGTCGCTTGCCGGCGTCCGCAACTGCCTCGCGATTGGCGATCAGCACCGTTTGCGACTCCAGGAGCGTCTCAATGATCTTCAATCCGTTGCGTCGAAGAGTTGATCCGGTCTCGGTCACCTCAACCACCGCATCTACGATCTGCGGAACCTTGGCCTCGGTCGCGCCGTACGACTGGAAGATCCGAACCGGAATCCCGCGCTTTTCGAACGCACGCAGGGTAATGGTCGGGTACTCGGTCGAGATCCGCGAGTTCGGCGGCATCTCGTCGGCACTGTCGACTCCCGAGTCGTTCGGCACCGCGAGCACGATCTTGGCGACACCTCCGGCGCGCCCCGAGTAGCTGAGTTTGGTGAGCACATCGACGTCCGCCTCCGTCTCACTCACCCAGTCCTGCCCGGTGATGCCCAGATCGAAGAACCCCTCCTGGACGTACCTCGGGATCTCCTGTGGGCGCAGAATCGACACGCGCTCGATGCGAGGGTCCTCAATCCAGCCGTGATAGTCGCGATCCGACCCTCGGCGAACCGCAAGATCGGCTTGATCAAGCAGCGCGAGAGTTTGCGCTTCGAGCGAACCTTTGGGAACGACAAGCTTCAGCATAGCCGCGCGATGCTAGCAGACCAGACCGTGACCGTCGCCGGCCGCCACGACGTTCCGGGCCAGCAAGGCCATCTCGACTGCGGTCGCCGCCGCATCTCGGCCCTTGTTCCCCTGATCACCGCCGGCGCGAGCCTCCGCCTGCGGCATGTCTTCGGTGGTCAACACGCCAAACGCCACCGGCACTCCGGTCTCCAGCGACGCAATCATGATGCCCCGCGCGGCCTCTCTGGCAACGAACTCAAAGTGAGGTGTCTCGCCGCGCACAACGCAACCCAGCGCGACGATCGCGTCGGCGCCGGCCTCGATCCGCAACCGGCTTGCAAGTGGGAGTTCGAAGGCCCCGGGAACCCAATCGAGCGTGACGTCCGTCGCCCCAAGCTCCGCAAGACACTCGCGCGCCCCGAGCACCAACCGCTGGGTGATCTCCGTATGGAAACGAGCGGCCACGATCGCCACACGCAGTCCGGAAGCGTCGAGCCTCTGCTCAGACTGAGTCATCGGTCCCGACAACGGGCTCTCCCATCGCAGCGAATTCATCCAGATCCAAGTCGTGACCCAGCCGGTCACGTTTTGCGCGCAGGTACAGCAGGTTGTGCTCGGTCGCCCGGGTCTGCAGTGAAACTCGCTCAGTGATGTGGAGCCCGTAGCCCTCCAATCCGGCGCGCTTCGTCGGGTTGTTCGTCAGCAGACGCATCGAGCGGATCCCGAGATCGACCAGGATCTGCGCTCCCACCCCGTAGTCACGGGGGTCCGGCGGAAAGCCCAACTGAAGGTTCGCATCCACCGTATCGTGTCCTGCCTCCTGCAGGCGGTACGCCTTGAGCTTGTGCAGCAGGCCGATCCCGCGCCCCTCGTGGCCGCGGATATACACCAGCGCCCCACGTCCCTCCTCGGCGATCTGCGCCAGCGCATCCTCCACCTGCGTTCCGCAATCGCAGCGCAAGGAGTGGAAGACGTCACCCGTCAGGCACTCCGAGTGCATGCGCGTCAAGACCCCCTCACCATCACCGATGTCACCACAAACCAAAGCCAGGTGGTGGCGTCCGTCGAAGGACTCAAAGCCGATCGCCTCGAATTCACCCCACCGCGTCGGCAGCGACGCGACCGCGTCGACCTCGCGACGGACCAGCGTTTCGTGCTTGCGCCTGTAGGCGATCAAGTCGGCGATCGAAATAAGCTTCAGCCCGTGGCTCTCGGCGACGGTCTCAAGCTCCGGCAGGCGCGCCATCGTCCCGTCGGCGTTCATGATCTCGCAGATGACCCCGGCGGGATACAGGCCGGCCAACTGGGCGAGATCGATCGAGGCTTCCGTGTGCCCGGCTCGCCGAAGAGTTCCGCCGGCTTGCGCGCGAAGAGGGAAGACATGTCCGGGCTTGCGGAAGCTCTCCGGTCGCGCGTTCGCGTCCAGAATTAGTCGCACGGTCGCCGCTCGGTCATGCGCCGAGATCCCAGTACCGCCGTCGGCCACATCCACCGAGACGCTGAATGCCGTCTCGTGCGTCGCGGCGAGTTCGGGGACCATCGGAGGAATCCCGAGTTGATCGAGACGCTCCCCAATGATCGGCATGCAGATCAACCCGCGGCCGTGCGTGGCCATGAAGTTAACGGCCTCAGGCGTGACGCACTCGGCCGCCATGATGAAGTCACCTTCGTTCTCGCGGTCGGCGTCGTCCACAACGATGATGATCTTCCCTGCACGCAGGTCTTCGATTGCTTCTTCGATGGTATTGAACATGGTTTCTCCTAGCGCCCGCGCTTAGCCGGAGCAGTCGCCGCGCGCTTCTTCGTCGGCGCGCCTGCAGTCATCGTCGTTCGAGCCTTCGACGGTGCAACCTTCGCGGCAACAGGCTTCTTCGCCGTGGGTGCCTTCTTCCTCGCCGCTCCCTTATTCTCCGCGCGCTTCAGCTGAGGTTCCTCGCGCCGCGGGACGTCCTCGACCATGGCAAACACCGGCCGCGCGGCCCGCGCGGCCATCTGCCGCTCGACGTACTTCGCGAGGATGTCAACCTCGACGTTGACCGACGCGCCTTGTCCTTTCAGCCCCAGCGTCGTGACCGAAACCGTGTGCGGGATGATGGCAACCCGGAAACGATCCCGATCCACCGACACGATGGTCAGGCTCACTCCGTCCAGACAAACCGAGCCCTGCGGGGCGATGTAGCGGGTCAACTCGAAAGGGATCGTGATCTCGAGCATCTCCTGCGCACCCACGCGCCGGCGAGACCGGATGATCCCCACTGCGTCCACATGGCCTTGCACGATGTGACCGCCCAGGCGATCCACCGCGCGCACGGGACGTTCGAGGTTGACCTCCTCCCCCACCTGCAAGATGCCGAGGTTCGTACGAGCGACGGTCTCGGGAACCAAGTCGCATGCGAACAATTCATCATTGCGTTCGGTCACGGTGACACACGCGCCGTTGACCGAGATCGAGTCCCCGATCCCCAACTCGCGCGCCACCTGCGCGCGCACCTCCAGCCGAGCGCCCCCGCCACGGCGAGTCACACGCACAACGGATCCCATGACCTCGACAAGCCCGGTGAACATCAGACTCTCGGCCTCGCTTCCACTTTGATATCGGCACCGACGCGATGCACGCCGGTGATGGTGAGTTCACGCGCCTCAGAGATGTTCGTCACAACAAGGCCCGCGACGGCGTTCAGCCCCAGATGCCCAAGCATCTTCGGAGCAAGGTAGAAGACATAGCGATCCAGCAACCCTCGCCCTGCAAAATCCCCCGAAACCGAGGGTCCGCCTTCGACGAGGACGTCGGTGACCTGACGGCGGCCCAACTCCCCAAGAACGGCGGCCGGATCCACCCTGCCGTCGCACAGCGGGAACGACAGCACATCCGCTCCACGCGCGCGCAGTGCAGCCACCGCCTCGTCGGTCGCCTTCGGACTGACGGCGATCAGTGTGGGAGCGGTTCCGTCCAGCACCGCCGCATCCAGGGGCGTCCGAGCGGTTGAATCGAGCACGACGCGCAGTGGCTGCGAGCCCGCATGCCCCCGCAGGCGACAGGTCAACTGGGGATTATCTGCAACGACGGTCCCCACCCCGACCACCACCGCTCCCGACCAACTCCGCATACGGTGCGCGTCCCGGCGCGCGCCGGGACCGGTCACCCACCGAGAGGACCCATCGGCTGCTGCAACACGCCCATCCAGACTCATCGCGATCTTCAGCGTCACCAGCGGATGCCCGGTGGTGATCCACTTCGAGAACCCGCCGACCAGCGCGCGGGCGTCATCCTCGAGAACCCCAACCGTCACGTCCACGCCGGCCGCACGTAGCGCGGAGACACTGCCATCGCCCTCGTCGGGGTTCGGATCGACCGTCCCGACAACGACATGGGAGACCCCTGACTCGAGAACTCTCGGCAAGCACGCCGGAGTTCGCCCCTCTCGAGTACACGGCGCCAGGGTGACATACAGAGTCGCACCGCTCGCGCTCTCTCCTGCTGCATCCAGCGCCTCAATCTCCGCGTGCGCCGAACCCGGACCTCGGTGCCACCCCTCCGCAATCACCCGACCGCCGCGCACGACAACAGCGCCCACCGGCGGGTTGGGGCTGGTTATCCCCCGACCCCTCTCGGCGAGCCGCAAGGCCCTGCGCATGGGAGCGGTGTGACGCGGCGCGTTCACGCCAACACTGTACCAGGGAGTAACAAGGCAGTTTCCCGACCCATTTACGCAGGTCCCGGGCCGATTCGGGCCTAGAGCCGGGGGCCGGAGGATTGCGAATCGCCGCGCCCTCGCCGATCGATGATCCAAACGCTCCCAGTCTGCTTCTTGACGTAAGCCTTCATCTCCGTAGCAACTTCAACCAGTTCGCGATAGTCATCCACCAAACCGTGCTCGTTGGTAGCCCCCCCGATCGAGACGGTCAGCAAAGGGAACTCCACTTGGCGACCAAGGCGGTCGGAAAGAACGATGTGCCCGCGTTCGGCATCCTCGGCGTCGTAGAGCGAGGCCACCCCCCCATCGAAGCGCTCCACGAGGGACTCGGAGATTCCCGCAGCGGCAAGCGCATCGCAGATCACAACGAAATCGTCGCCCCCTATGTGGCCGACAAACGCCGACGGGTGATCCTCCGCCACCTCCCGCAGCGTCGCAGCGAGGTAGTTAATCGCCCGATCCCCGCGCGTGAACCCGTAGCAGTCGTTGAAGCTCTTGAAGTTGTCAAGGTCGAGCCAAAGCACTCCGAAGGTCTCCCCCGCAGCCAGCCGCTGACGCATCTCTGCGTCGATCTGGACATTCCCGGGCAGTCCCGTCAGCGGCGAAACAGCCCGCATTTCGCGAGTTCTCCTCAACGTCGTCTTGACCCGCGCAACAAGTTCCAGAGGGTCAAAGGGTTTGGAGATGTAATCGTCGGCGCCCGCCGTCAGCCCGAGGATCTTGTCGGCGGACATGGCGCGAGCGGTCAACATGATCACGCTCACGTGGCTCGTGCGGCTGTCGCGACGCAACCGCTGGCAAACCTCGAATCCGTCCACCTCGGGCATCATGACGTCGAGGATCAACAGAGCCGGCTTGAGCGTGCGAACCTTGTCCAGCGCCTGCTTTCCGTCGGCGACCGTGGCAACGTCGAACCCCTCCAGCCGCAAGTTCATCTCAACGAAACGGAGGATGTCCGGATCGTCGTCCGCGACCAGGATCAGATCCGCCATGTCAATGCCCCGCCGACGACTCCCAGGAAACCAACATCTCCTTCAACTCGCGCGCGGCCTGCGCCGCGTCTGGAGCGCCGAAGATAGCCGACGCGGCCCCCAGCACCGTCGCGCCCGCTTCCAGCACCCGACGCCCGGTCTCAAGCCCGAGCCCCCCGTCAACAGAGACCGCAACCTGTAACCCTCGCCGGTCGATCTCACGGCGCGCCGCCGCGATCTTCGGCAAGACATCCGCGATGAACTTCTGTCCGGCCCAACCCGGATGCACCGTCATGCAGTTCAGTACGTCGATTCCGTCGAGGTAGGGCATGACCGCATCCAGCGGTGTCTCCGGGTTCACCGCCAAGCCGACCCCCAGCCCCAGCGAACGCGCTCTCTCGATCAGGGCAGTAGGGTCGGGGACAACTTCGATGTGCGCGAGGACCGAGTCCGCGCCTGCCTCGGCGAACTGCGCGAGTTGCCCTAATGGATCGCTCACCATCAGGTGGCATTCCAGCGGCAGTTTCGTCACGGCTTTGAGCGAAGCCACCACGACCGGACCAAGCGTAATCGGGGGAACGAAGTGCCCGTCCATTACGTCCACGTGCAACAAGTCGGAGTACGGCTCAACGCGAGCCACTTCCTCGCCCAGGCGTGCGAAGTCGGCGGAAAGGATCGATGGAGCGAGTCGGTACCGCGGCGTCGTCATGCAGCGGATTCTAGTCGTTCACGCGAGGCCGTCGCCCAGGAGTTCGTTCTCGTGAGGACGATAGCCGCGGACGAACTCAACTCCCGACATCGTCCGCTTTCCCTCCGGCTGGACCTCCAGCAATGTGATCGGTGCGTCGCCGGTTCCAACGATCAGATCGGACCCGGCGGCGATTACGCCTGCGGCGAGACCGATCGGGGTCGCACAGGCGCGCGCGCGCCAGATACCGAGCCTTCGCCCGCGGAATGTTGTAAACGCGCCCGGCCGCGGATTGAGCCCGCGGACGAGGTTGACGATGCCCTCGGCCGACGCAGCCCACTCGATCTTCGCGTCTTTCGTTGAGATCTTGCGCGCCGGAGTCGCCTGCATGTCGCTCTGCTCCACAGGAGCGGCGGTCCCGGATTCCAAGGCATCGAGCGCGCGCACGAGCAGCGCAGCGCCGATCGGCGCAAGCAGCGCAAGCACATCCCCTGCCGTCGCCTCCGGCTCGATGGAGATCTCCTCGCGAAGCAACACGGGGCCGGTATCCACCGTCGGCTCAAGCAGGAATACCGAAACGCCCGTCTCGGTCGCACCGTCCATCAATGCCCGCTGTACCGGAGCGGCCCCTCGGTAATGGGGCAGCAAAGAGAAGTGAACATTCACAGCAGGCGCAATCCGCAGGATTCCGGGAGGCAAGATGTGTCCGTAAGCCACGACGGCCAGCGCGTCCGGCGCCAAAGCCGCGAGTATGTCGGCGAACCCCGGCTCCGCCGGACGGCCCGGCTGCAGGACCGGAAGGCCCGACTGCGTCGCAAGCTCCTTCACAGGTGAAGGCTGCACGGATCGTCCGCGCCCTCGCGGACGATCCGGCTGAGTGACGACACCTACAACCTCGTGCGATGACGCCAGCAGTGCGTAGAGACTCTGCGCCGCCACGTCGGGCGTTCCGAAAAAGACGATACGCATGGCGACTACAGCGCGCGCGCAGAGCGCGGCGGCGCGGTCATCCCAAAGTCTTGATCTCTCAGATGCCGCATCGCCTCACGGCGCAACTCGGGGGCGAGCCGATCGATGAACAAGATCCCGTCGAGATGATCGATCTCGTGCTGAAATATGCGCGCCAGTAGACCCTCGGCATCGTGCTCGACCTCAACGCCGATCAGGTCTTGAGCGCGGACCCGAACACACAGCGCCCGCACGACGGGGAAGTACATACCCGGGACCGAAAGGCAGCCTTCCTCGCCTTCCTCTGTCTCGTCGGAGAAGCATACGATTTCGGGGTTCACCAGCGTGCCGTTGCGCTCCCCGGAGTCAAAGGTAAACATGCGGATCGGTCTGCCTACCTGTGGTGCAGCGAGTCCGACTCCCGGGGCCGCCGCCATCGTTTCGTGCATGTCTGCGGCTAGGGTCGCCAGCGCGGCGTCGAAGGACTCGACGGACTTCGCCTTCGAACGAAGCACCGGGTCTCCAACCGTCAAGATGGGCAGGATCGCCACTTCGGAACCAACACCTCCCACGGGTCCACGTCCACTCGCATGGGTTCGCCTTCGCTGCGCCACCGGGCTGCCAGCGGACCAAGCGCGTCCAGCAACTCCTGCCGCCGCCGCGCTCGAACCACGATCACCCACCGGCCGCCTGACTCAGCCGGCCCCAACACCTCCAGAGCCTCCGACGCCTGCGTCACCGCCCGAGCCGCCTCTTCAGCTCGCTCCGCCGGCACATCGATCCGCGCGAGGGCAGCAAATGGAGGATATCCGAGTTCCTTTCGGCGCGCGGCCTCCGCCCGGTACAGGACGTCCGGATCCCACCGCGTCAATGCGACAATCGCCGCTTGGCGTGGATTGAGGCTTTCCAGCA
The DNA here is from genome assembly GCA_041658565.1 of Actinomycetota bacterium. NCBI lineage: Bacteria > Bacillati > Actinomycetota > Actinomycetota bacterium. Next base: position 56,075 of record JBAZZY010000001.1, on the reverse strand, counting down.
CGACCCGGCCTCCAACTGCGAAGCGCGAGGCTCGCCACCACGTCCCGAAGCACTCCTCGGCAGCGCGAAACTCTGGGCTCGACAACGCGGCGTCGGCGTCGAGAATCGCAAGCATCCCGACACCCTCGATCGCGAGGTCCTTGGCGATAAACGGTGTAGAAACGATGCACTGCGCCGACCGGACCGCCGCGCGCACCTGCGCACGAGTCGCCGACGCATCCAGTCGCACAACGGCGGCAGGCGCCAAAATCCTTCCCGCGCGATCGGCGACTGACGCGAGATCCTCCGCCGACCGGTGCGCAAGCAGCACAATCCTGCGTCCGGCCTGCAATTCGACGGCCGCACTGCGCAGCGTCGGTGCACTAGGAACCAGTCCCGACCCCTCCGCGCGCATGTCGACCACCGTCACCGGAGGACGGTCACGCATTTCGCGCGCGCGCTCGGGCGCCACAAGCACGAAAGGTCCGCGCGCAGTCGCAGAGCGAGCCTCCACCGACGGAGGCACTCCGACAAGAACGAGCGTTGCCCCCGCGCGCGCCGCGCGCTCTACTGCGACCGTGCGTGCGTGGAATCGAGGCGCGCGCGCCTCCTTATAGGCCGCGCTCGCCTCATCGTCGACAACGACAAGGCCCAAGTCCCGCACCGGAGCGAAGACCGCGCTCCTACTGCCGACGGCGATCCGCTTTTCGCCCGACCGCAACGCGAGCCAGTCCCTGTACCTCGCCCTGCCGGACCGGTCCGCACCGAGCAGAGCGAGGGCATCATCCCCGAACGCACGCCGCAGCGCTGCGGCGACCTCGCCCCCCACTCGAACTTCGGGGACGAGCACGAGCGCACCCGCACCGCGAGCCACGACCGTCGCCACCATCGCGCAAACGGCCTCGCCGCGCGCAGAAGAAGCCCGCGGTCTCCATACGAATTCGCCGCCGCCGGTCTCCAGGGCACGCACAAGACGACCCCCTTCGGAGTATGCCGCGAAGCCCTGCCTCAAGTCGGCAAACGGCGCACCCACAGCCTCCGCGGATTCAGCGGCCGAAACCGCCTTCTCCTCAGAAGCAACGCGCGTCGGGATGACCGCGGCCAACGCCTCACCAAAGGTGGACAGATACCGGCCCGCAACCCACTCCGCCAAAGCGACCCCTTGCGGTTCAATCCCGGGGCCCAGCGCGCCGAACACCGCCAGCGGCCGGTCCACATCGGGCTCCGCCATCAACGCAATCACCACGCCCGTGCGCCGGCGCCGGCGAAAGGGAACACGAACAACGGCTCCGACGTCCAGCGCAAGCCCATCGGGAATCCCATAGGTGAACGCGCGGGCGAGGTGCGACAGGCTCGGCTCGACGAGAACGATCGACGCGAACCCGCTCACGACGAGCCCGAAGTGCTCCGGCCTAGAGCGCGGACTTCAGCTCTTCGACGCGAGTGGCATGCTCCCACGTGAAGTCCGCATCTTCCCGACCGAAATGCCCGTAGGCCGCGGTCTTGTGGTAGATCGGCCGGCGCAGGTCCAGATCACGAAGGATTGCCGCAGGTCGCAAGTCGAAAACCTCAGCCACCGCCTTTTCGATCTTCTCGGGGGCGACGCTCTCCGTTCCAAACGTCTCCACTTGGATGGACACCGGGTGCGCGACACCGATCGCGTACGCGACCTGGATCTCACACCGCTCGGCAAGGCCGGCCGCCACAACGTTCTTGGCGACCCAGCGAGTCGCATACGCAGCAGAGCGGTCGACCTTCGTCGGGTCCTTGCCGCTGAATGCGCCGCCACCGTGACGCGCCATCCCGCCGTATGTGTCGACGATGATCTTGCGCCCGGTCAACCCCGTGTCGGCCTGAGGTCCACCCACCTCGAACTTGCCGGTGGGGTTGACGAATAGCTTGTACCCCGAAAAGTCGAGTGCCGTTTCCTTCAGCAGCGGCTCAACGACGTGCTCCTTGATGTCCGGCGTCAAGAGCGTCTCAATGTCGATCTCCGCCTGATGCTGGGTGGACACGACAATCGTGTCCACGCGAACAGGACGACCGTCTTCGTACTCGATCGTCACCTGCGTCTTCCCGTCGGGCCGCAGGTACGGGATGATCCCAGCCTTGCGCACTTCCGCCAGACGGTGCGCGAGGCGGTGCGCCAGGTACACGGGCATCGGCATCAGCGTCGAGGTCTCGTTCACCGCATAACCGACCATCATCCCCTGGTCGCCGGCACCCTGACCGTCCAATTCGTCAATGTCGCCCATGCGCTGCTCGAACGCCGCGTCCACGCCCTGCGCGATGTCGGGAGACTGCTCCTGGATGGCGACCGAGACGCCGCAGGTGTCTCCGTCAAAGCCGTACTTCGCGCGCGTGTACCCGATGTCGCGGATCGTCTTGCGAACGATTTTCGGGATGTCGACGTATGTCGCAGTCGTGATCTCGCCGGCGACTACGACAAGTCCCGTCGTGATCAGCGTCTCGCACGCCACGCGCCCAAACGGATCGTCGACCAGGATCGCGTCGAGAATGGCGTCCGACACCTGGTCGGCCATCTTGTCGGGGTGACCCTCGGTCACCGACTCCGAGGTGTACAACCAGCGGCGAGACATGCGGACTCCTTGGTCTAGGGAAACGATCAGTCCGGTTGGCGCCGGGCCCGAAGGCTATCAGCGACCCGGTCGCAGATCACTCGGGCGATTTGGGACTTCAGCTGCAGGGGCAATTCCTCTTCCGCACCATCCGCCGTAAGAATGGCGACGCGGTTGGTATCGACTTCGAAGCCGGCATCCGGCCCTCCAACGTGATTGACGACGACGTAGTCGAGGTTCTTGGTCGCGAGCTTCTTGCGCGCACCGGCCAAGTGATCTTGCGTCTCGGCTGAAAAGCCGATCAACACCTGGCCTGCTTTGCGCGTGCCCAATTCCGCGAGGATGTCGTCGGTGCGCTCCAGCATGATCGACGGCGGCGCCGTGTCCTTCTTGATCTTCTCGGACTGCGGCGCGCTTGGACGAAAGTCACCCACCGCCGCGGCCTTTACGACCACGTCGGCAGTCGCAAACCGGCAGACGACCTCTTCGCGCATCTCCGCAGCCGTTCGCACCCGCACGACTTCCACCCCGGCGGGCTCATCGAGCCAAGTCGGGCCGGTCACAAGCGTCACCGAAGCTCCGCGCGCTGCCGCCTCGGCCGCAACGGCGAACCCCATCTTGCCGCTGGATCGGTTCCCGATGAAGCGAATGGGGTCAATCGGCTCCTGGGTTCCGCCGGCCGTGACGATGAAGCGATAGCCGGCGAGGTCTCTTCCCCTCGCCAGAAGGACCTCTGCCGCCACCAACACATTGCCGGGTTCAGCCATCCGCCCGATCCCATGGTCGCCGCCGGCAAGTTCGCCGGCCTCGGGCCCGACGAACGCGACTCCGCGCGCGCGCAACATCGCCACGTTGGCCTTGGTGGCAGGGTGCTCCCACATTTCGGTGTGCATAGCCGGCGCGACCAACACCGGCGATGCGGTGGCGAGCAGCACGTTCGCAAGTAAATCGTCGGCGATCCCGCTCGCCATCTTGGCGAGCGTGTTCGCCGTCGCAGGCGCCACAAGAACCAAGTCGGACTCCCGAGCAAGCCGGATGTGCGGCACCGTGTGTTCGTCCTCGAACAAGTCCGTGTAGACCGGGGCTCCGGTCAAGGACGCGAAGGTCACCGTTCCGACAAACCGCGTCGCGGCCGGCGTCATCACTACTTGCACGCGCGCGCCAGCCCGGACCAGCAGTCGAGCAACCTCAACCGCCTTGTAGCAGGCGATTCCCCCGGTGACGCCCAACAGCACACGGGCGCCGCGAAGGGCGCCCTCGGGTGCTTGCGGAATCGATCCGGTCACTTCCACCCTTCGATGATGCGCTCATAGGCGATCTTGCTCTGCCCGATCTCCTCCAGAGCGATCGAGAGCGGCTTACGGCCCGGGTCGGACGGCACGAGCGGCGGAACGAAATCGCCGATGCCCTCGCCGAGTTGCGTGTAGTAGGAGTTGATCTGACGCGCGCGCTTCGCGGCCATCACGACCAAGGTGTACTTCGAGTCCACCTGTTCGAGCAGGTCGTCGATCTTCGGTTGGATCAAGCTCATGTCGTCTCCTACCACTGACTTCGGGGGCGCCGGCCATCCCCGGTCGCAAAACTATCCCGCCTCCCCGGCGGGCCGGACCCGCTCCGCGAAGGCGTTATGTTGCCTCCAGTATACGGATCAGCCGCTCGATGGCATCCTCAAGATCGTCGTTCACGATCCGGAAGTCGAACTCCGAGGCGGCGGACATCTCCGAGGCAGCATTGCGGAGCCGCCGCTCTACGACCTCGGCCTCCTCGGTCGCCCGCCCCTGAAGGCGGACCCGCAGGACCTCCGGAGTGGGCGGCTCGATAAAGACAAGCACCGCGGCAGGCATCGCCGCGCGCACGGCCATCGCTCCCTGGACGTCAATCTCCAGCACGACGGTCTTTCCGGCACCGAGCGAGGACTCCACGGGATCCCGCGGCGTTCCGTAGCGGGCCCCGTGAACCCACGCCGTCTCGAGAAACTCGCCGGCGTCTTCGGCGCGCACGAACTCCTCGAGAGTCAAGAACCTGTAATGAACGCCTTCGACCTCTCCGTCGCGGGCCGGTCGCGTCGTAGCTGAAACAGAAAGGGCGAATTCCGGCCGCCGCCGCAACGCCGCCGCAACCACCGACGTCTTTCCGGCACCCGAGGGACCCGAGACTACGACAAGTCCAGCGATGGCCGACCGTCTACTTCTCGCCGAACTCCTGGAGAAGGGCCAGCTTCTGCTTTTCTCCGAGGCCACGGACTCGACGCGAGGTCGAAACGTCCAGCTTCTCCATGATCTTCTTCGCGCGAACCTTGCCCACGCCCGGCAACGCCTCAAGCACGGCCGAAACCTTCATCTTCCCGACAGTGTTGTCGGTCGGCTGCGACAGGATCTGAGACAACGTTAGCGTTCCGGCCTTGAGCTGCTGCTTGAGTTCGGCGCGCGCACGGCGCGCTTCCGCCGCCTTCTCGAGCGCCGCCCTGCGCTGCTCCTCCGTCAAGGTAGGAAGCGGCATCTGTCTCCTCCTTCACACCGACTGATAAACGCGCGGAGTGTACCACGCACATCCGACGAAGCAAGCATTTCCGCAGGTCAGAGGGCGCCCCAAAGAGGGACCCGAGTCATGAACCCTCAGATGTCCGGTGACGGCTCCCAGGGCTGCTCAGCGCCTCCCCACGCGCGCACATCGGACACTCCGACTCCGCGTAGTTCGCGGCCTCCACGCGAAGCAAGGCCGCGAGGTGGAATGCCGGCGTGGTGGAACTCCGATCGACCAGCGACCCGACACCCGCGACGGCGGCCTGAGCTGCTTCCGCAAGGGCGATGACTTCGGCCGCCGAACCGCCGGTCGTGATCACGTCTTCGACAACCAGTGCCCGGTCGGTCCGGCCGAGGCTCTGTCCGCGTCGCAATTTCATTTCGCCCTCGACGCGCTCGGCGAATACGAAGCGCACGTTCGCGGCATATGCCACCGCGTTGCCGATCAGGATCCCTCCAAGCGCCGGCGATAGCACCACGTTGAAGGATCCCTCCCCGAATCTGTGCGCGATCGCCTCCCCCAGAGACGCGGCCAGGCGCGGGTGTCCGAGCACGTGTTGACACTGGAGGTACGTATCGCTGTGCCGTCCGCTCGACAACCGAAAGTGCCCGGCCTGCAAGACGTCGTACCGTTCAAAGATGTCGCGCACCTCTGCTTGATTCATCGCAGACCCTCCAGGATTGTCATTGCCGCCGCACGCGGATCTCGCGCGCGAGTCACCGGTCGGCCGATCACAAGCCGGTCTGCCCCGGCATTGACCGCCTCCCGCGGCGTGAGTGCACGCACTTGCTCGTCGCGGTCGGACCCCGCAGGTCGCACTCCCGGGGTCACGATCAAGAACGGTGAAGGACACGCTGCACGGACTGCGACAAGATCCGTCGGCGCGCAAACGACCCCGTCACAGCCGGCATCTGCAGCAAGCTTCGCAAGCAAGGGAACGGCCTCAGCAACCGGCGGGAGACCGACCTCCCGCAACGCCGCGTCATCCAAGTGCGTCAGAATCGTCACGGCCAGGATCTTCTCGTCGGACTTCGCGTCGCTTGCCGCTTCCAACATGGCCCGGCCTCCCAGGGCGTGGACCGTGAGAAGGTCGACACGGTGCGGCGCGAGCGCGCGGACGGCGCGCGCAACGGTCGTAGGGATGTCGTGAAGTTTCAGATCGAGGAACACCGGGCGACCGCCCGCCGCTGCGACCGCATGCGGTCCTTCGGCTGAATACAGCTCCAGCCCCACCTTGAACGCGCCGGCCGCGTCCCCAATGGTTTCAGCAAGTGCCGCAGCCTCTTCCACCGTCGGCACATCCAGCGCAATGATGATCGGATTCACTGCTGCGCGTTCACCTTCCCCCTGATGTCTCCCAACCGCTCGATTCCACGCTCCTTGCAGAATTCTGCAATGCCGTCGGCAACACGTTGGGTAACGCGCGGATCGGAGAAGTTCGCCGTTCCGATCGCTACCGCAGTCGCACCCGCCAAGAAGAACTCAATCGCATCGCGCGCGGTAGCGATGCCACCCATGCCCACGATGGGCACTTCGGGCAAAGCGCGGTGGACCTGCCACACGCAGCGCACGGCGATCGGCCGGATCGCGGGGCCCGACAAGCCACCGGTCCCCGTGGAAAGTTTGGGAGTGAAAGAGTCAACGTCGATCGCCATTCCAAGCGTGGTGTTGATCAGGCTGAGCCCGTCGGCGCCGGCCTCGACTGCCGCGGACGCGATCTCTACCAGACTAGTGACGTCCGGAGAGAGCTTGCACAGCAGCGGCACCTCGACCGCACCTCGGACGGCCCGAACGACCTCAGACGTGCGCTCGGCTGCAAGCCCGAACATGAAGCCGCGATCACCGAGGTTCGGGCAACTCAAGTTCAACTCGATGGCAACCAAACCGGGAGTCCCTCGCAGGACCTCCGCGCAGCGAACGTAGTCATCAACGCTATGGCCACCGATGCTGGCAATCGCAGGAACGTCTCGCTCGTGAAGCCAGGCGAGGTCGTTGTCGCGCAGTGATCGAACTCCCGGGTTCTGCAGGCCGATCGCATTCAGCATTCCGCTCGGCGTCTCGGCGGCGCGCGGCGGCGAAATCCCGGCGCGCGGCTCCGGCGTCACGGTCTTGCACACGACTGCTCCGAGTGCGTGCAAATCAGTGAAGCCGGACATCTCCTTACCGGACCCAAAACACCCTGAGGCAGTCAGGACCGGACTGAGCAAACGCAAGCTCCCAATGCGCACCGAAAGGTCCGGAGTTGATGCCCGAGTCTCCAGGCTCACTGCCACACCACCCTCTCCGCGTCGAAGACCGGACCCTCGGAGCAGCCGCGCGCGTGACGGACCCCCTCGTCTGCGCGGACGGGAACGACACACGTCCAACACACCCCAATCCCGCACGCCATGAATTCTTCGACCGCGATCTGACACGGAACGCCGGAATCCCGCGCCTCCGTCGCGACGGCGCGCAACATACCCATCGGTCCGCAGGCAAACACCGTGCCGGAATTGCCCCCGGAGATGAGGTCCCCCAAGACATCAGTCACGCGACCCCTGCGTCCCGCGGAACCGTCCTCAGTCGTGACCTCTACCGATTCGGTGACGGCGCGCAATACCGGGTCGTCCAGGAGGCGCGCAGACGTGCGGGCCCCGATGACCGCACGCACACGACGTCCGCGCTGGCGCAGCACGGTTCCCAGCATCGACAGAGCAGCCGTTCCGTACCCACCGCCGACCAGGACGTCGTCGCCGTGCCCCTCCGGCAAATCGAATCCGTGACCAAGCGGGCCTTCTAGGTCCACAACGTCGCCCGGCGCGCGCCGGGCGAGCCAACCGGTTGTGGGCCCGACCGCGTCGAACACGATCGATACTTCGGGGCCGGACGTCGCGTACACCGAGAACGGCCGCCGCAGGATGCTCGCGGCACTCGGCGGAGGGGCGATGCTCACGAACTGCCCGGGCACCGCGGCCGCGGCGACCTCCGGTGCGCGCAGTGCGAGCAGGTGGTAGGACCCCACGGGGTGCGCACGCACGACCTGCGCCTGGACCAGCACCGGCGTCATCCCGCGTGATACTCCTGCAAACTCAGGACCGTCGGTTCACCGCCGGCGATCACCTCAATGGCCTGCAATGCCGCCTGCATTGCCGACATGGTCGTGATGCTGGGAACGCCGTACCGCACCGCAGCCGTGCGGATGTAGTCCCCGTCTTTGCGTGGGCCTCCGCCCGACGGCGTGTTGATCACCAAGGCAACCTCTCCGGCGGCGATCAGATCTCCGACGTGTGGACTTCCCTGCCCGACCTTGGCCACCACGGTTACCGCGATTCCGTTTCTCTCAAGAAGTTCGGCCGTCCCCTGCGTCGCCAAGATCTCAAACCCAAGATCGGCCAGACGACGCGCGGGCAGCACGATCGCGCGCTTGTCGGAATCCCGAACGCTGATGAACACTCGGCCGTCGCGCGGCAGGCGCGCGTCCGCCGCCTCCTCCGCCTTCGCGAAAGCCATCCCGAATGATCGGTCGATGCCCATCACTTCGCCGGTGGACTTCATCTCCGGACCCAGCAACGTGTCCGCCCCCGGGAACCGGCTGAAGGGCAGAACCGCCTCCTTTACAGCGACGTGACCACGGGAAGGCGCGATGTCGCCGGGGGGAAGAACGCCGGCCGCGCGCAGCTCGGCGATCGACTCGCCGGCCATCACGCGCGCGGCCGCCTTTGCCAGTGGAACTCCGGTGGCCTTCCCGACGAACGGCACCGTACGGGACGCGCGCGGGTTGGCCTCCAGCACGTGCACCTGACCCCCGCGGATCGCGAACTGAATGTTGATAAGGCCGCGTACGCCCAGATCGAACGCCATCATGCGCGTTGCCGCCACCACCTCGGCAATCTGGGAACGGCTGAGCGTGTGAGGCGGGATCACGCAGGCAGAGTCACCGGAGTGAATACCGGCCTCCTCGATGTGCTCCATCACGCCGCCGACGAAGATCTCGGCTCCATCGCACAAAGCGTCGACGTCCACCTCGATCGCGTCCTCCAGGAACCTGTCGATCAGGATCGGGTGCTCCGGCGACACCTGCGCGGCGGTATCGATGTATCGAGCCAGCATCGCATCGTCGTAGACAATCTCCATCGCACGACCGCCGAGCACGTAGCTCGGTCGCACCAGGACGGGGTATCCGATCCGCTCCGCGATGGCCTTCGCCTCTGCGAAGGAATGTGCCACCCCCCAAGGAGCATGCGGCAAACCCAGTCTCGCAAGCAGCTCGCCGAAGCGACCGCGATCTTCTGCGGCGTCGATCGCGTCGGGTTGCGTACCGAGAATCGTGACGCCTGCGGCCTCCAGGGCGCGCGCCAGCTTCAAAGGAGTTTGCCCCCCGAGCTGAACCATCACGCCGACCGGTTGCTCAGCGTCGACCACGGCCATCACGTCTTCGAAGGTCAGCGGCTCGACGTACAAACGATCCGAAGTGTCGTAGTCCGTAGACACGGTCTCGGGGTTGCAGTTCACCATGACCACGTCGTATCCGACCTCGCGCAGTGCGAAACACGCGTGGACACAGCAGTAGTCGAACTCGATGCCCTGGCCGATCCGATTGGGTCCGGCGCCCAGGATCACGATCGTCGGTCGCGTCGCCTTCGGAACCTCCGACTCATCCTCGTAGGTCGAGTAGAAGTACGGAGTCACAGCCTCGAACTCGGCCGCACACGTGTCTACCGATTTGAAGACCGGCAGGATCCCCCGCTCCAGGCGCGCGCGCCGCACCTGGGCCTCATCAGAACCCGTCAGAGATGCAATCTGAACGTCGGAGAACCCCATCCGCTTCGCCTCGCGCAAAAGCCCGGACGACAAGGATGCACCGGCATCCTCAATTGCCCTGCGCATCTGCGAAATCTCGGCAATCTGCGCGCAGAACCACGGATCGATGCCGGTCGCCTCCGAGACGGCTTCCACCGTCGCCCCCGCACGAATGGCGGCCTCCACCAGGAAGATCCGATCGGGGCTTGGACGCGGCACGCGCTCAAGGAGATCAGCGGCCGTTCCCGCGGGGTCCTTCCCGTCACCGTTGAGGCCGAAACGGTCCTGCTCAAGGGATCGCAAAGCCTTCTGCAACGATTCTTTGAAGGTCCGCCCGACCCCCATTGCCTCACCGACCGACTTCATCGCGCTGCCGAGCGTTGTATCCGCACCGGCGAACTTCTCGAACGTGAACCGAGGGATCTTGGTTACGACGTAGTCGATCGTCGGCTCGAACGCCGCGAGCGTCTCGCGCGTGATGTCGTTTGCTATCTCGTCGAGGCGGTAACCGACGGCGAGCTTCGCAGCAATCTTCGCGATGGGGAACCCGGTGGCCTTCGACGCCAGCGCGGACGAGCGCGACACGCGCGGGTTCATCTCGATGATCACTTGCCGTCCGGTCTTCGGATCGACCGCGAACTGGATGTTCGATCCGCCGGTGTCCACTCCGATCGCTCGAATGCATCGGATCGACGCATCGCGCATCCGCTGATACTCGACGTCGGTCAACGTCTGTTGCGGGGCTACGGTGATCGAATCCCCTGTGTGTACACCCATCGGGTCCAGGTTCTCGATGGAGCAGATGATCACGACGTTGTCGGCGAGGTCTCGCATCACCTCAAGCTCGAATTCCTTCCACCCTTGGACGCTCTCTTCGATCAGCACTTCACTTATCGGGCTTCGCTCAAGTCCCTCTCCGGCAATCCGATCGAGCCCGGCTTCGTCGTACGCGAAGCCGCTTCCGGCGCCGCCCATCATGAAGCTTGGTCGGACGATCACCGGGTAGCCGATCTCGGCCGCGAGCGCGCGCGCTTCCTGCAAGGAGTACGCCCACCCGGAGCGCGGCAGGTCGACACCGGCCTCAACCATGGCCTCTTTGAACAGCCTGCGGTCCTCTCCTCGCTGGATTGCCTCGAGGCGCGCGCCGATCAACTCAACGTTGTACTTCTCCAGCACGCCCTTCTCGGCCAGCTCCACCGCGACGTTCAGCGCCGTTTGTCCCCCGAGTGTCGGCAGCAAGGCTTGCGGGCGCTCGCGCTCGATCACGCGCGCGACCGACTCGGCCGTGATCGGCTCGACATAGGTCCGGTCGGCGAAATCGGGGTCCGTCATGATCGTCGCCGGATTCGAGTTCACGAGGACGACTCGGTAGCCGTCGGCCCGAAGCACTCTGCATGCCTGCGTCCCCGAGTAGTCGAATTCGCAGGCCTGGCCGATCACGATCGGCCCGGAGCCGACAATCAGGATGGTCTCGATGTCATTACGCCTCGGCACTCAGCGCCACCCCTCGTAAAGTCCCCGCTTCATTGCGTCCGCATACATCTCGCGCGATTCGGCCGGCGTGATCAACCCCATCTGCAGAGCGAACTTGTTCATTCCTTCAAGAGATGCAATCAAACTGCGCAACTTCTCCTCGGGTCGCCGGGGCTTGCGTCCTTTCGCTTCGCGCCCCAAAGCCATCTCAATCTGCAACGTGTCTTTCATCTCCAGGACGTGCTCGAACTCCCCCCGCAGAGTCGCGCGCGCCTGTGCGGCAAGAGCCTTGGAAGCCCTTGCTCCGGCGGCTGGAGTCGGCTTCACCGCGCGCCCCTCACGCCCCAGGGTTCGCACGCCGGAAGTCCGGCCACTGGAGTCGCCACTCGACTTCTTCGCCGGCATCACGCCTCCATCAACCGCACGAAGTCCCGGAACAGATACGCCGCATCATGAGGTCCGGGCGCGGCCTCCGGGTGGTACTGGACTCCGAACGCCGGCACATCCAGACAGCGGATTCCTTCGCAGGTCTGATCATTGAGATTGACGTGTGACACCTCCGCCGCGCCGGACAGAGTCTGTGCATGTCCGGCCGCATCGGTGTCCCATGAACTCGGATCGACCGTGAACCCGTGGTTGTGACTCGTGATCTCCACGCGGCCGTCCCGCTCTCGACGGACCGGCTGGTTGACGCCGCGGTGACCGAACTTCAGCTTGTAGGTCGTCGCCCCCAACGCGAGCGACAGCAGTTGATGTCCCAGACAGATACCGAAGACCGGCACGCGTCCCACGATCTCTCGAATGTTCCGGACTGCGGTGGGCACGGCCGCCGGGTCGCCCGGTCCGTTGCTCAGGAATACTCCGTCATAACCACCGCCGATCAGATCGGCCGCCGGCGTCGAGGCCGGGAAGACCGTGACGTCGCACCCGTGAGCCGCGAGCGAGCGCAAGATGTTGTATTTGATCCCAAAGTCGTACGCGGCCACCCTGTAGATTCGATCTCCCGAGACATCGGCACCGACGCGCTCGGCGGCTCGGTACGGTTCGGAAGTCGTCACCGCATCCACAAGATTGGCTCCCGCCATCCCCGGCGAGGCAAGAACTCGCTGCCGCAGCGACTCCACGTCGAGATCCACGGTCGACACCGCTCCTCGCATTGCGCCGACCGACCGGATGTGACGCGTGAGCCGCCGGGTGTCGATGCCGTCGATGCCGACCACCCCGGAGTCCGCAAGGTACTCCTGCAGCGAACCCATCGCCCGGTAGTTCGAGTAAGCCTTGACCGCCTCCCGAACGACGAACCCAGCCACGCGAACCCGTGACGACTCGACATCCTCACGATTCACGCCGTAGTTCCCGATATGCGGGTAGGTCATGGTCACGATCTGACGGTGATAGCTGGGATCCGTCAGGATCTCTTGGTATCCCGCCATTCCCGTGTTGAACACGACCTCACCGAAGGACTCCCCGCGCGCGCCAAAGACTCGGCCACGGAAGACCGCGCCGTCCTCCAGCACCAAGATCGCTTCATCCCGCACTCGAGCACCCCGTCGCAACGTTGATTGGACGCCGACTCACTTGCCCTTGCGCTCCTTGCCCTTCGCCTCGGCGCGCCGCTTCAAACGCTCCTGCTTCTTGCGCTCCCGATCCTTGGCCCAGCGAACCGGCTTGCGATCACCCTTGCCCATCTGCGTCTCTCCCTTCCCGGACGGTGAACCGTCCCCCAAACAGCGTGTGAACTACCTTGCCGCGCAACGTACGCCCTGCGAAAGGGGTGTTGCGAGATTTCGATGCAAGTTCTCTCGGAACCACCGTCCACTCGGCGGCCGGATCAAACACGACCAGGTGCGCCGGCGCCCCGGGCACCACCGGGCCTCCGTGCCCGGTCAGGGAGCGAATCCGCGCCGGCCGCGTGCTCATGACCTCGATCAGGCGTGTCAGCGACAGGCCGGGCAAGTCGGTCAGCATCACCGACAGCGCCGTTTCGAGATTCAGCATCCCGCATGGAGCCTGATCGAACTCGCGTTCCTTGTCGTCCTGGGGGTGTGGAGCATGATCCGTCGCAACGCAGTCGAGCGTCCCGTCGATCAGCGCAGCACGCAGCGCCTCGACGTCCTCGCGCCCGCGTAGCGGCGGGGCAACCTTGAAGACCGGGTCGTACCCAACCAGCAACTCATCCGTCAGCGAAAGATGGTGTGGCGTCACCTCGGCGGTGACTCGGATGCCCCGCTCCTTCGCGGAGCGCACGAGTGCCACCGACCCCGCCGTCGAGACATGCGGCACGTGAAGGCGCGCGCCTGTCAGGCGAGCCAGCATGATGTCTCGCGCCACGATCACTTCTTCCGCCTCGGCCGGAATCCCCCGTATCCCGAGCGCCGATGCAATCCCGCCTTCATTCATATGCCCGCCGGCTGCGAGATTGCCTTCCTCCGCGTGGTTTGCGACCACGGCGTCGAACGTCCGCGCGTACTCCAGGGCGCGCCGCATGAGCCCCGCGTCCTGGACGCACTTGCCGTCGTCGGAGAAGAAGTTCACCCGCGCGCGCGAGGCAGCCATCTCCCCCATCTCTGCGAGCCTCTCGCCCGCCAGACCCACCGTGATCGCTCCGACAGGGAACACATCCGCGAGTCCCGCCGCGCGGCCGAGCGCCTGAACCTGCTCGACGATCGCCGCCGAATCCGCAACGGGATCGGTGTTGGCCATCGGGCAAACCGCCGTATATCCGCCGCGCGCCGCCGCACGCGTACCCGTCGCCACCGTCTCGGCGTCCTCTCGACCCGGCTCACGCAAGTGAGTGTGCAAATCGACGAACCCGGGAGCGACGACAAGTCCGCCACACTCGATGATCTCCGCACCGTCGGGGGCGATCTCAGCGCCAACAGAAGCAACGACGCCCCCGGAGACGAGCACGTCGCAACGCTCGTCGCGCCCGGAAGCAGGATCGATCAAGCGACCGCCGCGAAGAAGGTACGAGTGTTCGCTCATTCGACCGGCACCTCCTCGCGCGCGTCGCGCCCACCGAGCATCAGGTACAGCAGCGCCATGCGCACGGCGACCCCGTTGGCGACCTGATCGGTGATCACCGCGCGCGGGAGTTCCGCGGCTTCCGCAGTGATCTCAACACCTCGATTCATCGGGCCCGGATGCATGATGAGAGCATCCTCCTTGAGTGCATTGGCTCGTGCGGCGTCGAGGCCCCACAGTCGCGAGTACTCGCGAAGCGTCGGGACGTACCCGACCTTCATTCGCTCCAACTGCATTCGTAGCAGATAAACAACGTCGACCTTGGGCAACACGGAGTCGAGATCCGTAGCGACATCGGCTCCCCACGATTCCACGTGCGGCGGCATCAGAGTCGGGGGCCCAACCAACGTGACGTCCGCCCCCATCATCTGCAACCCCCACACGTCCGACCGAGCCACCCGTGAGTGCGCGACATCTCCGACGATGGCTACACGCAAACCGGCGAATGACGGGAAGTGCTGCCGAATCGTGTAGAGATCGAGCAATGCCTGCGTCGGGTGTTCGTGAGTCCCGTCGCCGGCGTTGATCACGTTGGCGCGGACCCACTGAGCCAATTGGTGCGGAGCGCCGGAGGACCGGTGGCGGATGACGATGGCATCGACCCCCATCGCCTCGATCGTCTGCGCGGTGTCCTTGAGCGACTCCCCCTTGTCCACCGAGGAGCCCGACGCAGTGAAGTTGATCACGTCCGCCGAAAGTCGCTTCGCGGCGAGTTCGAACGACGTCCGAGTTCGCGTCGAGGATTCAAAGAAGAGGTTGACAACCGTCTTGCCGCGAAGCGTCGGGTACTTGCGCATGATGCGCGGACCCTCCGCCTGGAACGTTGCAGCGGTTGCCAGTACGCGCTCGACCTGCTCGGGCGTGACGTCTCGGATTGAAAGGAGATGTCGAATCATCAGTCCTTCTCCTCCTCGGAAACCGTCCCAAGCAGCACCTCGTCGCACCCGTCGAGTTCGCGAACCCGAACGGCGACCTCCTCTTGCCGCCGCGTGGGCACATTCTTGCCCACGTAGTCGGCTCGGATCGGCAATTCGCGGTGTCCCCGGTCGATCAGGACCGCAAGCTGAACGGCGCGCGGGCGACCAAGGTCAATCAGCGCCTCGATGGCGGCGCGCGAGGATCGTCCCGTGTACAAGACGTCGTCCACGAGCACGACGACGGCGTCATCGATCGGAGGAATCAGCGTGGGGACAAGGGCTACGGGATCCCGAAGTCCGATGTCGTCTCGGTACAAGCCGATGTCCACCGAACCTGTCGGCGGGCGCGTACCTTCGATGGCTGCAATCCGATCCGCAAGACGCTCCGCGAGATGCACCCCGCGGGTTACCACACCGATTAGGACGAGTTCGCTGGCTCCCTTGTTTCGCTCGACGATCTCGTGGGCCATCCGCGCGAGCGCGCGGTCCAAGTCGGAGGCTTCCAGAATCGTGGCGCTTGGCGTGAAGGTCAGTGTCGCTCCCTCCCCCGTCTACTCGCGGGGAAGGAGTCGGAATCCGGCAAAAGGAAAGCCCGCGGCGCCTGGCGCGCGCGAGCCGATCCGCAAGACATCTCTACTCCCTTCCGGGCCTCGCAGGACCCATCCTTAAAGGGCTTCGGACGCAGTATATCAGCGGCGGAACATCACGCACCCCGGCCCAATTCCGCCCCTTCTCGATCGGGTTTCTGTGAGCCAAAGGCCCCACTTCAAATGACTCGATGTACTCTGCCCGAAATGGCCTAGGGTGTACACCCTAGGGTCTGGAACTGACGGTATGTCGCGTTCATCCCGCGACGCACGGCACCACGAGTTGAATCGGCGAACGAGCTTGCGAGCGCGGGGGCGACAATCGGTGACGAAACCAGGAGCGGAACAAGCGCCCGGAGCGAGGGAAACGCTCCGCCTGCTTCGACGAGCACTCGCCCCCTTGCGCAACAAGCGAATCATGATCGTCCTCGGATCCTCGCTCGCGGCGGGGACCTTCGCTGTTGTCGCCTTCAGCGGATTCGCTTTCTGGTGGACCTCCCAACCTTCGTTTTGTGGCAGGTGTCACCCCATGAAGCCCTTCATCCAGGCGTGGGAAGGCTCCGCTCACAAAGACGTCAACTGCGAGAAGTGCCACACGACGCCGGGGATGTTCGGATTCGTCGGAGGGAAAGTCGCCGGCCTCCAGGTCGTCTCCAACTACGTACGGGGCGACTATCGCGACTGGTCGTTCAACGCCGCCGTGTCAAATGGGTCCTGTCTTCAGTGCCACGAATCGATCCTCGAGAAGTCGATCCACACCACCGGACGCGTTGACGTACTCGTGAGCCACGCCAACATTGTGCAGGGTGGAGCCAAGTGCATCGGCTGCCACTCGACCGTCGCGCACGGGTCCGAAGTGCCGGTGGGCTCCCAAACCCACCCCACGATGGCATCTTGCATGAACTGCCACAACGACAAGATTGCCCCGCTACGGTGCCGCCTGTGCCACACAGGAAAGGACAGGGCGGGCACGATCCGCGACCACGAAGACAGCGCAGCGGCCGGGTAGAGAAGGTCGAGGAGACATTCGCCATGGGAATCATCCGCAGACTCCTGGGCAGGAGGGTGTATCAGCCCGAACTGCCGGGCATCGACGTTCCTCGTTCACGCGGGCTCGCGCGAAAGGCCGATTCGAACGGACAAAAAGGTTCTCCCTTGGCAATCCGCTCGGTCACCACCCCCCTTAGCCGCAGGACATTCTTGTCGGGAACACTCGCCTGGGTCAGCGCCGGAATCGCGAGCATCGTCGGCGCACCGGTCGCGACCGCGCTCGTTTGGCCTGCACTGCAGAAACCCAAGGGGGCCTGGAACCCCATTGCGCGACTCGGGAAGCCCGGCCCGGGAGAACCAGACCTCAGCGCAGTCGGGACACCCATCATCACGCACTTCACAGCCCTGGTGCAGGACGCATACATGTCCGTCGAGCCCCAGAACATCCCGATCATGGTCATGAATCACGGTCAGGAGAAATTCACGATCCTCGACGTCCGCTGCACGCATCTGGGGTGCCCGGTCGCCCCCGACCTTAAGACGAAGAAGATCGTATGCCCATGCCACACCGGCATCTTCGACTTCGAGGGACGAGTCAAGTCCGGTCCACCGTCCCGACCTCTAGATCGCTACGAATACAAGGTTGAAGACGGCGTGTTGTACGCCGGGAAGTTGTATCGAGTCGACGCCGACCTCCGGCGCGTGACCTGACAGGGAGTCGGCAATGTTTGCGCGAAGCAAGGAATGGTTCGAAGAGCGTCTGGGGTTGCGTCCGGTCGCTGCGCGACTCATGGATCACCCCGTTCCAACCCACGTCACATGGCTGCACTGCTTCGGCGGCCTCACCTTCTTCACATTCATCCTTCAAGTCGTCACCGGCGCGCTCATGGCGTTCTTCTACGTTCCCTCGCCGGACCATGCGCGCGATAGCGTCGCATGGTTCCAGCAAGCCGTTCCGTTCGGCGCCACGATTCGCAACCTCCACCGTTGGGGCGCCTACATGATGGTCGTGTTCGTCTTCCTTCATATGCTCCGCGTCTTCGTTCACGGTGCATATCGAAAGCCGCGCGAGATGAACTGGGTCGCCGGCGTAGTCTTGCTGATGACGACGCTCGGATTCGCATTCACCGGATACCTTCTCCCCTGGGACCAAAAGGCCTACTGGGCGACCAACGTCGGAATCAACATCGCCGGATCGGCGCCCGTTGCAGGCCCCTTCATCGCGGCGTTTCTCCGCGGCGGACCGGAACTCGGGGCCCTAACCCTAGTGCGCTTCTACGCGCTCCACGTCTTCGCCCTCCCGCTGGTCCTTGGTGCTTGTTTGCTCCTTCACTTCTCAATGGTGCGCAAGCAGGGCATCGCTAAACCTCTGTAGGTGAGGCTCATGACAATACGACTCGATGCACCAACCGAGCACGAACAAGACACTGAACACCCCGAATCGGGGATGCCGTTCTTCCCCGATTTCGCCATCCGCGAAGCGATCACCGCGTTCGTGTTTCTTGCAGCGCTTCTCTTGGTCGCCTCGCTGACAAAGGCGAGCCTCGAAGAAGTCGCGGACCCTTCGGCCACCGGCATCCACCCGCTGCCGGAGTGGTACTTCTTGTGGCTCTTCTACCTCCTGCAGTTCTTCAAGGGACCGCTCGAGATCGTCGGAACCTTCCTCATGCCCGTCCTGGGGGTCGCCCTCATCGTGTCGATTCCCTTCCTAGACCGGATGCGACCGCGTACCGTGTCCATCCTTCCGGGAACCCGGCCGGTCCGCATTCTTCCTCGGGTCGGAGCCGCGTTCGTTCTCACCGGTCTGGGTGCGCTCACGATGATCGCGCTCAAATCCACGGCCCCACCTCCGGATCACGGGTTGCAAGTCACTCCATCGCAAGCCGCCGGGCAGTCGCTGTTCAACAAGATGGGCTGCATGACGTGTCACACCGTCGGGAAGGACGGCGGGACTCGAGGACCCGACTTGACGGCTTTCGGCGCCAAGGCGGACGCGCAGAATCGGGTCCTGCTGCACTTCGCAGGCATCGGCCTTTCTCCCAACAGTTCAATGCCTTCCTACTTGCTCACTCCCGAGGAGACGCGATCGCTCGTCGACTACCTCATCAGTTTGAAGGGTGACCATGACTCGGCGCACTAGTTCAAGGATTCCGCGGATCGCCGGAATGATCGTCACCGTCTTCATCGTCGGCGTAGCCGCACTGCTCGTCAATGTTGCGTGGAAGTCTAATTCTACGATTCGCGCAGCCGAGCCGACGGAAAGCGTCCAACCCCCGGCCGGGTCGGCGGACGATTCCTTCCTCGGATGCACCAACTGCCACGGCGACCTCGACAAAGTATTCAAGCAGGGTCGTGCCGGCGGGCTTCGTTATCGCCACGCCAAGCACTTCGCCAAGGGGGTATCGGACTGCTCCATGTGTCACCCCGCGAACGCGCACGAGGCAGACAAGATCAACAAGCCGACGATGACGAGGTGCTTCATCTGTCACGGCTTGACCAAGACCGCCATTGCCCCGGGGAAATGCATTACGTGCCATCCGGCGAACTTCCCCGACAAACCCGCAAGCCACCTGGCGGCAACTTGGAAGGGTGCGCACGGCAAGGAATCAAGGGCAGACTCGATAGTGTGCTCCACGTGTCACGAAGAGCGATCCTGCACGGCGTGCCATGGGGTGAAGATGCCCCACGCCGAGGGGTGGAAGAGCGCGGCGCACATCGAAACCGCGTTCGCCAAGGGGCTGGCCGTCTGCCAGAAGTGCCATCCGCGAGACCTCACCAGCGCAAAGCGGGACTTCTGTGACTCCTGCCACCACGCATGGGGACCGAAGCAGAAGTCGTGGCTGCGATCTCATCCGGCCGTCGTGAAAGCCGGCAATTCCGAGAAGTGCTTCCAGTGTCACCAGCCGGCAACATGCGCAGCGTGCCACACAAGAGGAGATGCGACCTTCGAATCGGACCGAAAGGCGGCGCTCGACAGGGCGGCGGAGCTGCGGCAAGCAGATCAAACACCTTCGCCGTCAACGACCCCGCAGGATTGAACGGCGGCCCCCGTCGACTGATCCGCGTTGGGACGGCGCGGAGAACTAGGTTCGCCGCGCGCGCGCGACCGCTCGAAGCACCCCGTTGACGAAGCGGCCCGAGTCCTCCGTCGACAGCAGCTTCGCCAGCGACACGGCATCGTCCAGCACGCGTCCCGTCGGTGCGTCCGTGTGGAGCAGTTCGAAGATCCCGATCCGCAACAGGTTCCGGTCCACGACCGGCATCCTTTCGAGTTTCCAGTTCGCGGCAAACGCACGGATCTCGGCGTCGAGTTCGGTGCGCGCGCCGGTCACTCCCTCGACGAGCGCGCGCACGGCATCTTCCTCGCCGACAGATGCCCCGCAGGGATCAGATCCGGCAACGTCGGCAGCGTGCAGCAACTCGAGCGCGCGGCGGCGCACCGAACTCGGCGCGCGCCTGAGACGGCCGCGCGCAGACATCAGGACGAAACGCGAGTGATGTATTCGCCCGTACGGGTGTCCACGCGAACGATCTCCCCAGTGTCGACGAACAGCGGCACCTGGATCGTGACCCCGGTCGACAGCGTCGCTGGCTTCATCGCTCCCGATACGCGGTCTCCCTTGACCCCAGGATCCGTGTGCTCGATCTGCAACTCCACCGATGCCGGAAGCTCAACGGCAATCGGACGCCCCGAGTACATCGACAGCGTCGCCACCTGACCTTCGGTCAGCCAGTTCTTCGCGTCGCCGATCTCCACCTCTTCGACGGAGAGCTGATCGTAAGTCTCAGAATCCATGAACACGTAGTGCGTGCCGTCGTGGTAGAGGTAGCTCATGTCGCGCTTGTCGACGACCGCCTGCTCGACCTTCTGCCCTGCAGGCAGCGTCCGGTCGATGATCGACCCCGACGCGATGTCGCGCAGTTTCACCCGCACGACCGTGTTGCCCTTGCCGGGCTTGTGGTGCTGGAACCACAGCACAGTCCAGAGCTTGCCTTCCAAGTTCAAGACCATGCCGTTCTTCAGATCGTTCGTCGAGATCATGACTACACCTTCACGAGTTCTTTGGGGGACGACGTCAGGATATCGCACCCGTTCGAGGTCACGGCGACGGTGTCCTCGATGCGCACCCCGCCGATTCCGGGCAGATAGATCCCGGGCTCCACCGTGATGATCATTCCGACCTCGAGCACATCGGTTCCACCGGCCCGAACCGCGGGCGCCTCGTGCACCTCCATCCCGACACCGTGACCGGTGCCGTGTCCGAAGCCGTGACCGCGCGCGCTCAGGTAAGAGCGTGACGCGTCGTCCACGTCTCCGGTGATCGCCCCCGCGCGCACCGCGTCAAGACCGGCCTGCTGAGCACCGCGCACCAACTCGTAAACCTCACACATCCGGACCGACGGTTCCCCAAAGGCGATCGTGCGAGTCATGTCCGAGTGATAGCCCTGCCACGTCGCCCCGAAGTCCAACTTCACCAAATCACCCGATCGCAAGACGCGCGCGGTGGGATGATGATGCGGCTCGGCCGCCTGCTCGCCGAACGCCGCGATCGTGTCGAAGGAGATCCCCTGGGACCCCGCTCGACGCATCTCGTGCTCAAGGAGCACCGCAACCTCGATCTCGGTGATCCCTTCCGACAGTTGCCCGAGCAGTGCCGCAAGCCCGCGGTCCCCAATCGCGCACGCCGTCCGAATCAGTTCGATCTCAGAAGGATCTTTCACGCGGCGCAGTCCCTCGACCTCTCCCGCGGTCTCGACGAGAACTACGCCGGCAAGGCGCTCACGCATCGTCTTGGCGGCGTCCAGAGTCATGTGCTGTGCTTCGACGCCGAAACGTTCGACACTCAGTTCGGCGGCGATTGAGGCCATCGTGCCCCACATGCCCCCCGACTCCCCGACCGAACCGCCCGTCGTCGAGTAGATCTCGCGACGAATGTCGCCGCATTCGTGAGCCGACTGCTCCTCGTACCGCGGATCGGTAAAGAAGACATCTTGATCTGCGCCCACCACGAGTTGAGCATTCGAGCCGCTGAACCCCGTGAGATAGCGCACGTTCACCGGCTTCGTCACGAGCAACGCGTCGACGCCGAGATCGGCCAGGCGCGCGCGCGCGCCATCTCTTCGCAACTTCACTTCTTCGCCTCCTCCGCCACGCTCTCCAACGCAAGCAGGTAGCCGCGGATTCCCAGACCGATAATCGACGCGCGCGCGACCGGCGAAATCATCGAGTGACGGCGGTACGGTTCGCGCGCGTAGATGTTCGAAATATGCACCTCGATGACGGGAACGGCCGCGGCGGCAACCGCGTCGCGCAGCTCCGCTGAGTAGTGCGTCAGCGCCGCCGGATTCAGAATCACCGCGCGCGCGTCGGTGGACCCCAGAGCGTCGATGAGGACACCCGCATCGTCGCTTTGGACACACTCCACATCCACGCCGAGTTCGGCGCCGCGCGCGCGCAGCATGTCCTCGAGTTCGGCCAGCGTGGTCGATCCATAGATCTCCGGCTGACGAGTCCCCAGCCGGCCGAGATTGGGTCCGTTCAACACAAGGATCTTCATCTAACCGCCTCATATGACGCGCGCAACGCGCGCTCGGGGACGTCACGAACCACCACCGGACTCCCGACATCCTCAAGCACTACGAACCGCGTCCCGGAGTCGAACTTCTTGTCTCGCCGCCACGCCTCGGCAACGCGGTCGAATTCCTCGCCTGCGGCGCCGACGGGAAGACCGAACGACTCAAGAGCATCACGATGGGCGGCCACCCGATCCCCCAGCCCGAGTTCGGCAGCCAGGTGCGCGGCAAACATCATTCCGACGGCGACAGCCTGTCCGTGCGTCCAACGCGTGTATCCGCCGAGCACCTCCAGCGCGTGGCCTAACGTGTGTCCGTAGTTCAGGTGCGCGCGCGTTCCCTGCTCGGTTTCGTCTTCTTCAACCACTCCGATCTTGACCGCTGCTGCGTCGGCGACGAGGAGTTCCAGCGTCTCGGGCTCCCGTGCCAGGATTGCGTCGCGTTCGCTTCGTAGCCACTGAAGTAAGTCCGGCGCTCCGATGAACCCGTGCTTGACGACTTCGGCCAGTCCCGTGGCAAAAGCCCCCTCCGGCAGCGTCGCGAGGGAATCGGTGTCGCAAATCACGACGCGTGGCTGATGGAACGCTCCAACGAGGTTCTTTCCCTCCGGCAGATCGATCGCGGTCTTTCCCCCGATGGACGAGTCGACCTGTCCCAGCAGCGTCGTCGGCATATGCACTACGGGCATGCCGCGGTGGTAGGTCGCCGCGACGAACCCACCGAGGTCGCCCACCACGCCGCCGCCGAGGGCGACCACGACGTCGCTGCGGTGCGCCCCGGTATGCGCCAACCAGCGCCACAGAACCTCGGCCGTCCCGAGCGACTTGCTGACCTCTCCCGGCTCGACCGTGAACTCCTCCAGCCGCAAGCCGGTGTCGCGCAAACCCCTGCGCGCGCGCTCCCCGTGCAGCCCCGCCACATGCGCATCGCTGACCAGCGCGCAGATTTCGGCACCGCGCACGGACTCCCCGAGGAACTCGGCGGAACGCTCAAGCAGCCCCGGTCCAATCCACAGATCGTAAGGGCTACCCGGGATATGCACTTCCAGACGCCGCGGATCGCTCACGTCAGTCGCTCCACTATCAGCTCGGCCACTGCTTCGGGAGTCAAGTCGGCCGACACGTCCACGGTAATATCGCAAGCGCGCTCATAGCCCGGAGCGCGTTCGCGGAGCAACCGCTCGAACGCGCCGGGCGTCTTCAGAAGAGGGCGACCCGTTCCCTTGCCCACTCGCGCGCGCAGCACCTCGGCCGGCGCGCGCAGATACACGATCGGCCCCGCCGCGCGCAGCAACTCATAGTTGCGTAACTGCAGAACCGCGCCTCCACCACACGCGATGACGCGCGAGGGTCGAGAACACGCATGCCGCACGGCGCGGTGCTCGCGATCGCGGAACTTCTCCTCCCCTTCTTTACGGAAGATCTGGGCAATCGACATCTCGGCCTTCTTCACTACCATTTCGTCGGTGTCGTAGAAGCGGAAGCACAACCGCTCCGCAAGCGCGCGCCCGACCGTGGACTTACCCGCACCCATGAAACCGACCAAGACGATGCTCCCGCCCATCACCGTGCGCGCACGTCCCGAAGGTACGCGGCATGGTTGCGGCTTGTTTCGTCTACCGAGTCCCCGCCGAACTTCTCGAGCATGGCGCGCGCCAGCACGAACGCGACCATCGCCTCACCAACCACCCCCGCCGCGGGAACCGCGCACACGTCGGAACGCTGGGTGATCGCCGGCGCAACCTCCTTCGAGCGCACGTCAACCGTCGGCAAGGATCGCGCAAGCGAGGACAGCGGCTTCATCGCCGCGCGCGCGCGAAGGACCTGGCCTGTCGTGATTCCGCCTTCCGTGCCGCCGCTTCGGTCGGTGACGCGTCGGAACTCCCCGCCCGACCACTCGATCTCGTCGTGCGCACGCGACCCCGGTCCACCCGCGATCTGGAATCCCGGACCTATCTCGACTCCCTTGACCGCCTGAATGCTCATCAGCGCCTCCGCAAGCGCCGCGTCGATACGACGATCCCACTGCACGTGTGACCCCAGACCCGGCGGAACCCCGTAGGCAAGAACCTCGAACACCCCGCCGAGCGTGTCACCGCGCGCACGGCACTCGTCCACAGCGGCAACCATCTTGCCTTCAGCCCGCGCATCCAGACACCTCATCGGAGACGCGTCGACGGACTCGATGTCGGCCAGGGTCGGCGCACGCTCCGCGTGCGCGACGACGTCGCCGATCGCGACGACGTGGGACACAACCCGGATGCCGAAGGCTCGAAGAAACGACTTGCACACGACTCCGGCAGCAGTGCGCGCCGCGGTCTCGCGCGCGCTCGCTCGTTCCAGAATGGGTCGCACCTCGTCAAAGCCGTACTTCAGCATCCCGGGGAGATCCGCGTGGCCGGGACGAGGGCCCGTCAGCGCCGGATCCTCCGTCTCCGCGCCCTCGGGTCCGGTTGCCATCACGTGCTGCCACTTCGGCCACTCGGTGTTTCGAACAACGATCACAACCGGAGACCCCATCGTCCGGCCGTGGCGCACGCCGCCGAGGACCTCCAGACGATCCTCCTCGAGGTTCATGCGGGTGCCACGCCCGGCGCCGTGACGCCGGCGCGCAAGCTCGACTCTGATCTCATCCTCCGACACGTCGACTCCTGCCACCATTCCGTCCAGAAAGGCGGTCAAGGCAGGACCGTGGGACTCACCGGCTGTGTAAAGACGCAACATGCGGGCATCATACCGGCGCCGGCGCCGCGGCTACCGCGGGCTCGCACCACAAAAGAAGAAGGCGGCTCCTCCGCGGAACCGCCTCTCCCGGGGCTTGCTCAGGGCCCCTGGCCGCCGCATCTCCCCCTGTGGGCTGCGGCGAATCCGTTCAACTTTACTTACGCGCTTCTTGACCTATGCACAGCGTGAATCGCTCGTCACCAAACACGAAGGTCCCGCAGCGCGACGTTAGCGACAGAAGTTTGAAGTTGTCCGCAAAAGTCTCCCCGGCGGCCACCGAGTACTCGGCATCCGCCACTCGAACCGTCGCCACCAGTTCGTCGTGATCCGAGAAGATGTCCAGCAGAGTCACCCGACGCGATTGCGTCTGCGAGGTCGACACCGCAGTCGGCCCGGGCGTCGGAGAGGACGTCCCCGCAGCAGCCGTCGGCTCCACCAGAGGCTGGAACGGATCCTTGCCCTCAAATGCTTCTGCGGTGCGCGGCACCGGCGATGCGGAAACCTGCGGAGAGGCCGAGGCCGACGGCACGGCCAAGACCGCGCGCGGAGCCCGGATCGGCTCTAAGGCCTGCGGCCCGGCGTCGCCACCCAGCCTTGTTGCCGCCAGCGCCGCGACTGCGACCAGGACCGCCACGCCTGCGCCGATTGCCGCTTTACGATTCGCACTCATTTCTGGGTCCCCTGGCTCGGCGCCGCCACCGGCGCAGCCGCGCCGAGGCGCGCCGTCGGGGAAACGACGTACATCTGCATCGTCAAGGACCCCTGCAGAACGATCGTCCGGCTCAGTTCACTCTGCGCCGGGTTCAGCGACAGCGCATCGACCGTTACGACGCGGGAAAGATTCTCAACCCTTGCCATGTAGTCCTCGATCCGGCGGAAGGCGCCTTCAACCACCACCATCACCGAAATGCGCTGAATTCCTGTCGCGTTCTCGAGCGTCTGCGGTGGACTCGGCGCGATCGACTGCAAATCCACTCCGGATTCGGTCGCGGCCTGCTGCAGAAGCCGGATGAAGCCGGGCAGGTCCGGGGTCGACGGAAGGAACTGCGAAACCTTGGCCAACTGCGCGATCACCGTCGGAGCCCGTTCACGGACGCCTTGGAGTCGCTTCAGATCGAGACGGAGTTGCGCTTCCTCTTGCTCTGCCGTCACGGTGTCGTCGCGCGCGGCGGAGATCTGGCCGAGCTTCGGGTTGAGCAAGAGGACGAAGAACGCCAGCGTCACCAGCACGGCAACGCCGGCGACAACCGCAAGCTGACGTCGCGACGTCACAGTTGCCTCCTAGCGCCGGGCTGGTTGCCGCGAAGCGCGCCGTCCGAGATCTGAACGCTCGAGTTGAAGTTGACCACGGGAGTGTCCTCCTGGGTTCCCTTGCTCGACAAGGTCAGATACGGGAAGGTGAACTCCTCTACGTCGGCCAGCCGCACCAGCCACTTCGCAACGTCGATGTGCGAGAACGTCGTGCCGTTCATCTGAATGGTGCCCAGTGGATCTCCGGCCACCGCCGATCCGGAGACGGATCCCGTGAGACTGGTCAACCAGACGTCCGAAGGAATCACCAGGCTGACATCGGCCAGCAACACGCTCCAACGAATCTCTCGCTGGGTCAGGTCGTCCAGCAACCCGGTCTTGCGTTGAAGTTCGCTCTGCAGCCGATCGAACTCCGCCAGGTCGGCCAGGTCGCCGCGCAGCGCCGCGTTGCGCGCGCGCTGTGCATTTAGCTTGCTGCGCTCTCCGTGAAGACGGATCTCCTGCGCTCCGTAGACGACGCCGAGGGCGGCGACCAACGCAAGAGCGGCGACGGCCGTGCCGGCAACGCGCTGCCGGCTGCGCCTGCGCTCCGCAAGCTCCGGCGGAAGTAGGTTGATTCGGCGCGCAGCCATCAGGGCTCCAGCGCCAGCCCGATCGCGACCGCGCCCACCGCGGACACCTGTTCGAGTTGCTCGGGTCCAAGCCCCAGGTCGGCGACCTTCACGCGGCCGAGAGCGTCGCCTCTCTCGACCGGGACACCCAAAGCACCGGAAAGACGGCCTTGCAGGCCGGCCAGAAGCGCCCCGCCGCCGGTCAGCAACACCCGCCGCACCGGCGCACGATCCCGCTCGGACGCGTAGTACTCCAACGACAGCCGCACATCATCGATGAACGCTCGGACGCGCCGCTCGATGGCCGCCGGTGTTCCCGGTTCGACCGGAGCCCCTTGGGGGGCTGCTTCCGAAGCCATCTTGCGCATCTCGGCGTCCTCTACCGATACACCCAGCGCCGCAGCCAACTCGTCGGTCAGGTCGGCGCCGCCCTCGGCGAGGATGCGAACGAACTGCGGAGTCCCTCGCTCGTGAACAACCAGGCCGGTAACTCCGGCACCAATATCCACGATCGCCTCGCACTCGTGGTCGGAGAGCACCGCGGGCACGGCATCGGTAAGGGCGCGCGCTGCCGCAAGAGGCCCGAGATCAATCGCAGTGGGCTCAAGCCCTGCGCGAGCAAGCACGCCGACGAAATCACTCACCATGTTGCGATGCGCCGCGACCGCGAGGACACGCATCATCTCCACGCCGTCCGCATTCACGAACTCATCCAGCGGAAGGAAGTCGAGCAGCGCTTCCTCAATCGCTATCGGAATGTAGTCCTGTACTTGATAGCGCAATGCCCCGTGCAGATCAGACTCATCCATGCGCGGGACGTCGACTTCCCGAACGACGACGCTCGGGTTCGCAACTGCGACCGCAACCTTTTTCCCACGGAATTCGCCACGCCGCCACAGATCCCGAATCACGCCGGCCACTGCATCCGAATCCACGATCTCGCCGCCGCGCATCGACCCGGGGGGAAGAGGCAACTGGGCATACCCCACCAAGGTCGCAGGATCCTTGCCCTTGACTTGCGCGGCTCGCACCGCACTGGTGCCGATGTCCAGGCCGATCGTCGATCGCGCCACCGATCAGCCCTCTTGAACGATGACGGTCCGCTCGGCGAGATAGCGCTCGACGTCCACGTTTCGAATTCGGTAGTTCTTGCCGACGCGCAACGCCGACAAGGAGCCACTCTTGATCAGGCGATAGACCGTCATGTTCGACACGCGCATCAGCAGGGCGACCTCATCGACCGTCAGGAGCCGATCCCCCGCGTACGAGCTCCGTTTGACCATCCGACTATTCTCCCCCCGCCGCGCGGACCGACTCACTGTCCCCGAAACAATCCTTAACATCAGTCACAACAGTAACGCTAGTGTGCGAATCTATATCTACACCACTATGGGTGTCAATAACTGGAATCGGCCCCAAGAGGAACGAAGTTGAGCAGTTTTGGCTAGGTTTTGTCCGGCTTGAGCGCGGCGGCAGCTCAGAGCGTCAGCGGCGGAGCCAGATGTCCAGCAAAGCGCCACCCCAGAGGATCCCGGCCAGCGTCCCAGCCGCCAGATAGGGACCAAAGGGCACCTGGCTCTTCATCCCTCCTCGGCGCAAGACGATCAGGGCGATTCCGCCGACGGCGCCCGCCGTGAAGGCCAGCATGAGGCCGACGAACAGCCTTCCCCACCCGTCTGGAAGGTACCCCAAGCTCATCCCGAGAAGGGCGACGAGCTTGACGTCTCCCATGCCCATCCCTGCCGGGTAGGCGAGCGCGAGCCCAAGAAGCAAACCGAAAGCCGCTCCGCCGGCCCCCAGAGCGCGAACCCAAGCGCCGAGTCCCGGCCCGACTGCGGCCGCGATCCCAAACAGCGCTACCCCGATCCCAATCGATGGGTACACGATGCGGTTCGGGAGCAGCTTGTGCTCCAGATCGATGAACGACAACACGATCAGCACCCAAACCAGCGGCAGGTAGGCAACGAGGTCCGATGCCCGGTCGAGGCGCGCGGCGGTAAGAACGAACAGGCCGCCGGTCAACAGCTCCACCGCTGGATAGCGCCACGAGATCGGCGCGCGGCAGGTCCGACAGCGCGCGCGCAGCAGCACCCACGAGACGACGGGGACGTTCTCCCACCACGCCAGCGTCGTAGCGCACGACGGACACCGAGACCGAGGCGCCACGACCGATTCCCTGCGCGGGACGCGGTACACAACGACGTTGGCGAAGCTCCCGAGCGCCAGCCCGAGGATGCCGATCAACGCAATACTGACGACGTCCAAACAGTCCCCCTGTAGGTCGGCGTCAGGCTACCGCGCGCGCGCCCGTGGGTGTGCGAGCCTCAGATCTCCAGCCACTTGACGATCTCGAGCGTCACCGGCCCAAACCCCACTGTGCGCTCGATGCGAGCGTCGTAGGTCAAGCTCTGGTTGTTCTTGATTTCGATCGCATCGGCGTAGATCGCTCCGAACTGGATCGCGTTGTTCTTTACCGCCACCGCACCGTAAGGGGCGTACACCAGCACGGCAGTATTGCCCGAGGTCTGGAAGTTGTTCTTCAGATGAATCGCGCACTCACTCGCGTCCTGGTTTACGTCACAGCTTGAACCGGTGGGCGGACGGTATGTCGACGCCAGCAACACGACGCCGTCGCTCACGTTGTCTGTCGTGGAGTTCGTGAACACCGGCGTATTGGTCACGATGGTGGCATCACCCACGATCGTTGCACCGGTTAGGTCGATCCGCGTTCCTTGGTTCACCGAGCCCGCCTGGTTGACGTAGAAGGTTCCGCTCAACTGGTTGCCCTGACCGGCTAGATGTGTCTGGAAGTCGGCGACGGCCGTTTCCGAGGGCGTGCCGGGCAAGCCGAACTGGTGCAACGTCGCCGCATCGTAATTCGCAGCGGCATAGGTGAACGTCGGCATCGGAACCGTCGCTTGAGCCGCGGTGCAGATGTTCGCCGAGATCGTGCCCCCGACGGTCCCGGAACCCGTCACGCTCCCCCAGGTGGTAACGCCTCCGTCGATCCGTGCACCGCTGTCCATCTGCACCCGGTAGTTCGACGGATTCGCACCACCGCAAGTGATCGGGTCCGGCGGGTTGACGACCGCGGCCACGACGTCGCCACCGATCCGTGCGTTCGTCCCCAGCGTCACCGCGTAGCTCGAAGCGGGATCGTAGCCTCCGGCGCTCGCATCACCGTCGACAAGCGACCCGTTTCGCAACGCAACCCATCCCGTCGCCCCGGTGACGCTCCCGTGGACGATGGCGTTGGCCTCCACGATGACGCTTTGATTGGCCCAGATGTCACCGTTGATCGTGTCGCCGTTCTTTGTCGCCGCGATCGTCTGCGAGAACAGCGCGTTCTTAAAGGCTGCCGGGGGCGCCAGCGTCACCCGAAGGGCGCGGGTCGCGGACAGGTCGCGGCCCTCTCGAACGTGTCCCACCGAATCAATCGTGTAAACGTTCCGGGGACTCCGCGTCACCGTAACGGAGTAGTTGCCTTCCTCGGTTTCCCCCGAGAAGGTCCCCGAAAACGCGCCGGAAGCCGCTTGGATCTTCGCGATCGTCTGCTCGACCCCCGATTCAGCTACGTGCAGCGCCTGTACCCAATGCCGGCCCCGGGCCGCGGAGTTGTCCACGTGGACCGCAACCGTCAAAGATGTGACGGCAAGCGTGGCGATCACCGCGGACAAGACGACGGCAATTATCATTGCTACTCCGTCTTCCTTCTCCGACTCGCGGAACATGCGAGAGATCTTCATGGAGACACGTTCCTCATCTTGACTTCGTCCGCCAGCTCAACGACCGCTTCATCCGTGCTGAAGCGCTCGGGGCGCGCGCGCAGTCGGATCGAGATCGTTGCGGGACTTCCCAGCGCCGGCGAGTAGACGAAAACGTTGGTGTTGGTGAGCCGTTGGACCAGAGGCACCGACGCGCCGGCGACCGCGCGCGTCAGCGTGGTCCCCGAAGCGGTGTACGTCACCGTGACGGCAGTTCCCTTGACGAACGTATCGACCTGCAGGATCGATGCCGTCGCGATCCGGACGGCATCGGCTTGCCGTACCTCCTTGGTCATCCGGGCCATCGCGACGGAGAGATCGTCGGCGACCTCGCTGCGTTTTTGCTGTCGAATCGTCGAGCGTTGGGCAGCGTCGAACGCCGTGACCATCGCGGTCACAGCCACCACGAGCAAGGCGGAAACGACCACCAGCTCGATCACGCTCAGCCCGCGCTCAGGAGCAAGCGTTCTTCGCCAGCGAGACCACATTCGTGGGACTCCCTTCGTTTCCGGCCCTGTCGTATGCGACGATCCGGTACTCAAGCGATGACAGCGTCTTGGAGTCGGTATCGGAGGAGCTGTTCGCCGATGTCGTGAGCAGCGCGAGGAATGCTCCTGCGTCGACTCGCTTGTAAACCCGATATCCCAGCAAGTGGGCATCCGACGCCGATCCCCACGCAAGGTTCACCGTGCGCGAACTCCCCTGACAGCTCGCGGTCTTGGTCAAGGTCCCGGGCACTCCGGGAGGTGTCGCGTCCAGCGTTATGCCCACGGGGCCGACGGTCGAGACGTTGCCGAGGGCGTCCGAGTATCGCGCCCAAACGTGCTTGCCGCCGTCTCCGGTCGTCAGGGTCCACGAGACGGTTGGAAGCGCGGAGTTGTAGGTGAACTGCGTCCCGTACGTCGAGTTGTCGTTCGACAGGGCAACTGAAATCGGCGCGCAGGGATCCGAGGGCGCGACAGAGATCGTCACCGAACGACTGGCCGTGAACCCCTCGCTTGCACCGGTGCCCGACAAGATGGTGAAGCTCCCGGTCGGCCCTTGCGTGTCGCCGGCACATCCGCCCGTAGGCGTCGGCGTTGGGGTAGCGCTCGGCGAGGGCGTGCCCTGGGTCGCGCCGGCCTGACTGCCGCCGACGGTTACCGAGCCGCTGGTGAGCAATGCCGACGCGTGCACGGTGTGCGCGCGGCCGGGGTTCGCCGCGGCATCGAAGGAAACGACGATGACGACCCTCTTGTAGTCCTGTGCCCCCGAGACGGCAGGGTCGTCCACCCAAGTGACGTACTGGTACACCGTCAGGCGAGTCACTCCGGAGGTAAACGGTCCGTCGATGTGGGCTACCGCACCGTCGGCGCCCACAACCAGTGGCTCGTAAGTGCCGTCCCCTCCGTCGTCGAAGTTGCCCAACGTATCGACGAAGTAGTCCGGGTCACCCTCATCGGTGGAGTGCGCAGGCGTAGCGTTCAAGGCAACGTTTGCGTAGGGGATGTTGCGGACTTGTTCGATGCGAGCATTCGCTTCCCCGGCCGCAAGGTGGCGCTGCCGCCCTTGGACCAAAAGCCGACTTCCGGCCCCGCTCGCCGATGCAAGCGCCGCGAACCCGACGACGAGAATGGACAGCCCGGCCATCAGCTCCACCAAAGTGAAGCCCGCCGCCTCCGATCGCAGCCGGAGCAGAGCCGCCCATCCTCGCCTTGCCACACTTCCCCCTGACGACCGATCCCGACGCACCGGTGACTCCGCCCCCTACGGCAGATATCGGCGCGCACCAGATCAGACTTGATCACAACGCACTAGCCGGAATAGGTGGAAGCGGCGGGATCGCCGCCGCTTCCAGACCTCCGAAGCCGGGTGTTACCAGGCTGCCGCTGCGCACTCGAGGAGCGTGTCTACGTTCGCCAGGGCCGCGCCGTTTCCATACGTGGTCCCTGCAGTCGTGCTGTCCGCGATGCAGAACCACTTGCCCGACTTGCTCTGACGCACCATCACCACGTCCGTGGTGGTTCCGGTGAAGCCGATCACAGTCTGCGAAGCGCTCGCCACGGTCTCGCTAAACGCGACGCTCGGCTCGAGTCCGTGCAGGGCCGCTCCGGTCGCTGCGTAGGTCTCGCTGTCTGTGTAGTAGGACTTCGCGGTCAACAGGCCTTGACGCAGAGTTACCTGTGTCGCGCGGTCCTGCGCCTTGGTACGGGCGCCCATGAACGTCGGAATGGCGATCGCAATCAGGATTGCGATGATCAGAACGACCACCATGAGCTCGATCAGGGTGAACCCTTTGTCGTCCCGTCCGAGACGACTGCGGATGGCTTGCAACATTTCTTGCCCACCTCCCTCGGGCCGCACCGTGCGAGCCCTTTCGAAATCAGGTATCGGCACACACTTGGGTCAGACTTGAGTGACTAGCCCCCAGGTTCTTCGCAGATCCGGCCGGAGGGTGCGAAACCCCACGATAGAGCTGGTACCTATCGGCCGAATTGGCCATAGATTCAGGCCACAACGAAGCGCGATTGCGCCGGGAGACAACAAGGGTTCCTACTTGACGAGATTGATGATGTTGAACATCGGCAAGTACAAGGCGACGACCATTCCGCCAACCGCCACGCCCATGACGACGATCAGGATAGGCTCGATCAGCGATGTCAAAGCGTCCACCGTGGCATCGATCTCTTGGTCGTAGAAGTCGGCGATCTTCTCCAGCATCGTGTCTAGTGCTCCGGTTTCCTCACCGACCGCCATCATCTGCACAACCATCGCCGGGAACACCGGATACTGCTCGAGCGGCTTCGCCATGCTCGATCCTTCTTTTACGGCCGACTGCACCGCCCCGACCGCCTTGGCGACGACGGCGTTGCCGACCGTCTCCTTGACGATGTCCAGGGCCTGCAGAATCGGAACACCGGACCGCGCCAGCGAAGAAAGGGTCCGCGCGAAGCGCGACAGCGCGGTCTTGTGGAACAAAGATCCGAAGACCGGCACGCGAAGCTTGAACGCATCCCACTTCGCGCGGCCACCCTCGGTCTTGATCCAGCGCCGAAGCGCCACCGTTCCACCACCAAGCAGGGCCGTGTAGATGAGCGCAAACTTGCGCACGCTGTCCGACACCGCGATCAGCATGCGCGTGGGCAGCGGGAGCGTCCCACCGAGGTCCGCGTACAAATTCTTGAAGGTCGGAACCACGAACATCAGCATGGCCGACACGATCACGATCACCAGGACGAACACGACAACCGGATACGTCATCGCGCTCTTGATCTTGCCGCGAAGCGCCACTTCCTTCTCGAGGGTTTCGGCCAGGCGCAGCAGGGCCGTGTCCAGCACTCCCCCGGTTTCGCCGGCGCGCACCATCGACACGTACAGCGGCGTGAATACCTTCGGGTGTCGCTGCAGCGCCTGCGAAAGGGATTGCCCCTTTTCGATGTCCTGGCGCACGGTTCCCATCACGCGCGCAAGCACCGGGTTCTCCGTTTGCTCGCACAAAATGTTGAGTGCCCGCAGGAGCGACAATCCCGAGGTGATCATCGTCGCGAACTGACGCGACATCACCGCCACGTCTTTGGCTTTGACGCCCTTCTTCCACGGGAGCTGAATCTCTTTCGTGCCCAGGCTCGCACGTTGCTCCTCGACGAGCAGTGGCGCGTAGCCCATGTCGCGTAGCTTGCCGACCACCGCCGACTGGGAATCCGCCTCAAGGGTTCCTGCGACCAGCTTCCCGGAATGATCTCGAACCTTGTATGCGAATGTCGTCGCCATGATCAGGCCTTCCCGCACAAGCGGGCATAGTCCTCGGGGTTATGACAGCGATCGAGCCCGAGTTCGTAGGTAATTGTGCGCGCGCGCACCAGGTTCGCCAGCGACTGGTCCATCGTCAGCATCCCGAACTGCCCGCCCGCCTGCATCGCGGAGTAGATCATGTGCGTCTTGCCCTCACGAATCAGGTTGCGCACCGCCGGCGTCGCCACCAAGATCTCGCACGCAATGACGCGCCCCGTGCCGTCGGCGCGCTTGAGCAACTGCTGAGTCACGATCCCCTGAATCGTTGCCGCCAACTGCACTCGAACTTGCTGCTGCTGGTGTGGGGGAAACACGTCAATCACACGGTCGACGGCCTCCGGAGCAGACTGGGTGTGCAGTGTTCCAAACACGAGGTGTCCGGTCTCCGCGGCGGTCAGCGCCGTTGCGATCGTCTCGAGGTCGCGCATCTCTCCTACAAGAATGATGTCCGGATCCTGACGCAACGCAGAACGCAGCGCGGCCGCGAAGCCCTTGGTATCCGCGCCGACCTCGCGCTGATTGACGATGCAGCGCTTGTGCTCGTGCAAGTACTCAATCGGGTCCTCGACGGTCAGAATGTGGTCGTCGCGCTGTGAATTGGCGACGTCGACCACGGCCGCGAGCGTCGTGGACTTCCCGGATCCCGTCGGTCCGGTGACCAGCACGAGTCCGCGCGGCAGCGAGGCGAACTCCGCAACCTTCGCCGGAACCCCGAGGTCTGCCAACGGTCGAATCTCGAACGGAATCAGACGGATTGCGGCACCGATAGCATCGCGCTGGAAGTAGACGTTGATGCGGAAGCGCGCGCGCCCCGGCAACGAGTACGCGAGGTCCAACTCCAGCGTCGCCTCCAACTGCTCACGTTGCCGCTGGGTGAGGATTGAGTAGATGAGCTTTCGCAGGTCCGCCGGCTGAAACACCGGGTAGTCCTCCAGCCTCGCGAGACCTCCGTGCAGCCGGACGACCGGTGGCGTTCCCACCGTCAAGTGAAGATCGGATCCCCCCTCTTCCAGCAAACGATCGAGGAGGTCGTGCATCGAGACGTCTTTGTCGTCGATCTCGGCGCGCGCCGGCGCCGATCCGACCACCGGTTCCAGCACGTCTTCCAGCGGATCAAGCGACGGATGCTGGTGCGCCGCCTCGATCGCTTCATCGATGTTGCGGCGAATCGCCAGCGCCGGCCGGCATTCGTACCCGGTCAGCGCGGCGATCTCCCGCAGGGCGGCCCTGTTCGTCGGTTCGGCCATCGCCACCACCAGCCGGTCGCCCTCCAGGTCGAACGGGATCGCAGCATGCCGTAGCGCGACGTCCCGCGGAACCAGGGAAGCAATGGCGCGCGGCGGCGGCGAACTCACGGGATCCACGTACGCGAGTCCAAGCTGTGTGGCCACGGCTTCGACCAGGGCCTCTTCCGTGACTGCCCCGATCTCCAGCAGGACTTTGCCGAGCGGACGCCCCGTCTCGCGCTGGCGCTCCAGAGCGCGCTGCAATTGCTCGCGCGAGATCAAACGTTCCTCGACGAGCACCTCTCCCAACGGCTTTGGTGCGGCCATGTCCTCCCCTGCGCCTCTCCCACTCACCGAGTGCATCGGCGCGGCGCGCGCCCGGCTTGACCCGGATCGGCCGCGACTAGACGATGACCCGGAAGATCTCCTCAATGCTGGTTTCGCCCGCGAGGACCTTCAAGATCCCGTCTTGTCGCAACGTGAGCATCCCCTGCTCGCATGAGGTCCGGCCGATCTCCTCACTTGAGCGGTGCTCGACGGTCAGACGTTCGATCTCCTCGGACATAGTCATGACCTCGTGGACCGCCATCCGGCCCCGGTATCCGGTTCCTCCGCAGTGATTGCAGCCGACCGCGCGCTGCAGCAGCGGCGCCGATCCGTCCGCACGCAGCGGAACCCGCGCCTCTCGCAAGGACTCCACCGTAGGCTGATAGGGCTCCTTGCACCGGCCGCACAGTTTGCGAACCAAGCGCTGCGCAAGAACCGCGTCCACCGCCGAAGACACTAGGAACGGCTCAATCCCCATCTCGACCAGGCGCGTGATGGCTGAAGGAGCGTCGTTGGTGTGCAACGTCGAAAGCACCAAGTGACCGGTGAGTGCTGCCTGGACCGCGATCTGAGCGGTCTCTTGATCGCGGATCTCTCCAATCAGAACGATGTCCGGGTCGGAACGCAAGATGGAGCGCAACGCGCCCGCGAAAGTCAGTCCGGCCTTCGTGTTGATCTGCACCTGATTGACGCCGTTCATTCGGTACTCAACGGGATCTTCGACCGTAATGACGTTCACATCGGCCGTGTTGAGGATGTTCAGCGTGGCGTACAGAGTGGTCGACTTCCCCGATCCCGTGGGGCCCGTCACAAGGATCATCCCGTACGGCTTTCGAAAGCTCGCCTCAAACATCTCCATGTTGTGCTCGGAGAACCCAAGATCGTTGAGATTTAGGAGGCCTTGCGACTTGTCCAGGATTCGGATGACGGCCTTTTCGCCGTGCACGGTGGGCATCGTCGCGACTCGAAGGTCGATCGCCTTGCCGCCCACGACCAGCCCCACACGGCCGTCCTGAGGGATTCGCCGCTCGGCGATGTCGATGTCGGCCATGATCTTCAGGCGCGAGAGCACGCCGTTTTGAATCGATTTCGGCGAGCGCATGACCTCGTGAAGCACGCCGTCGATCCGGTAGCGGATTCGCACGTCCCGTTCTTGCGGCTCAATGTGGATGTCGGATGCGCGCTCGTTCACCGCCCGCGTGATCAGCAGGTTGACGAGCTTGACGATCGGAGCATCGTCAACCGCCTCACGAAGCTTGGACAGATCGTCGACTTCGTGCTCTTCGGCCGCCGCGGCGGCGGCTATGTCTCCAACCTGTGCGTCGTCCCGCGTCGAGCGCGTAATCGCGTTGGTGATGTCGGCTCGAGTCGCGATGGCCGTGCGGATCTCGCGTCCGGTGAGCGTGCGGATATCGTCGATCGCGAACACGTTGCCGGGATCGCTCATCGCGACGACCAGCTTGTCTTCGTCGAACGCGATGGGAAGCGCACCGTAGCGGCGTGCCATCGCCTCCGGGATCAGCGACGCGGCCATGGGGTCGATCTGCGTTTCCGCAAGATCGACAAATGGGATCCCGATCTGCTGCGCCAGCGCGGAAACGAGCACGGACTCGGTGACCAACCCCGACTCGACCAAGACTCGCCCCAGGCTCCGTCCCGTCCTGGCCTGCTCGCGCCGGGAAGCCTCGAGTTGGTCGCGGCTGATCGCGCCCTCTTCGACGAGGATCTCGCCGAGCGTTTGCGTTCGCCGCACCGGGGGCGCGTCGGTCTTTGCCTCGGATCCGATGCCCTCGGCCGGGTCCTCGACGTCGAACGCTTCTGAGTTGCTCCCCATCCATCCCTCCGCGCGTCCGAGGAGCAATGCCGTGTATCGGCATGAAACGGATGCCGGGCCAGCCCGGGACAACCTCTCCTGGAACGCGCTTGTCTACCGGGAGTGTCGGCAGCGCCCGAAGCGCGCTTTACCGGGCGGGTCGGACGCTAGGACTCAAGCAGCGCCGACTCGGCGGCCGCGCGCATGATCTCTATGGGAGCATCCACGCCCGTCCAGAGCGCGAACGAGAGCGCCGCTTGGTGCACGAGCATTCCTAGACCATCGAACGCGCGCGCGCCGGCCGAGCGCGCCTGCGACACAAACGAGGTTTCCGGCGCCTGGTAGATCATGTCCACCGCAAGCATCTCCGGCGCGAACCGCACGGGAAGGGCTTCCCGAACCGG
The DNA here is from genome assembly GCA_041658565.1 of Actinomycetota bacterium. Classification (NCBI taxonomy): domain Bacteria; kingdom Bacillati; phylum Actinomycetota; species Actinomycetota bacterium. The sequence continues at coordinate 17,760 of JBAZZY010000001.1, read as the reverse complement.
CGTCGCGTTCACAACCAGATCGGCGGCAACCTGTACGCCCCATTCCGCCGTGGCCACACCCTCGGCGACGCCGGCAACCAACGCCGCGCGCTCCGGCCGCCGGGCGCAAACCGTCACGCGCGCGCCCGCGCCGGCCAGCGCCCGCACAACCGCGCGCGCCGCGCCTCCCGCGCCAAGCACCGTCACGTCCCGATCGCGGGCATCAAAGCCGGCATCGTGGGCGAGGAAACGCAGAAACCCAAGGCCGTCGGTGTTGTGGCCAACCAGGGCGTCGCCGTCTCGCGCGATCGTGTTTACGGCCCCAATTGCGGCCGCCTCTTCCTCAAGGCGATCGAGAAGCCCGCAAACCGCTTCCTTGTGCGGCATGGTTACGTTGGCACCGTCCACCCCGAGCGTTCGCAGCAGGCCGATGCCCTCGGCAGCCGCGCCCGGTCGCACGCCGATCGCGATGTACGTCCAGTCAAGACCCAAGGCTTCGAACGCCGCCTGGTGAATGCGCGGCGACAGGCTCCGGTTCACAGGCCAACCGATGATGCAGGCAAGATGCCCGGCGCCGTTCACGCCGCACTCCGGCACCGCTGGAACCCCGCGTTGTCGCGCGCGAAGCAGTGCGAGCGGCCGTCCTTGCTCAGCACGTAGTAAAGGAAGTCACTCGACGCGGGCGCGAATGCCGCGCGGAGCGCGGCGAGCCCGGGCGAGGCAATCGGCGCCGGAGGCAATGCCGGGATCTTGTAGGTGTTGAAGGGCGAGTTGATCTCCAGGTCCGAATACAACAGACGCGTCTTGTAACTGCCGTCACGCAACAAGAACGCGTACTGAACGGTTGCATCGATCTGCAAGCGCATCCCGATGCGCAATCTGTTGTAGATGACCGAAGCCACCAGCGGACGGTCGCGCTCCACCTTCGCCTCGCGCTCGATCATGCCGGCCACCACCACAACCTGGTATGGCGTAATTCCGAGCGCGCGCGCCGCCTGGGCAACCCCCAACCCTGCGACCTCCCGCTCGAACTGGCGCACCATCATCGCCACGACATCCTCGGCTGTGGCCTTGACCCTTACTTCGTAGGTCTTCGGGAACAAGAACCCTTCGAGGTTCCCCGCCGGGGCGCCGAACCCGCCGGGGGTGATTCTTCCGCTCGTAGCCGCGGCGATGAAGTCCTTGGCAGAGATGTGCGTCTCGGCCTCGACGATCTTGGCGACCTCCCCGACGGTCTTGCCCTCGGGAACCGTGAAGCGCACTGTTTCCGGAACGACGCCCTTGCGAAGGAGCCGGATCGCCTCTGAGATCCCAAGACCGGTTCGCATCTTGTACTCGCCGGACTTGAACTCGGTTTCGACGCCTTGGAATCGAGCAGCCAACCGGAAGACAAAAGCCGAACGAACAACGCCGCCCGACGCCAGCAGATCAGCGATAGCGGTGGTGGTCGCGCCATTGGGAACAACGATGCTTACCTGAGTGCCGCGCTCCGTCCCCCCGAACGCCCAACGGACGTACCCTGCCGTCCCAAGCGTCACGAGCACGGCGACGCCGAGAACCGTCAGGAAGATCCGTCGGCCGAGTTTGCTCCGCTTCGGCGCAGCCGGCGACAGGCGTTCTCCGGAACTCATCCGCCTCGCGCGTCGAGGAATGCCTGAAGCAGCACGGCAGCCGCCACCTTGTCTACGACCGCACGCCGTCGCTTGCCTCCCGCGCCGCCGGACTTCAAGCGTTTCTCGGCCTCCACCGTTGTAAAGCGCTCGTCCCAGAGTTTGACCTTCACGCCCATTTCCTTGAGCTTCTCAGCAAAGCCCTCGGCCACCATCGCCGAATGGCCTGCGGTCCCGTCCAAACTCAGCGGGTGCCCAAGAACCACCTGGCGCGCGCCCTCGGCCGCGGCGATCTCGCGGATCGCGGTCGCGTCGCGCTCGTCGCTGGTGCGATCCAGGACCGCGTACGGCGTCGCAACCAACCCCTTGCCGTCCGAGATGGCCACACCGATCCGACGTGTTCCCAGGTCGATGCCGAGCCAGCGCGCCATTACGCCAGCACCTCGGCAACGGTGGCGCGCGCCAAACGCAGCGCCTCAGCCACCCCTTCGGGCCGGTTGCCGCCTCCGGTCGCAACCTCGTCCTTTCCTCCCGCGCCGCCGCCGATCGCGCGCGCGGCGTCGGCGATGATCGCGCGCGCCTTGATCCCGCGCGCGCCGGTGGTCTTGTCGATCACTGCGACGATTCCCGCGCGCTCGTCCACCGACGATCCGAGCACAACTACCGCTGGTCCGGCCAGCGTCTCGCGCACGGCAACCCCAAGGCGCTGAAGTTCGTCCACTCGCAACCCGGGCACCTCGGCCACCACGACCGAGGTCTCTCCAATGCGCTCCGCGAGGCGCGCCAAGTCCCACGCGCGCTCGCGCTCGGATGCCGCTTGTTGCTTTCGAACCGCTTGCTCGGCGGCCTTTAGGTCCGCGAGCAACTTCTCGACGCGCGCCGGCGCCTCTTCAGGCGAGGACTTCAGCAACGCGGCAATGTGATCCAAGACCGCTTGCGACCGACGAAACTCCGAAACGGCCTCGGCGCCGGTCAGCGCCTCGATGCGACGCAGATTGGATCCGATCGAGGCCTCCCCCAGCACCTTCACCAGACCGATCTGGCTCGTGCGGGTCACGTGCGTTCCGCCGCACAACTCCACGGAGTAGTCGCCGATCTCGATCACGCGAACGATGTCGCCGTACTTCTCTTCGAACAACATCATCGCGCCACGGTCGCGCGCCTCGTCCATCGTGGTTTCGTACGGGAGCACGGGATCGTCGCCGAGCAGACGCGCGTTCACGGTCGCCTCGATCTCGGCCAGCACCTCGGTTGGGACGCGACTGGAATGCGAGAAGTCGAAGCGAAGCCGCCCGGGTTCCACCAACGACCCCGCCTGGCGAGCTTGGTCCCCAAGTGCGGCCCGCAGCGTCGCATGAAGGATGTGAGTCGCGGTGTGGCTGCGCTCGGTCGCCGCGCGCTTGTCCGCGTCTACCTTCGCGTGAACCTCGGCACCCGAGGTGATCTCGCCTTGCACCACGCGCGCCGTGAGCACGATCAAGTCGCCCAAGCGACGCTGCGTGTCTGAAACCTCCAGGCGCGCGCCATCCGCCTCGATAATCCCTCGATCGCCGACCTGGCCGCCGCCCTCGGGGTAGAACGGCGAACGATCCAAGATCACTTCGATATCTTCGGACTCCGAGGCCGACGGGACCCGGTCCGACCCGCGCACGATCGCGCGCACCCGCGCTTCGCCGGCAGCATCCTGGTACCCGACGAACTCGGTCGAGCCGAACTCGGCCAACACCTCAAGCAACGCGTCTTCGTCGCGCAGGACGACCTTGCGGGCAGAGCGCGCGCGCTCGCGCTGCTCGGTCATCAGTGCCGCGAACTCGTCGTGGTCGACCTGCAGGCCGGCCTCGGACGCGATCTCCATGGTCAACTCGAAGGGGAACCCGTAGGTGTCGTGCAACTTGAACGCAACGCCGCCGCCCAGCGAAGTCTGCGACGAAGCCTTCGCCGCATCGACCTCGGTCTCGAGCATCACCAGACCGGTGCGCAGCGTGTTGCGGAACCCTTCCTCTTCGCCGGTGACGACCTGCGTGATGAACGCGCGCGAGGACTCGAGTTCGGGATACGCCTCGCCCATCGTGTCGATCACCGCCTCGACCATCTGCGGCAGCACGACGTCATCCACACCGAGCAACTTCGCGTGGCGAACCGCGCGCCGCATCAAACGCCGCAACACGTATCCACGGTCTTCGTTCGAGGGCAGCACACCATCGCCGATCAGGAACGAGGCCGCGCGCGCGTGCTCGGTGATGATCCGCAATGAAATGTCGGTCTTCTCGGAGGTTCCGTAGGCGCAGCCTGTGAGCTGCTCGGCGCGCGCCAGGATCGGCCGCAGCGTGTCGGTGTCGTACGCCGTGGGAACGTTCTGCAAGATCTGCGCGAGGCGCTCGAGCCCGAGTCCGGTGTCTACGTTCTTGCGCGGAAGGTCCCCGACGACTTGAAGGTTCTCGTCCACCTGCTTCTCGGTGAAGACCAGGTTGTAGTACTCCATGATCCGGTCGCCGTCCTGGAACCCGACGACCTCGCCGTAAGCCGGCCCGCGGTCGTAGAACAACTCCGAGCAGGGGCCGCCGGGACCGGCGACCCCCATCGTCCAGAAGTTGTCCTCCGCCCCGCGGCGCACGATCCGCTCGGCCGGCAGACCGATGTCGTCGCGCCAGATCTCGACCGCCTCGTCGTCGGACTCGAAGACCGTGACCCAGATCCGGTCGGGGTCCAAGCCGAAGGGCCCCGTGGACAGTTCCCAGGCCCAACGAATCGCATCGCGCTTGAAGTAGTCCCCAAACGAGAAGTTCCCGAGCATCTCGAAGAAAGTCATGTGGCGCGCCGTGAGCCCGACCCGCTCGATGTCGGTGGTTCGGGCCGATTTCTGACAACTGGCCGCGCGCGGGAACTCGATCGGCTTCTGACCCAAGAAATAGGGCTTGAACTGCACCATCCCGGCGGTGGTGAGCAGCAGGGTGGGGTCGTCCGGGATCAAGGACGACGACGGGACGATCTTGTGGCCTCGCTCACGGAAAAACTCGAGGAAGCTGCGACGGATCTCGTTAGACCTCACGGCGGGGCATTCTACCGGTGTGGGCCGCGCTTCATGCAGCCGGCCCGCCTCGCGAGCGCCCTCAGGAGTCTCCGAGCCGAATGGCAAAGCCCTGCACGTGTCCGGACACCTTGGCCGGCTTGACTCGGAAGGGCCGGACTTCCGAGCTACTTCCGAGTGGTCCGTATGATTTCGGTCGCATGACGCCCTCATCCATACGCAAGGCGGCAGGGCCGCTTGCGCGAACATGACGTATTGGCCATACTTATAGCCATGGCAATTAGCGAACATGTTCCCCTGGGCGAAGTGAAGAACCGGCTGTCCGAGGTCGTGGATCGCATAGAGCGCGCGCACGGTCGGGTCATCATCACGAAGCACGGCCAGCCGTCCGCGGTAATCATGAATCTCGAAGATCTTGAGTCCCTTGAAGAAACCTTGGCTGTCCTCAGCAACCCGCGAATGGTCAAGGAGATCCGCCAGGCTCAGACCGAGATCACCGCCGGCAAGGCCAGGCGCCTGACCAAAGATGAGGCCGCCCGGCTCGCAAAGCACCGGTGACTCCGCACATCCGAAGGCCCTACGACATCGAATGGGCCGGCCCCGCGAGAAGAGCGCTCGGTCGGATCCCTGAGAAAGCGGCCACCGCGGCCATCGAGTTCATCTACGGATCGCTCGCCGACAACCCGCAGCGGGTCGGCCACCCCCTTCGCTTCGAACTGGAGGGACTTCACGCGACTTCGAGAGGCGACTTCCGGATCATCTACAGAATCGACGGCGAAGAGCATGTCGTCTTCATCCTGACGATCGAGCACCGAGCAGACGTCTACCGACGCCGCTGACTCAAGATTGGGGGCTGTCCCCGCAGGGGCGCGCGCCTGTACGTCGTGTGGCTACAGGCCGGATCGCCCAGAGCAGCCCCCCGCGCACCCACATGCCGATCGACTACCTCTTGCTTGAACTCGGCAGTGAATCTACGCCGGGGAAAGGGACGAGCGCTCAGGTCACTCCTGATCCGTTAGACGCTTCATCGCCCTCAGCGGCTATGGAGAACCGTCGCTGATACAGCACGCAGGCTGGGACGGTGACGGCCGCCACCAAGAGAATGAGAGCACCCCCCACTGCATCGAGTGGATCTGTTCCGGCGCCTGCCGGCAGCCCGCGGGCCGCGTCCAAAGCCCCGAGAGCGTTTCCAAACGCCACCGTGAAAATTGCCGCACGCACAATCGCGGCGTGCTTGCGCGCAAAGGGCCTCCCAGGCCAGAGGAAACCGACTACAGCAAAGGGCAGCGTGACAAGCATGACGAAAAAGAACAAGGAAATGAGGACGCCCCTTGCGACGGACGCCGGGGTAAGAGCCGAAAACGCGATTTCCCCGAGGATCACGATCGCCCCGTAGCCGATTGCCCACAACCATTCCACGAATAACATCATCGCCAAGACGATCCGAACATATGGCCGATTCACCGCCATGCCCTCATTTGATCGTGTCCAGATATCCGGTCGCAGCAAAGCAGTAGCACAGATCCATTGCTGCGTCCTCTCTACTCGACTTCGACATACCGCGTTGGCGTCTTGCCCATCTGCCGATCCACCGTCCCGTCGCATTGTTCGCGAAGTCCATCTGATGCTGTCGCCTGGTGTTGCCACTGGTCACTACTCAAGGAGCCAGCACCGGCATCGATCGGACGCTTGGAGAAACAGACTGAATCCCTCCACGTCCGCCCACAGGAACGCCTCGCCAGTCCATCCTGGGAAAGACGCTGCGTCAACTGACTTCCTCGATCCACCGATCCATCGATAACCATCTAATGCCTGCATGGTCTGGCAACAGAAAGTCCTCTGGCGGCCTCGGTTCGAAGACGCCTGTTGTCACGATGTCGAAGGCCAGTTCCTCAATCGAGCTTTGCCTGATCCGCTCAGGCGCGGACCGCACTAGAGCAAGGCTGATTCGCATTCCGCGCAGTTCGTCGCTCGCGGGATCGGAGTAGACGACCTCCACAACCTCAGGCGAGGTCGCTGTCGCCCACCGGAGTTGCAGAACCGGGCGATGCGGGCCGACTTGCTCCTCGATCGCGGCGACCAAACGCTTCGCGCTGAGACCGAACAAGGACAGCGAGCCCTGGGTGCCACACCCAGGTCACCCCAATATCGGGCAAACGGCCCTTCCACACCCGCTTCTGTCAACTGCGCGTAGCGAGTTACCGACAACGGTGCTACCATGCCCGTCATGAGCGATGGAAGAGTTGCGCCCGAGATCCGTAAGCGGGTCCTCGCCTCGCGTGATCGCTTCTGGCGCCCCGAGGACTTCGACGGCTCGCCCGAAGCGGTCGCGAAGGCGCTGTCGCGGCTAGCTCGAGCCGAGGAGCTTCGTCGAGTTCGACGCGGGCTCTACTGGCGCGGGGCGCCGACACGACTCGGCATGGCTCCCCCATCACCCGATCGCTTCGTCCACGAGGTGATCGATGCGTCCGGCACCGGCCCCGCCGGCTGGAGCGCAGCGCTCACGCTGGGACTCTCCACACAAGTGCCGCGCCGCGAGACGATCGCAGTACCTGGTCGGGTGCCGCGCAACCCGGGCACCGTTCGGTTCGTCAGCCGCGCTGCGAGCACCAAGCGCCGAGACGAGCGGCTACGACCACCCGAGGTCGCTCTCCTCGAGGTGCTTCGCGACTGGGACACCCTCGTCGAGGTTTCGACCGACGCCGCCGTCGAGCGCATCGCGGATCTGGTGAGGGGCGGAACCCTCCGCCTCGATCGCGTCGTGCGGGCGTCGGCAACCGAGCCGCCTCGTGCTCGTGAGCGGCTTCGTCATCTTCTCGGGGCGATGGACCGATCGGCTGACGCGGCTGCTGTCCGGCCCGCCCGCAGCGATTCGGTTCGCCACGATCTGGCGCTCGCGGTCTGAGCAGCTGATGCAATTCCGCGACTCGGACGAGTTCGGGCCAACCCTGGACGTGGTCGCCGAGCGCCTCGACATCAGCGCGACCGCGGTCGAGAAGGACTACTGGGTCAGCGAGGTGCTCCGAGTCCTCGTCGCGAACTTCCCCGACGACTTCATCTTCAAGGGCGGCACGAGTCTGTCCAAGGGCTACGGGATCATCGAGCGATTCTCCGAAGACATCGACGTGCTCGTGCTGCCCGGAGATCGCGGGAGAGGTGCTGTCGACAAGCTGATGAAGGCGATGGGAGAGGCTGCGGCCGCCGGCGTCGGTGGCGAGACCACGGGCGTCGGTGGTGCCGAGTCGGGCCGTCACCGTTCCTTCGCGGTGAGCTATCCAGCCACTCGCGAGCGAACCGCGCTGATCGCAACCAGCGTGCTGTTGGAGATGGGCGTCCGAGGCGGCGCACATCCCCATGAGCGTGTGGCCATCGGCTCGCTGCTCGGGGACGCGCTCGCGGCAGCGGGTGACGACCTCGATGAGTACGAGGACCTCGCGCCATTCGAACTGCCGGTCCTCCATCCCGCGCGGACCCTTCTCGAGAAGCTCGTTCACGTTCACGAGCTTTCGCTCCGACTCATCGCCGACGACGGCCTGCAGCCGAAACCTCGAAGCGGGCGTCACTTCTACGACGTCCACGAACTGCTCGGCGACGAACGCGTTCTCGGACTCTTGGAGGACCGGCATCAGACCCTCGCCGTCATCGATAGCATCGACGAGATCACGCGGAGATTCTTCGGCGGGACCGAAGGCGCATCGGCCAGGCCGGAGGGCGGGTTCGCCTCCAGCGCAGCATTTGACCCAGCCACGTCTGCCTCGGTCCGCTGCCGGGCGGCCTACGAAGCGACGATGCCGGAGCTCTACTTCGGTAGTGATCCGCTCCCGACTTGGGAGGAGATCTGCCAGCGCGTCGCCGACTGCGCAGCATTTCTCTGACGCTCCCTTGCGAGGTTCATGTTGCTGAGGACGCTGCAAATTGGAGCCAAGAATGGAGACAAACTCACGCCAACTCGTTCCACTCCATCGGACGCACTCGTACCGCGGATCAGGTCTGACCTGCGACAACACGTCTTGATCCATCTCAACCAGACCTACTCGTATCGACTTGGAGGCCCTTCAAAACCGGTGAGCCGCCTAACGGCGGCTGGTGGGTTCGATTCCTTCCGCCTCCGCTACGAGCGAAGACGTGATCGCGTATTCGCGTAGGCGCGAGTCACCTGTTGGAGACTTCGCCGAACAGATCCACACCGGGAAGCGGGATCCCGGCTTGGTTGATGGTCCGAGCGAGGCTGAATCGCTATCGCGGAGTACGCGACAGACGCCGATCTAGCGCTCGACCCGGCGGAACTCCACGACCAGCCCCGGATCGAACAGGCATGACGGATGCCGGCTTCGTCCGTGATCTCAGGCAACCCGACATCTGGCGCGAAGACGGAGATATCCAAGTCGATCTGCTCGTTCCAGAAGCTGTCGGCGGGAGTGGTCGCCGCAGTGCTGGACTCGGAGTTCACGGCGATCAGGTCGCGCGCAAGGCCAAGGGTCTCGAAGCCGTGCTCGTGGAACGCGCGTCGCTGTCTCCTGCGTCCCTCGACGACGCAGACTCGCGTTCTTCAGTGGTCATGGTCGCGGGCCCGGCCGCTCTCTTGGTCGCCAAGCTGCACAAGATCTATGAGCGAAGGGATTCCCCGGATCGTCTCGCAGAGGACGCTCTCGATATCCTCAGAATCCTGCGCGCAGTCCAGACCGAGACCTTGGCCGCCGACGTCGATCACCTCTTGGTTGATGATCGATCCGGAGACGTCGCCCGAGCAGCGATCGACTACCTCCGCGAGCTCCTCGGTACACCTGAGGCCCAGGGTTGCCAGATGGCGGGTGGATCCAACCACGCCGGCGGTCCATCCGAGGTCCGTATCGGGCCCCGGCGCTGCCCGAGCGTTTCGTCGTCTGGGATCACCGCGGGATGCAGATCGAGTCTGCCGACTTCCCGTCATGCATGGCCACGACCGCGAAGCGTTCCGACGAGCCATACGACGGCAAGCACAACCGCAGCCCACCAGAGGATCTTCACTGTGAAGAACCCGAGCAGGAAAAGCACCACGGCGAGGAGCAAGAGGAACATCACGGCCGGCCTCCGATCAATGAACGTAGGGAGATCTTCACTCACAGTGAAGATCCGCAGCGTCACGTGGCCGTCACGGAAAGCCGGCCTCACTCTGGCGGTTCGTCGCGACAAACAGCGCGCGCAGCCGGGACACTCAGTCCCGCGTCGCTCGATGGTACGAGGTCACCGTCGCGCGCGGCTCGCCGCTCGTACCGGACGGAAAGACGGCGGCCGCCTCTTCGTCATCACCCTTCGCGACGGAGACCAGGCTGATCTCTCGCGTCTCCTCACCCACGACAACCTCGATGACGACATTAGCGGCGGTCTCACCTCCAACGTTCCGGACGATGACCGCATACACGGCGCCACCGCTGCGATGGATCGGGGTTTGCGCGACGGACACACGCAAGTCCGGCGGACCGTTACCGCCTGCGATGCGTGCGAGGAGCAACCCGATCACGATCGCAGCAACCGCGACGGCCGACACGAGAAGAACGGCGACCTCTAACGGGGTGCGTTCGCGCCTGATGCCTCGCACGCTCACACCAGCATCCGTCCGAGTGCCGCGCCCAAAGACGCCGGGAATGAAAGGACGACGACTGCCGACAGGGCAGGACCATCCATCGCATCGAGGCGTCCGAAGGCCCACAGAAGGACCCCTGAGAGAAGGAAAGCGATCAGGTACGCCAACGCCGTCTCCGTGGAAGGATGCTGCGTCGCCCCGTTGTGCGCGCGCCTGGTCTCGCGACCGCCGAATTCAGCCTCGAACACGATGAGATATGGAAGCAGCAGTGAGACACCGACCAGCAGAGTGAGCCGGATCCAGCCGAGTTCTTGAGCGAGCCGGATCGGCTCCTCGGTGGGGGCGATGTTCAGCGCGAGCACGATGGCACCTGCGGCCGCGGCAAGAAGGTCTCCGGACGCCCCGGTCATCTCGCGCGCACCCTCGCCTCCCTTGCGCGGCGCGAGCGCGTTGCCGATCGCGAATCCGATCCCTATCGGGATGGAGGTGAGCGCAACGAGGCCGGTCAGGTTGCCAGTCGGCATGCCGATCTGGATCCGACCGAGGACCAGGAGCAGGACCGCGGCGAGGATGACCGACAGGCCGAAGCCGACCACCGCATCTTCGATCGGCCGGTGGGTTCGTCCCGCACGGAATCCGACGAAGTATGAGAGCACCACGTCGGCGCCGAAGGCCACGGTGATGAGCGCGAGGATCACGAGAGGGTCAAGCGTCTCGCCGAGGTCCCAGACCTCCTGCGTGAACAGCAACGGAACACCCAAGAGCGCCCCGCCGGCAACGCCCCGCATCAGGTCAGGAGCGCGTGTGTGTGGTGCCTTCGACGGCATCGCTCTATCATTACCCCGTCGCTCCGAAGCCGCAAAGACGTCTACCTTTGCGACTGGCCGGTCAGGCGAACGTGTCGCACGCGTCGAGCGCAGCATCCTCATTGAGGGTCTGGTGGAAGAGCTCGACTTTCCCGCAGGTCTGCGGGTGGGTTGAGCCTTGGCTACTCGAACTGGTCGGCGTGGATCGTGTTCCGTTACCTGTGCCTGCCGTGCGGAAGGGCTCGGGATCAATCGTTGGACGCTCCGGCCTGGACGCCGTCGACGCCGAGTCATCCACAGGTCTTGTGTTCATCGTGACCTCCTGGGGTCTGCACGACTCCGGGAGGTCACACACTTACACAAACGACAGGACGCGCCCGGGCGCTGAGTTGCCGCCCCCCGTTGACCCGGCTATCACTGGACCCGCACGACCTGCGAAAGCGCTCACTCCCGCAGGCCGCCAAGGTACCCAGGCAACGCTTCAAAACCGGTGCGGCCCTTCACCGGGCCGGGTGGGTTCGATTCCTTCCGCCTCCGCTACCTGCGGAAACGCGGGCTCAGAATTCTGTCTCCGATGGGTCCCCGCACGGAGGCGGTCCCTGGTTGCCCGAGTGTGTTCCATGAACTAAGCTGTTCCACCTCATGTGGAATAAGGCGATTACTGCGACAGACTTATTGCGATCCTTTGTCGACACGCTGAAGGAGCGGCTTCCCGAGTCGTGGGAGGTAATACTCCTTGAGCGCGACCCTACGCGGGGCGGAGCCAAATCGAGATCGCGCCCCGACGCCCTCCTAGAGATCCGCAGCCCGGAAGGGAAAGGGGCGACTTTCATCGTGGGGTTTAAGAGAAGGATCGACCCCAAGGACGTACCGGCGGTACTCGAGCAGGTCCGTCGATATGGTCCCGAGGCTCCGCTCATCGTCGCACCTTTCCTGGGGCCAAGGACACGCGAGCGACTGGCCAAGGCCGGCGCTGCTTACGCGGATGCGACCGGGAACTTGCGCTTGGCGCTTGAGCGTCCCGCACTCTTCGTGGAACGTACCGGCGCTGATTCCAGCCCGTGGCCCGACGAGAGACCGCTTCGCTCATTGAAGGGCCCTACCGCGGGACGAGCTGTGCGGGCACTGTGCGACTTCCGGCCCCCCTACGGTGTCAGAGAGCTTGCGGAACTATCGCGAACGCCGGTGGCGTCGGTCTCGCGCGTCGTCGAACTTCTCGACCGCGAGGCGATCGTGATACGCGAAGGCCGAGGCCCGATCGAATCCGTCGACTGGCCGGGTCTCATTCGCCGATGGGTGCAGGATTACGCTTTCACAAGATCCAGCCGCACTCAGACGTTTCTCGCACCCCGGGGTTCACAGGCGCTTCTCGAAAGACTCCGGGAGTTCGGAATGGCGTATTCGGTAACGGGCTCCTTTGCCGCCGTTCAGCTCGCAGCCGTCGCTCCGGCACGTCTCGCAGCCCTCTACGTGACGTCCATTTCTGACGCGGCAAAGAAGCTCGACCTCCGTCCGGCGGATACGGGTGCGAACGTCATCCTGGCGGAGCCGTTCGATGATGTCGTCTTCGAGCGGACGGCGATGCGCGACGGGCTCACGTACGCGGCTGCGTCCCAAGTCGCTGCCGATCTGCTTACAAGCCCCGGACGCGGGCCGGCCGAGGGGGACGCATTGATCACATGGATGGAGCAGAACGAAGATGTCTGGCGTTCTTGATCCCGAGTACGTGGCAGCGCGGCGAGTCCTGCTCGACGCTCTGGAAGCCCTGCGTGAGCAACTCGACGCGATCGTGCTGGTTGGCGCCCAGGCTATCTACGTCCACACCGGTGCAGCTGAGTTCGCGATCGCCGAGTACACGACCGACGCCGATCTGGTGCTCGACCCGGCGGAACTCCACGACCAGCCCCGGATCGAACAAGCCATGACGGATGCCGGCTTCGTCCGTGATCTCAGGCAACCCGGCATCTGGCGCGGCAGAGGTGATGTCCAAGTCGATCTGCTCGTTCCAGAAGCTGTCGGCGGGGCTGGTCGCCGCGGTGCGCGACTCGGAGTTCATGGCGATCAGGTTGCGCGCAAGGCCAAAGGTCTCGAAGCCGTGCTCGTCGAACGCGCGCCGGTCTCTGTTGCATCCCTCGATCACGCAGACTCGCGTTCCTTGGTGATCATGGTCGCGGGCCCGGCCGCTCTCCTGGTTTCCAAGCTGCACAAGATCTATGAGCGAAGGGATTCTCCGGATCGACTCGCAGACAAGGACGCTCTCGACACTTTCAGAATTCTGCGCGCGATCCCGACCGAGACCTTAGCCGCCGGCGTCAATCACCTCTTGGTTGATGATCGATCCAGAGACGTCGCCCGAGCGGCGATCGACTACCTCCGCGAGCTATTCGGTACACCCGAGGCCCAGGGTTGCCAGATGGCGGGCCGCGCACTGGTTCCTCTTGAGGATCCGGTAGAAATCGCGGCTGCATGCTCCGCTTTGGCCTTAGACCTTCTCCATCCCCGCGGGGAGAGTTGACGCGAAATCGGTCAGCGCTCGCGTCGTTGGCACCAAGGTGGACGTCGTAGGCTTCGACTGGACCCCGCCGGGAGCGATCGTCGCCAGGTGCCGGCGAGGAGACCACGCGGTGCCGCGTGAGAACGGAATCGTCGGCGTGAGAACGACGCCCTCCCGGTCGGCTGGACTGATCAGCCGACACCTGCGTCAATCGAAGCGGACCTCGCGCGAATGGCGCGCACCGTCGCTTCATAGAGCTCGGTCATAGCGAACCCGACTTCCCGGAGATCGTCAGCTTCGCGCACGAGTTCTTCATCGACCTCGGCAGCCAAGGGACTCTGGATGGTGCGCGCGCGGATCCTTGCTGACGCGCCGAGTTCGCGCAACTCGTCGAGTGATAGACGCAGCAGCCACTTCACTCGGCGTTCATCATTCGCTCTTGCTTCCGCAAGCGGCGCAGAGCGCTCCGATTGGACCTCGACAGCGAACACCCGACGGACGTACTCGTCGAACCTCACTCCGGGTGGAATCGCAAGCTTTCGCCTTATCGACGATCGATGTCTCTCCAAGGTCCGGCCCGCGATACCAAGGGTAGATAGGGCTCCGGAAGGACCGACGTTCTCGAAGGCCAGGGTTATCACCCGCCACTCCTGTGGGGACAGCCGGTGCGTCCTGCCCCTGATCCACGCGTCGATGTGACGGTTCCCGTTCTCTTCACTCGTGCCCGAGGGCAACGACAAACCTTGCGCACCTTCTTCCATCGACCACTCCTCTCAGCGAGTCCCGTGGACGTCGCGCCTATCGAAAGGCCTCGCGCGCGCGCGCAATCATCGACGCTACTTCCATCCCTCAAGATCGAGGCGGCCTTCGCGGCACAGACGCAGGCACGCCTCGGCGACAACGGGATCGAACTGAGTCCCCTTCCCCTTTTCGATCTCGTCGAGGGTCTCATCGATTTTCCTCGCAGGGCGGTAGGGACGGTGTGAGGACATCGCTTCGAGTACGTCGGCGACGTGGAGGATCCGTGAGCCCAGAAGGAGTTCCTCGCCCTTGAGACCAAGCGGATAGCCGCTCCCATCGAAGGCCTCGTGATGCTGGTGGATCATGTCGGCGACCGGCCAAGGGAACTTGATGCCCGCCACGATGTCGCGGCCATTGCCGGGATGCATCTTGACAAGTTCGAACTCCGCGGGGAGGAGACGGCCGGGCTTCGACAGGATCTCCGCGGGAACACCGATCTTGCCGATGTCGTGGATCTCGGCCGCCAACGTGATCCCTTCGACGGTGTCTCGGTCAAGACCGAGTTCGTTAGCGATGACATCCACCATGCGAGCAACTCGCCGCTGATGGCCGGCGACATATGGATCGCGCGCCTCAGTTGCCGCTGCGATCGAGGCCGCCGAAGCACGCGCCCACTCATTGCGTTCTTGCTCGGCCTCCTTCTGCTCGGTAACGTCGACGACGACGACGCCGACGCCGAGGTTAACCCGGGGCGAGCACACCGGGTAGTAGTTGCCGAGCCAGAAACGGATGCGCCCGGGCTCCTGCGCGCATTCCCCGCGCGACTCGACGTTGACCAACTCCTCGCCGGTTTCAAGGACGTATCGGCAGCAGTCCGCAAGCGAAGGCCCCAGGTGCGGCCCGGTCTCCGCGACGGTGCGTCCGATGGACTCCCGTACTGAGATCCCCTGGATGGCCGCAAGTCTTTCGTTGATGCTGACATACCTGAGGTCTCCATCGACAAAGGCGAGCCCCACGGGCGCGGTGGATTGGATCGACCGCAGGAGAGAAAGAGCCTCGGCCGATCTCCTCTCGGACAGTCGAAGGTCCGATTCGGCACGCTCGCGCGCCATCGCAGATCCAATCGTGTCCGCAGCAGCGCGCAACGCATCGATCTCAGTCGACAACCACGGACGTTCGCGCGCGCAATCCTCAAAGTCGAGAAGACCCCACGGCCTCCCGCCGACAAAGATCGGGGCCAAAGCGAGTGAGACGACGCCTTGCGATTCGAGCAAAGGCCGCCCGCTCTCCGCGAACTCCCTCACGGAGCCATGGACGACTTCGCGCGCGAGCAAGCGATTGTACCAATCGGCACATCCGAGATCGAAGAACGGAAGATCCACGAGTGCCGCGCCATCCACACTCACGACATCCGGCGCCACCCATTCCTTCAATAGGCTCACGAGCGGCGTGCCCTCCGGTACCTCGCGCAACCGGAGGATGCGTACACGGGTGACCTGAACCGCCGTGCCGAGACACGCCAGGATGGCATCGGCTTCATCATCCCAGCTACCGGACAGCAATCGCCCCGCTGCGAAGACGACGGCCTCCAGCACCCGGTCGCGACGTACGAGAACCTCGACTGCGGCCTCGCGATCCTCCTCGCTGCGGCAGATTCTGTCTCGCTCTTGCAGCGCGCGGCGGACGGCAGGGCCGAGCCGAAGCAAGGCGGACTTCAGAACGTGGTCAACGGCGCCAAGTCCGACAACCTCCGCCGCAGCTTCCTCGCCGAGCGAACCGGTGACGATAATGACAGGGACCTGTGGGCAGCATTGCTTCGCAAGTGCGAGAGCCTCGCAGCCTCCGATATCGGGCAGGGTGTAATCGCAAAGGATCAGATCCGGCCACGCCTCCTCAAGCGCCCGGACGTACGCGGCCCTTCCGTCCGCCACACGTGCTTCGTACTTGATGCCTGCGCGGCGCAGCTTGTTCTCCATAAGCTTGGCGTCCGCGAGCACGTCCTCAAGGATAAGGATCCTGCTTGCAGCGCTCACGATGGCACCCCGGGCGGTGGTTCATTCATGAGCAGCCAGGACAATCCAAGCACGCGCGCCGCCACCACGAAGTCGGCGACATCCACGGGCTTTCGCAGATAAGCGTTCGATCCGAGCTGATACGCGGCGAGGATGTCTTCCTCTTCCTTCGAAGAGGTCATCACGACGACGGGCATCAACCGAGTTCGCTCATCCTCCCGGATCCGTCGAAGGACTTCCAGGCCATCGATTCTCGGAAGCTTGAGATCCAGCAAGGTGACCGCCGGTAGCTCCCGCATTCCACCGTCCGCCGACGGCCGGTAGATGAAGTCGATCGCCTCAACTCCGTCGCGCACAACTTCGAGCCTGTTCAGGATGTTGGCCCTTTGAAGCGCGCGCCTCGTCAGCCTTTCGTCGCTCACGTTGTCCTCGATCAACAACATGTAGCGCGGCCCAGCGACCTGTCCTGCATCGAGTTCCACAGCCCGTGCCCCTATCGCTATTGGTGCACCGCCCACTCTTGCGTCGGAAGCGCGAAGGAGAGGCTTGCCCCTCTGTCGATTTCCCCTTCGGCCGCCACCCACCCGCCGTGCCTCAGCACGATGCGCCTAACGAGTGCAAGACCGATACCGGTGCCCTCGAATTCGTCCGCCCGGTGCAATCTCTGGAAGACCCCAAAAAGCTTGGCCGCGTATCGCATGTCGAAGCCCGCCCCGTCGTCCCGCACCGAATAGACAACCTCACCCGGACGGTCCTCACGGCGTATGTCGATGTGCGCGACGGCGCGGCAACGCGTGAACTTGAAAGCGTTGGCGAGTAGATTCGTCCACACCTGTTTGATCATCGCTGGATCACACGGGACATGACCCATCGGTCCGATCCCCACATCGATCCTCCGCTCTGGTTCGAGCGCGCGCATCCAGTCGGCTGCTTCGCGAACGATCGGTGCCATATCAACCAGACGAGTCGTGATCGCGGCCCGACCGACACGGGAAAAGCTGAGGAGGTCGTCGATAAGGGCTTCCATGCGCCGGACGTTTTCGGTCACAACCCCGACCACACGCTTCGCCTCATCATCCAATTGCGCCGCGTAATCCTCCGCCAGGATCTGAGAGAATCCATCGATCGCTCGTAACGGAGCGCGGAGGTCATGGGCGACGCTGTACGAGAAGGCCTCCAAGTCGTCGTACGCTCGTTTCAGCTCCTCGTTAACCATAGTCACCATGTCATTGGCCTTGCGGATGGCATCCTCGGCGCCCCGACATCTCGCGAAGCACCGCGCCGAAGCGCAGAACGAACTGCGCCCCCGTCATTCCTCTTCGGGCTGGCGAAGCCTCGGGTCCGAGGCGAGGTCTTCATGGTCTGTCCTGCCTTCTTTGATGTCCAACATCGACATGTGCATCGAGATATCGTCAAATGTTGTGGAACGCGTGGCGTGAATCACGCGGCGTCCTTCCCCGTGTTGCGTTCGATCAGTTTTCCATTCACGAACTTCGCACCGGCGCGCACGAGCGCAACCAAGTGAGG